>DAVI01000014.1:0-166 GCA_002505495.1 Euryarchaeota archaeon UBA59 | reverse complement strand
GTCGAAGGAGCGCCCGGTGAGGTTACCCTCCCAGTACGGAGTGTAGGTGAAGTAGTACATCACGAGAATTCCGAGCAGCATTATGACGCTCGCCGTGAAGGTGTAGATGAAGAACTTCTGAGCCGCATATCTTCGGTCTGCCCCGCCCCAAAGCAGAATGAGGAAG
>DAVI01000035.1:27009-29751 GCA_002505495.1 Euryarchaeota archaeon UBA59 | reverse complement strand
GGCGTAATCCAAGTGAAGTTGAACGAGCCATTGACGGTGTTTGTGATGGATCTATATCCGCTAGCTGCATAGGAGCTGCCATCGGGCTTGTAGATGTAGACCCACCAGTAGTATGTGTTGTTTACATCCAGATTTGTGACATCCACCTTCGCTGAACTGTTGGTCACGCTTGAGAGTGATACGGTCTCAGTTCCGTGTGCTGCGGTGACGTTCGGAACTCCTGCTGAAAGAACTCCCAGCATCATCACGGCTGCGAGCATCAGCGCCCTGCCGCGCCCGATAGTCCGGGGCTCCATGGTGGATATCACGAATTACAAGAGGAGTGAGGAGCACTTGAACCCACCCCCGGTCGTGCAGATGTGGCATGTTCCGAGCCCTAGGGGCTCGCCGCCAGCGAATCGACCACTCCGACTCAACCCGATTCATTCATGAAGGGAGGGTCAGTGGGCGGGCCGTTGCCGTGTTAGCTTAGCTGGTGGAGCGGCGGACTGTTAATCCGCAGGTCGCAGGTTCAAACCCTGCACACGGCGCTTACGAACCATGACTCGCCGCGCTTTTGTTAAAACCGCATGTTCGGACGAATCCGTAGCATCCTGCAATAGTGGTTATCACCCCAAGCGGCAGTCCGACCAACATGGTAGGGTCGCTGGTCAGACCAACTTCTCTCGCCTGCTTGACAGCGATGCTCTTCCTGCTTCCTCTTCTATCAGGTTGCCTTCAAGGCGGTGATGGCCAAACTCAAAGTGACGATACTGTCGACTTGATTGCCGGCTGCACTGACCCATTCGCACTGAACCACGAGCCGAGCGCCGAGGTGAACGACGGCTCGTGCTTTTACTACTGGGAGACGACCGAACCCGAGGACCACGAGGAACTTGAGGAACCCCAGGGAAATCAGACAGAGTTGGAGGAGCAAGCCCAAGCGACCGTGGACCTTTGGGAGGGTGAGAACAAGATCCTGCTCATTCTTGTCCACCCGGTGGATTCGTCTCCCAACTTGACGACTGACGAGGTTGAATCCATCATCGCAGATGTCGGAGCGTGGTTCGAAGAGGTGTCATACGGCAGGGTGTGGATCAATTGGACAATCGCCGGTTGGTACGCCCTCGATGAGGCGGCACATGCTAGACAGAGCGTCTATCAGGCGGTCCTCGCAGATGGCTACGACATCACAGAGTATGACAGGATGGTAGTCGGCCTTCAGGACTACACCGCCCGCAGCAGTTCGACTCAAGGCGTCCAGTACTACAATGTCACCACCGAAGACGAGACCATCCAGATTCTCGCCTCTCGCTGTGATGTCAAACGGTTCGCAAACACGACGTCGACCCGTAATACGATGAGCCACGAATTGGGCCATAGTTTCGGTCTCTCTCACGCTGAGTTCGACGGTAGCGACAGCGGCGAAGTGGACCCCTACGGAAACCAGTATGACACGATGGGCTCCTCGCCACTTTGGCGCCACTTTGGAGCCGTCTACAAACACCAGTTAGGTTGGTTGGATGACCAGCAGGTGGAACTGGTCACCACTAGCGGCGAGTACACACTCAGACCCCTAGAGGGTGAGTCACCTCACGCCCTGCGCATTTCCATGGGAATTGTGGAGGAGGAGGTGAACGGCGAACTCATCAGCACAGAACACTTCCAGTACCTCGAGGTTCGCGAGGTCTTGGAGCCCGAACTCTCTAACAAGCTTGGCGAGCAAAACATGTCAACTGAGCCTCTAAACGGGGTCATCATCAACCACGCGGCACCCCGAGACCAGTACGGCTATCCCAAGTGGTTGGCGAAGGCACAAGACGCCACCCCAGATACTCCTTCGGCGAGCAGCAGCGACTTCCTACTTCTCCAAGGCAGAACATACAGCAATAGTGAGGTTGGCATTCACATCACCGCCCTCAATGTTACCGACAACTCCACCACCGTCCAAATCGTGCTAGGTGAGCAGCTGGGCAACACACCTCCAGTCATATCTGATGTCGTAGCCACCGCCGGCAATGCCGGATTCCTGTTCAGCATCGAAGCCGACGACGCTGATGGCGACGAACTCGCCATCTTCTGGAACTTTGAGGTCGGCATGAACACATTCTATGCCCCCGAACGGTTTGGGAGCGGCACACCAGTTCAGCACACCTTTCCCGACACAGAGGGGATGAGGGTGAATGTGCTGGTGTCCGACATGCGCGGTGGTGTGGCGACTGGTTGGGTCGATGTCTGGGATTATGTCAACGAGGCACCGATTATCCAGGAACTTACTGCAGTACCGGTGGACGAGGGGATATTCGAATTCAAGCCCATAGTTCTAGACCAAGAACTACTGACCTATCTCTGGGACTTCGGGGACGGCAATGGCTCTACTTTTCCACGACCCGTGCACGAGTACGCTGAAGCAGGAATCTACTCGATATCCTTGACCATCTCCGATGGGGAATTCAGCGCCACAACGACCGGCTCAGTAGATACACAGGACTCTGAGAATGTCCCCCCCGTTGCCAACGCAGGGCCAGACATCACCGCAGTGGCGGGTGAACTCATCACCTTGGATGGCTCTCAAAGCACCGACCCGGACGGCTTTCCACTCCCGTCCCTGCGCTACACTTGGTCTTCGACCGCTAACTTAGACATCTCAGACCGAAGTGAGGCCATAGCAACGGTGGTCGCACCCAATGAGCCGGGTACATACGAGATTGAACTGTTGGTGAACGACGGTGACATCTCAGTCACAGATACAATGATTCTCAC
>DAVI01000035.1:26394-26837 GCA_002505495.1 Euryarchaeota archaeon UBA59 | reverse complement strand
GGCGGCTTGTGGGTGATGTCGTATACCACCCGGTTAATGTCGCCCTTCAGGGTGTTTGTGATCCTGATTGAAATCTTCTCGAGCACCTCGTTTGGAATCTCCGAATAGCGGGCGCTCATACCGTCAAGGCTCTGCACCGCTCGCACGACTACAGTCTCACCGTGAACCCGCACATCACCGTGCACGCCGACGCTTCGAACAGGCAGTAATGCCGCGAAATACTGCCAAGGGATTTCCATCAACCCCGCAGCTGCAGCCGCCTCCAACTCCTCTTCGACAATCGCACACGCCTCGCGGCAGACCTCAGTCCTCTTCGGTGTAATCTCTCCGAGCACCCGCACGGCCAGACCGGGCCCGGGGAAGGGTTGTCTCTCGGAGGAGGGGATTTTGAGGGAGCGTGCCATTTCGCGCACCTCATCCTTGTAGAAATCACGGAGCGGTTC
>DAVI01000035.1:24766-26277 GCA_002505495.1 Euryarchaeota archaeon UBA59 | reverse complement strand
TCAATCCAGTCGGGAGCAATAGTCCCCTGAACAAGGTATTTCGCGCCGACTTTCTTCTGCTCATCCTCAAAGATTCTGATGAACAGTTCACCGATGATATGGCGTTTTTCCTCCGGTTCCGTCACACCTGCAAGAGCTTCGAAGTAGCGATCTGCCGCGTATACCGTGGTGAGCTTGATTCCAAGTTCATCGAGCATTCTCTCGACCTCTTCGGTCTCGTTCTTTCTCATCAAGCCGGTGTCGACGTAGACGCAGTGGAGAAGGTCGCCAACGGCGCGGCTTGCGAGAACTGCCGCAACCGACGAGTCGATACCACCCGAGCAGGCGATTATTGCGGTGTCATCGATTTGGTTCTGCAACTTCTCGATAGCCTCGTCAATCAGATGGATAGTCTCCAACATGCTCACTCCTCCCTCAGGGACTCATCATCTGCAATGACGCCGGCTGTCCGAGCAGCGCGCCACGCCGAAAAGCGTACGGCCAACTCCTCATCGCCAAGCGCCAGCATCTGGACCGCGAGAACTGCGGCATTATCACCACGGTCTACGCCAACGCACGCAACAGGCATTCCCGGCGGCATCTGGACGATTGACAGCAGACTGTCGAGCGGCACCTTGCCGCCGACCGGGACTCCGATGACAGGCAGTGAAGTCATCGAAGCGACCACGCCTGGTAGCGCTGCTGCCATACCCGCCATGCCGATGAAAATCTTGCAGCCATCTGCGAGTGCGGCTTCAACGACCTCTTCGAGATATTTGGGTGCGCGGTGTGCGCTCGCCACACGAACCTCGTGGTCGATTCCGAACTCCTCAAGCACCGCTGTGCACTTGTTGGCAACCGGCAGGTCGGACTTGCTGCCCAGCACGATGCAGATGTCCATTGAGCCGTTCGACCCGAGGGGGGTTCAAAGCCCTGCCGTCTATGAGATGAGAGACTTCGAGGGGTAGGCGGGTGACTACCTCACCCAGCCCGGCCTGGTCAAACTTCCAATGCCAACGCCCCGGTGAGAGACGGTCGCCAGCGCTGACGACCTCATACTCGCGCCGGCCTCGGAGCCACTGCCGATGACGCACCACCAAGGGAACGACACCTGCTGGAAAATCCTCCAGGTTGAGAACTCCCTGCGGCCACTCCCGCTCCCGCACAATCCCGTTGCGAAGGCGACGATTCAGCACCCTGATCATCAGCCGAGCCCGCCCCTCCAATCGAGTAGGCCAGCGCTCGTTGCACCACGCATCCAACAGTCCCATCGCCAGCCCGGGTGCGCCAAGGCTTGCGGCGGCGACAAATCCGCGGGCGCACCACGGCCCGACTTGGGGGCGTGTTTCAGCCACCTGCTCGCTGAGTCGGAGCAGCCTCGTTTGCAGTGGAACTGGCAATCCCATCAACTCACTAGGGGGGAGCAGACCGGTCAGCGGATCTGCTCCGGGCAGCCAGCGGGGAGTGATGGTCGGCTCGTCGAGGCGGGCTATGTAGAGGCGAATCAGTCCCGAGGCGTCGAGGCGAATTCG
>DAVI01000035.1:20511-24696 GCA_002505495.1 Euryarchaeota archaeon UBA59 | reverse complement strand
CGCTGGAGTTCAGCATCAGGGTTCTTCGTCATTCCTCTTCGGACGGTGGGATGAGGCTCCTCGGCCACTCCATCTCAGGAATCTCAAGTGGTGGGGCAACCAATTCTGCCTGCAAGCCAGAGAGCCGCGGCCCACAACCGCCGAGCGGCCCTGAGTGAAAGGAGACCACCGCCTCTGGGTTCGCAAATGGGTCGTGCAACAAGCCGGATGAGTGGCGCAGATGAAATGCGATGAAATCGGCTCCGGCGCGGCTCACCCCATACAATTCCAGCCGCCTCCCACCAGCAAGTTTCCGCTCGAATATTGGCCCTCGCTTCCAAAAATGGCTTTTCCGCTGCCATCCTTCCGGACACTCCGAGAGGTCTTGAGAAGCCACCTCGACCCTTGCGAGCCATCGAGCGGAGGGGGGCGAGAGAGAGTTTGCACTACGATAGAGGATGTGCAGCCAGAGTAGGAAGAAGAGGGCGTACGAAGCCCAACCCCAACGAACATCCACGACGATGTGAGCGGCGAAGGTCAGAAGCCCTCCTCCTGCGGTCACCGCCAATACTCCGAGGCCGGCCCTATCACCGAACATCAGCCAAGCCTTCCATCGGAACATCGAGCCATCCGGTTGCTGGTTTGCAATCCTCATCGGCTGTATCAGCAAGAGGAAGAACGCACCTGCGAACAGAACCAGTGCGACTGTCTGGTCATCGGGTGTTCTGCCGGGAAAGACGAGTGGGATTATTGAGCAGACGAAAAACAGGAGTGACCACGCGGGCGCGAGGACGAAACGAGGCAGGGGCGGCTTCAGTCGCTGTCTGCGCCAGACAGCCCAAGCTTCGGGCGGGTCGACCTCAGTCACCCCCTTGCGCTCGCCACCGGGAATCTTCGAACGAGGCCACCAAAGAGGGTCACCCTCTACCCAGTTTGAGTCGAGTTCTGCCTCCATCAATAGATGCGACCTGCCCCTTGCTAATCAATTCCCATAGTTAGCCATCAGCATTGAGATGAGTGGCGCCAGAGGCGAGCGGAGCGGCTCACCACAGATCGTCGATGATGTCCCCGATGGTCTTCTCGTCCTTCTTGACCTTCTTCTCTGTCGGGTCGTAACTCTCGGACCCCAATGGAGCCAACGCCCCTTCTGGTGCAGAGGATGGAGGCGGGTCATCTGGTGTGAGTTCGAGGTCACTTGTGTCAACAGACCTGCCGCCATCTGGCGCATCCATCGAGTGGATGGTGGCAATCTGCATGTCATCTCCAGTGGATGGCTCCTTCTTCGACTTGAACAGCCCCTTCTTCTTCGGCTTGCTCGACATATCCATCATCTCATCGCCCCAGCCATCGTCTTCCCTCCAAACGCCCGGAGCTGACATGCCGCGCTCCCTTGTCCTACTGCGCCAGGTTGTGAAGACGAGTAGCACGATTGCCGCCCAAAGAGCCAACATCAGAACCATCAATCCGTTTTGGGAAGCGAATTCAATCAACTCCTGGGTCGTGCCATCCGAACTCCCTCCTCCGACGAGAATCAACTCCCTCTCCATCATGTTGTTCGACTCGTCGGCTTCAATGACCTCGTTCTCAGCGTCGACGGCCACCACTATCGGGGAGATGCCGCCCGACACCCGGACCGCAATCACATGAGTGGTCGGTACGCCATCAACAGCGGGTCCGATGTACGGAATTCTCTGCTCGGCAATCGCATCATTCCGGTCGCATCCGGCTGCTTCAGCCCGCTCAAGGGTCATGTCACAAATCCGCACCAACAGGTTCTCGGCAGGGTCGTTCCCGGAATTTTGAATCTTGACTTGTAATCTCACCTCATCGCCATCCAGCTCCTCCGTGACCTCCAAAACATAGAGTTCCGGGGCAAAGATGTTGAATCTGATTATCTGCTCATTGTTGTCCTCGGTCAGCCACTTTCCGTCCGCATCGATATCACCGCCGCTTGCAGCGTAACCAGTCACCGAACGGAGTCGAACACCCAGATCATCGGAGTCCCAACCGGGGTGACCGAAGAGGCTCATTCGGAATACGACCGGGACACTTTCGCCGGGCTGCAGAGTGGGGAGCCTGAGTCGGCCTGCGGGGCCTGGCAATATTTCCGTGTAGAGAGCGAGGGGGGTGCCGGCATTTTCGACCACATACCACTTCGTCTGTAAACCGCTCAATCCGTCCAACCTCGGTTCTACGGACAGACCCCCTCCCGCACCGGTGGTGTGATTTTCCAACCATGGCGCTTCGGCCCAGTTACCAGCGTTCACGACGATGAATGCGATGTCGGTGGTATCTCCGGGACGGAGGTCCAGTACGCCTTTCTGACCATCGGCCAGATGCAACTGCAAGTCGATGCGCGGTAGCACCTCGATGTAACCGATGATTTGGGTGCGATAGGAATCTTGGTCGGTCACTGAATGGAATTCGATGACGATCGTCGTGTCGTCTGCAATTGCGGTCAGCGGAACTGTGACGAGGAGTACCATCACTGTGCTGGAGCCCACCGCAAGGCCGGTTGGCTGGTCGGCATCCATCTCGATATGCCAGTCAGCGATTTCATCGCCGAGCCGCACCTCGAAGGTCTGTGGCACATTTCCGATGTTGGCGACGGTCGTGGTCACCTCGAAAGTCTGTCCCGGCTCTATGCTGGTCGGTGATGCATCCCAAGTGGCAACTAGTGCTTGTTCTGGAATAACCTCAACCTCCATCGAAACCTCGTCGAAGGCGAGGGAGTCTGTCATCAGTTCTGCCCGAAGCGTGAGCGAGTCGCGCTCGGCCGCAAGGGCCTGTGTTGGGGAGCAGATTGTTACGATTATTTTCCTGGTCATTCCGTCAGTGAAGTAGCGTCCTGACCCGAATGGTACGGAATTTCCACCCGGCAGTAGTGAGAAGTCGATTTCGGCAGTCCAATGGTCCTGCCGCCAGGTGCCTTCATCGATTGAACCGGGCCGATCCACCGGCCCGTCTACCAAAATGAACTTGACATCGTCGTCTCCGTAGTGCTTTGATATTCGAATGTCGAATATGCCACATTCACCCGGAGAAACCTGCTCGAGAGAATCCCACAACTCGAAGACCACATTTCCTGCTCGCTTACGAAGTACCTCGACGGTGATTGTGTGACTGGTAGTCGCACCCGTCGTCTGTTCGGGGTCACTCACTTTGCCGGATGATGCATAGAGGGTCAGGTTGACCTCACCCGGGTTTTGGAAGTCAGGAACATCTATGGTGAGCAACTTGGTGATTGAGGAACCGTCGGCAAGGTCGTCGAAATGAGTTGGGAAACTGACTTCCCAGCCGAACGGCAACCCCCAGATAGTCCGCCCTATGAGGGATTCAGCACTAGGAATTTCGACATTTTCGTAGAGATTTCCGTGATTTCCCAGTTCGATGGACAGAACTCCGCTGTTTCCCTGTTCGATTTCGATTCGGTCCTGAGTAAGATTCCACGACAGGAAATGGTCGACATCTAGGGTGATGTCTAGACGGATATCATCGATGTGGTTGCCATCATAGGAAACTATTGAGAGGCTCGGCAGGTGATGTTCCTGTTCTGTTGCAGCATGTTTGGATGGTGCGACAATCGTTATTGAAATTGGCATCGTCCCACCCGAATCAATTTGGAAATTAGCGTCAATAGGAGTCAGTAGGGTTGCGCCTTGGCCGCTACCGGCGACCGCTGTGACATCCCAATGTGATGACATCGTTGAATCCCAAATCAAGTGGGCATCCATCACCGCTGCTCCAACAGCACCGAGATGCTCGATTGTGAAGTTCATCGTCACCTGCTCACCGGGCTCCAAAGTCCGAGCGAGATTAGGCACCTCGGGGTCGAGTTGCAGCAGACTACGTTGGATCCTCCGCAGACAGAGATGCTCTCCGGTTATTGTGCTCGTCGTGCCACAGGGGTCCGAATCAATCCACGCTACCGCCGCTGTCCTCCGTCTGTCGCTCGTTATTCCAAGAGCCGGCGGACTGCCGTCGTTGCCATCGGGGTCGACCAGAACCGCTCTCCCACCCGCCCCCATCTTGTCGCTGTCCCACGGAGAGACGTCATAGACTGCAGTCCGACAGCCAAACGATGAGTCGCCGCTGCTGCAATATGTCCACCAAGGAGTCGGCGCACCCTGGAGTTGGCCTTGTTTCGCATCCATCGAGCGAGTGTATGAGATGTTGACTCCCGACTGCTCATCGTGCTCCACCCAG
>DAVI01000035.1:19801-20305 GCA_002505495.1 Euryarchaeota archaeon UBA59 | reverse complement strand
GCGTTGAGATTGACTCGCCTCCAGTAAATCTCCTGAGAATCGGAGCGACTCACCCCGCCAACCCCGCGACTGTCAGTCCAGATGAATTCGAAGTATCCATTCGACGCGATTTCGACCTGCGGTCGAGTGGAAGAGGCGTAGTCGTCGGTGATTCGGGTATCGTTCACCACCACGAAGTGGTCACCCATCACGCCTCCCCAACCGGTGCTCTCCACATACTGCCCTCCAACCTCCGAGTGGCCGGGTGTCCCCCTTGTGTGGCTCGGGTCATTGAGAAGGGCGTATGGGTCGAGGACGGTAGTCCAAATCTCGGGTGAACCGGAGTGTACGACATTGAGCAGGGTGTTGTAGAGCTGTTCGATGCTGGTGCCAGTACTCGGCCATCCCCAAGCCGAACCCGCGATATCGGTAGAACGGTCGTTGTATCCGCTACAAGTGCGAGGGCCGGTGCTGACTCCGCTGCTAGGACAGTGGGCCAAGTCGAGCGCGTGAGACCACATGTTG
>DAVI01000035.1:17233-19607 GCA_002505495.1 Euryarchaeota archaeon UBA59 | reverse complement strand
GAGAGGCACGCCCAGGTTGCGCCCGGCCCCCAGTCCTTGTACTGGTTTCCCCAGTTGTTGCTGGCTCCGTTATACATCGTCCGATGCAACTTCCGAACCTCACCCGAGTCGTCTTGAGGAGTCAGCATCACCGAGCGTGAGCGTTGGCCGGTTGAATGGCCGGCGCAGTTATTCTGGTTCCCAGCCCAGGGGATGTAGTCGCCCAGAGAATACAGGGTCTCAAGGAGGACTACTTCCGCATCGTCGGCCATCTGCTTCAATCCCGGTGCGCTCCAACCAGTCCCGTCGGTGCCACCGTACATGATGAGGCAGAAGTCATTCCACTCGTCGGTTATCGACCCCGTCGAGGGCAGAATCGCCGTCACCTCGACCATGCTACCTCGACTATCCTGCCAGGTCACCACCACCTCGTCATTCGCGGTTATTGCAAGTTCTGGATGGGTCGATTTACTCACCTCGGTTGTTAGCATCGTATCGAAAATCGGGCTGTTGGGCACTTGCGTTGTCCAGTTCGCCTCCATCATCGCGTAATGAATTCCGGGTAACCAGTGCCGATTGTTGAGCGGGTCCTCATTGCTCTCCCAAACCACATGAGCCGCACCTTGCGAGTCTGCGACGATTGCCGGATTGTCGATTTCGTAGCCCTGTTGATTGTTGCAGACCACGCTTCCGTAGGAATGGTCGGTTGGAGAAAACCAATCGTCGCTGGTGTCGGTATCTGAAAATGGATCAGCTGCCACATACCTGAGGCAAGGTCCGTTCTGCGTCTCTTGAATCCAAACATAGTGAAGGATATCTGAGTCATCGATGGATATCGCCAATGAATGCTTGACGTTGAAGGCACCGAACATCTGCGCCACCGGTCCATTGACAATCGTCCCTGCTGAATCGATTTGAGCATACATCAACTTGGTGTTATTCTCAACCCAGATGACATTGAAATTCCCTTGTGAGTCGCCGACGATGACCGGGTCGTCGATGTTGCCGCTGCCGAGCATCAGAACATCGAGCGGGGCAGCAGTTCCACCATACGGTCCACCCGCCTGAAC
The DNA here is from genome assembly GCA_002505495.1 of Euryarchaeota archaeon UBA59. Classification (GTDB taxonomy): domain Archaea; phylum Thermoplasmatota; class Poseidoniia; order Poseidoniales; family Thalassarchaeaceae; genus MGIIb-Q1. The sequence goes on along the minus strand of DAVI01000035.1, from coordinate 18,558 downwards.
AGGTGTTGCCATCAACATTGGAGTCAGTGGCATCAACAACATCAGAACTGCAAGAAAGAGACCTCGATGAGGTCGATTTACCACTATAATCACCTTTGAGCCTTTAGGCTCACGATGATGAGAAGTAATTGAAGCAAACGCTCCCTTGACAGATTGAAAAATCCTCATTCAAGTGGGTGTCTGAGCACTAGATTTCTCGCAGCCCATACCTCATCGACACGACTGACGAGAGTCGTGTGAGGTGCGCTGGTGACCAACTCGGGAGGCTCGGCGAGGATGGCGAGGAAGTCGTCGGCGAACTTGTCTAGGACCTCTTTTGACTCGGTTTCCGTCGGCTCGAACATGAGGCATTCCGGCACGATTTGCGGGAAGTAGAGCGTCGGCGCCATGTAGCCGTAGTCGAGCAGCCTCTTCGCCACGTCCTTTCCGCTGACTCCCGTCGCTTCCTTGACCGGGCTGAGGCTCAGTGTGAACTCGTGTTTCACAACTTCCGCTGGTGCTCCGTCGATTGGCATTGCAGTGATTTTTTCGGCCTGTTCAGGACTTGGATTCATAATCCGATGGCGAAGGTAATTTGCGTTCAACACGGCGTGCTCACTCATCTTCTCCAAGTCGCGGCCGTAGCGACGGTAGAAGGCCCACGCTCGCACGACTGCGGCAGCGTTTCCGTGCCATTGCTGGACCTTTCCGATGCTCTGTTCCGGGTCTTCCCAAGAGTACCACCAGCCCTCCAGACCGTCGGGGTCTGGCGAGCGAACTACTATCGGTTTTGGTAGGTATTGGGCGAGATGTGACTTGACTCCGATTGGACCCGAGCCAGGGCCGCCCCCACCGTGTGGTTGAGAGAAGGTCTTGTGGAGATTGTAGTGGACCGCATCGAAGCCCATCAAGCCGGGTGAGGTCTTGCCGAGAATGGCGTTGAAGTTGGCACCATCGTAGTACATCTGGCCGCCGGCAGCGTGGACTATCTCGGTAGCCTCTACGATTTCCGGCTCAAAGAGGCCGAGAGTCGATGGATTGGTGATCATCATCGCAGCGGTATCCGGGCCGACGACGGCGCGCAGCGCATCGAGGTCGAGGCGGCCATCGTCAGCGCTTGGAATCTCGATAATCTGGTAGCCGCACATCGCTGCTGAGGCGGGGTTCGTACCGTGGGCAGAATCCGGAACGATGACCTTGTCACGGCTCTCTTCGCCGTTGCTTCGATGGAACTCCTGGAAGCAGCGAATGGCGGTGAATTCACCCTGTGCGCCGGCAACCGGTTGCAGCGTCACCTGATCCATGCCGGAGCAGTGCTCCAACATCTCCTGCATCTCGTAGAAGAT
>DAVI01000035.1:14685-17050 GCA_002505495.1 Euryarchaeota archaeon UBA59 | reverse complement strand
CCGAAGTTCCTCGTTGAGAGCCAAGTGTAGTGCCGTACCAGTTCCGGCTCGCTCGCCCGCGGCCATCTGGGCGCTGCTGAGCGTCGCATCGAGTCTGGGATGCAACCGCTGGTCTCTTCCTCCGAGAGGAGTGGCGCAGGCTGCGCGTAACCCGCCTGTGCGGTGCCGGCAAAGGAGAACAGGTCACTCATTCGCCAACCTCCACTGCCACTGCCTCAACCATGCCGAAAGCCCCCCAGCCAAGGCTTCGATGTCAGAGTTGGAGGTCTGGTCGGTCGCTGAAATGAGCAGCCAATCTGGTTGGGCCCCTTTGGTCGTGACAGCCAACTCCAGACCACCAGTGACTCCCCGCTCCTCGAGGAACTGAAGGGCAGACTCCGCGCTCTGCGGCAACTTGACTGTGAATTCGTTGTAGTGCGAGGCCTTGGGATGGAGAAGTTCAATTCCCTCAACAGCAAGTATGGCTCGCTTCGTTGCCTCGCAGGCAGCAACATTGCGCAGTGCCAACCTCTCGATTCCGCCCGGCCCGAGCAGAGCCATGTGCATCGCTCCCATCAAAGCGATTAGCGTCTCGTTCGAACAGATGTTGCTGGTCGCCTTGTGGCGGCGAATGTGCTGCTCACGAGTGGAGAGAGTCAGCGTGTACGCCTCCCGCCCCTCCTCATCCTTGGTCTGCCCGACGATGCGGCCGGGCATCTGCCGCAGGTACTCCTTCGTACAGGCGAACAGCCCGTAGATTGGCCCTCCGCCTGTCGGCCCGATTCCAAACGGCTGGCCCTCGCCGACAACCAAGTCAGCCCCCCATGAACCGGGAGGCTCGAGAATACCGAGGGAGGTGGCGTTGACCGCGACGATGAGGGCGGTGTCCTCACCGATGATCCCCTTGAGTTTCGGAAGCCCTTCGTCGATGACGCCAAACGGATTTGGTTGCTCGACATAGACTGCGCAGCAGCCCGCTGCCACCCCTGCCTCCTCCAAATTCACAGTCCCATCAGGGTTCGTCATGAGAAGCCGCAACTCGATATTTGAGCCTAATATGTAGTTCTGAATCACCGACAGACGGTGTTCTGGAAGCCATTCGGTGACATAAATGACGTTCGGCTGGCTCGCCTTCTTGTTGTGCACTCGCACCGCACAGGTCAGTGCCTCGGCCGCAGCTGTTGACGCGTCATACATGCTCACGTTGGAGATTGGCAAGCCGACCAACTCGCTGACCATGGTCTGAAACTCCCACATCGCCTGAAGCATCCCTTGACTGACCTCAGGTTGGTAAGGCGTGTAGGCGGTCAGGAACTCGCCTCGAGTGGCTAGCATCGGCACCATCGTCGGGACGAAGTTCTGGTACAGCCCTGCTCCGAGGAAGTTGGGGCGGCTGTTCATCGCCACATTGGCTCCGAGCAGCCTTTGGGCGTCTGCCCAAATCTCCTCCTCGGTCTGAGGGGGAGGGAGGTCGAGTGGCCCGTCTCGTCGAATCGATGGCGGGATGTCAGAGAAGAGGTCGTCAATCGATGAGAGGCCCATCGCCTCAAGCATCTCCTGCTCTCGCCCGAGATTGGGAAGGTGGTCAACCATCTTCAGACCTCGGAACGGCTCGTTGACTTCGACTCATGAAGGTTGACACCTGCTAAGCAGGTGGTCAGAGAGGTGCTCCAAGCCGATAAAGAGTCCATCCCGAATCTTCAACAACCGCTCCATCGAGCACCCGCCGACCATCGTAGATGAGCCGCAGTGGCGTCTTTTCACCAAGGGCAGCCCAGTCCAAGCCGACCACTTCGTCGTGCGCGGTCACCAAGATAGCCAAGTCGAATTCATTGACCTCATCAAGGTCGCCGACCAAGGTTGCCAAATCACTTGGGAAATGACGACCATCGACATGCGGGTCAAACGCCTCAACCGTGCATCCTGCACTTCTCAACGCCGCCGCAAGTGGCTCGGCTGGGGTTTCACGGGCATCTCCAATCCCCGGCTTGTACGACCAGCCAAGCAGCAGAATTCGAGCACCTCCTCCGCCAACGCCCTGCCGCGCAAGAATCTCGAGTACATCGTTCGCCACATTCAACGGCATGGCGCTGTTAACCGCTCGGGCACTGGTAATCAACTCGACAGGAGCACCCATCTGCTTAGCTCTCTCAATCAGATAGTAAGGATCGACAGGAATACAGTGGCCGCCGACTCCTACTCCCGGTCTGTAGCGGTGGAAGTTCCACTTGGTGGCGGCCGCATCGAGGACCTCCTCCACATCGAGACCCAACTCAGGGAAAATCCGGGACAACTCATTGACCAGAGCAATGTTGAGGTCTCGCTGGACATTCTCCACAACCTTGGCAGCCTCTGCAACCTCAATCGCTCCGACATAGGTCACACC
>DAVI01000035.1:8479-14468 GCA_002505495.1 Euryarchaeota archaeon UBA59 | reverse complement strand
CGTTCATTCATCAGCGGCTTCCAAATCTCTTGCGTGACGCCGGGATAAACCGTCGATTCTAGAACGATAATTGTCCCGCCACCCTTGGGAATGGAGTCGAATATGCTCGCTCCGGCTGCTTGGATATAGGAGATGTCTGGAGCGCGGTCAATGGTCACTGGAGTCGGAACCGTGACAAGAATCACATCGCAACTGCTCAACAATTCGCCGTAGTCCGTGCCAACTCTCCATGCGTCACTCTCGGCAGCTGGAATGATTCCGTCGTGCTGCGGGTCATCACCGGGGTTCTCACCCGCCTGCAAAGTGGAAATCACTCGCTCGGAAACATCTACTCCACGCACTCGGAATCCCGCTTCTAGAAAACCGAGTGCAGTTGGCAGCCCGACATAGCCGAGGCCAACGACTCCAATCTCCAAGTCGCCAGACTCGATTCGGGAGCCGAAGGATTCGTCCCAACCCATTGTTTCGCCGCCGCCGCTGCGTCACTTCAACTATGCTCCGATAAGGCCATCGACAACTTGCATAAATCGCACCTTCTCATCCGCCGAATCGCGCGCCAGTTCAACCAACTCTCCTTTCAGAGAGCACAACGCCTCCGCCAGCGCCAAAGAGTCGCCCCAAGGAACCGCCCTTCCGAGATGTTCGGTTTCACAGACTTCGCCCATGTGGCAGTCCGCATTGACTACGCTTGGCCGACCGAACGAAGCGGCGTCAAACATCTTCACCGGTAGCGCTCCCTCCAGAATGTTGCCGCGGCTCGGTGGATACATGGCGTACATGACTGAGATATCCCTCATCAGTTCTGCGAGTTGTGGTTCATCGAATGCTCCGAAGACCTCCGCGGAAAGCCAACCTTCGGCAGCCTCGGCACGAACCATGTCGGCAACCTCTCGGGCGCGCGTGCCGTCTCCGGCGACTATCAGGCTAGGACGGGACTCATCTGGAATCGATTTGAGCGCATCGAGCAGCAACTCGAATGATTCCACCTCCCGCACCCGCCCGATGTATCCGACCGTGAAACGCTCGGCCGGTGGTAGGGCCTCTCGACGCAGCGGCCGATTCTCTACCACAGTCGATTCGATATCGCGCTCCGCCAACCACGATTGAAAGCCGACTGACGAGGTGACAACCCCCGAAACCCAGTTCCTCGCAGCGGCCAGCATCTTTCCCTCATAGTTTGAGGCGACGAAACGACGAACGATTGAGCGGGGGTTAGGCATCAGTACCCATGTGTGGTGGAGGTCGTGCATGTCGAACAGAACCGGAAGAGTCCCCACTCGCACGCCTTGACCACCCTGAGCGAGAACCCTGCCAACTCCAAGAGTGTCTGCATCATGGCAGTGAATCAGGTCGAGGCCGTTATTCGCGCTGTCTGAGCACCAGCGGATCACCGACCTTCGAAACCGGCGAAGCCCGCGAACAGTGGACCAGGTGCCGCCATATGGCGTATACCCGACCCGATGTCGAACAACAGAGACCCCGTCGATTTCCTCCCTCTCTGGAAGCTCCTCCAACCGGTCGAAGGCGTGTACCGTCACTTCGTGTCCAGCCTCTACCAACCAGCGCGCCTCTCGCATCACGCGCGGGTCGGGCGCACAGCCATTGGACACCACCGCTGCGACCCGCGCCATGGGTAGCCGAGGCAAAACCCGTCTATGAACCCGCATCGAGGAAGAGAGTCATTTCGGGGGAGTTTCTCGGGCGAGCGCCAACCGTCACAGTCATGAATGGGCGCACTAATCCGGGGGTGGAGGAATCCCAATGCGTGTCGCAATCACAGGGGACGACGGCTTCATCGCGCACTACATCAAGGAAGCACTCGGCGACGATGCTGAGATTCTTTCGGAGGAGGACATCAATGACGAGAACATGCTGCCTGCAAAACTCGCCTCCTGCTCAGCACTAATCCACCTTAATGGCCATCCCCCGGACCTTTCGATGGAGAGAGAGAACCACGATGTCCTCCGACTGATGAGACAAAATGCGAAGAAGATTCTAGATTCGGTGCAGAGCCATCAAGGCCTTCACCTAATTCTAATCGGCTCACTGAGAGTTCACCCCAGTCCTAAGACGGAGGAGTCTTTCTACTCGGCGGAATCCCACCTCGCACCACGGGATGTCACCGCGGAAGGGCAACTCTGGGTCGAGGAGAGGGCGTTCGAACACGCCATGGACAGCCACCCGGTCACCATCCTCAGAACCGCCAACGTTCAGGGTATCCCGCCAGATGGTCAGGAGGGCCACGGAATCGTTCACAAATTCTGTCGTGAGGCCTGTTTTGGCTTCTTCAATGTGCCAGGCACTGGCGAAGAGGTGAAGGACATGATTCATGTCACTGAACTGGCAAACGTGGTCGCCGCGGTGCTCAAGAATCCGCCCCCCACGAGGCAGGCTATTGCCGTCGGATGCGCGCAGGGAGTCAACATGGGCCAGTTGGCGAATCTCATCTCTGAGCGAACGGGAAGCTCACCCGAGTTCACCGGAGACAAGGGGACCGAAGTCTGGGGCATCGTTGACGGCTGGGAGTTGGAACAGAAGGTCGGCTTCCGTCCCGAACTCAGCATAGGTGACATCGTCGAAGAGGCGCTCGCTCATGCAAACTGAGCGGTGAACTGGTGTTCTACGCCTTGCGGAACGAACCGTCGCCCTGCATCGCCCATTGACTACCGTCTGGCGCGTTGTACCAAGTGCCACCTGCGGCATCCGTGACATAACTGCCACCTGCTGGCAGGTCAGCGTATGTTGCGGCGGTCTGAGCCGTCGCTGCTGCTGGCGCTGAAATGGCGGCTGCGCTCGCCGGTTGTCCGGCGACGTATCCGCCTGCCTGAAGTTGCTGGGAGTCAGCTTCGAACGGATCGAGTCTGGCCTTGGAGCCGCCACGCTTCTTGAGCATCACGAACATGGTGATGATTCCTGCGAGCAGAACTGCAAACACGATTCCAACAATCATTCCGTATTCAGAGATGAGTGCATCCGTGTCACCTGCTGCGAGGCGCTGCTCATGCGAGCAGCCGTCAGCCTCGATCTTGGTGTCGCTCTCGCCTGTGTCAGGGCAGTTATCTTCTGCATCCCAGGTGCCATCGGAGTCTGCGTCGAGTTGCCAGTCGGAGCAGCCGTTCGCATCTACTGTACGACCCGCCACCGTATCGGCGCAGTTGTCGAAGCCGTTCATGACTCCGTCCGTGTCCTCATCTTCCTCTTCCCACGCACAGCCAAACCTAGACTTGGCATTCTCCACCCACTGGCTCGGAGTGTCCGGGCACTGGTCGGGGTTGTTGCCGTTGGGGTTGTCGCCCCATGTGTCTCCGTCACGGTCGCTGTATTGAGTGGCGTCGTTGGGGAACACATCGATGTCGTCTGTGGTCCCGTCAGAGTCTGAGTCGTCTGTGCAGCCATCCTGATTAACATCGTAGCCAGAGACCGCTGCTGCTGTCGGGCATGAGTCTGCACCGTCGTAGACACCGTCAGAGTCGCTGTCAATTTGAGTAAAGAGCCCACAACCATCTCCGTTCACATTCTCTCCAAGTGGAGTCTCAGGGCACTGGTCCGGCCCGCTGGCGCAGGTGGTTCCAGATGCTGCTGCGCCGTCACAGATTCCATCGGCGTCGTCGTCGACGTCCTCAGTCTCGTCACGACAGCCGTCAGCGTCGAAATCGGTGTCGGTCCAGCCGACCTCCCCCTTCGAACAGGCGTCGTCCACATCGTAGACTGGGTCGTTGTCATCGTTGAGGTCCTCATCCAGGTCACGGCATCCGTCACCGTCGTGGTCAGTGAGAGCGTTGCTGGTCCAACCCGCAACCACGAAGCAATCGTCCTGAGTGTCTATGATTCCGTCACCATCGTCATCGTCGTCCTCGTCGAGGTCTCGGCAACCATCGCCATCACGGTCGGTAGTCGAATCGGATAGCCAACCGGTCGCGCCCGGACTGCATAGGTCGAGAATAGCCCCTAGCGAGTCGACATCGTTGACTGCGTCGTTGTCGTCGTCCCAATCCTCATCTGAGTCGCGGCAGCCATCGCCGTCATGGTCGAGCGAGATGTCGCTGGACCAATCTAGCATGCCCTTCGGGCAACGGTCCAAGACCGCTCCTTGGCCATCGAGTTCATTGATGCCGTCGTTGTCATCATCTTCGTCTTCCACATCGTCGTGGCAACCGTCAGTGTCGAAGTCGGCGGAGGAGTTGTGGGTGTGTCCACCAGATCCATCGGGGATGCCCCAGTTGGCATAGCCTCGCGGGCATGACAGGTCAGAGGTGTCGTCGATTCCGTCATTGTCGTCGTCGTCATCCTCTTCGTTGTCGTGGCAACCATCCATGTCGTTGTCATTGACAACATTGCTTGTCCAGTTCAACTTGTTTGAGGCACCGGTACAAGGGTCGTTCACATCCAGAACGCCGTCTTGGTCGTCATCGTCGTCTTCGTCGATGTCTCGGCAGCCATCCATGTCGATGTCATCCGCCCAGTTGGTTGAATCCCAATTCACGGCTGGACCGTCACAATCGTCGTCATCATTGAGAATTCCGTCGCCGTCAGCGTCGTCGTCACAGATGTCGCCGATGTTGTCGCTGTCCATGTCGGCTTGACCGCTGTTGGCAACCAAAGGACAGTTGTCCTGATTGTCTGCAATTCCGTCACCGTCTGCGTCGCCTTGGAGGCCCCAGACATAGGTTCCACCGAGGTTTGCGCTCGTGGAGATTGAGTTTCCACTGCTCGTCATCGTACAGGAGCCTGAAGCACCGTAGCAGAAGCGTCCTGTGACCACGGTCTCACCGGTACTGGTTACCACCGCACCACGGCCGTTGTCCATCATTGCGGAGCCGATGCTGTCGGCGTCTGTCCAATTGCCGCCAGAATCGATGGCAGCGTAGACACCGTCGTTGTAACCCATACTGCTGACGGAGATTAAACCGAAGTTGACGCTGCCTTGACCGGCGTCGTATGAGGCGCAGTCTGAAGTCAACTTGGCTGCCTCGCCGGAGATGACCGCACCTCCTGCGGGGTTTGCTCCCACTGCAGAGAGAACGGTGAGGGTAGCGCCTGAGGCGCCAGCCGTCGATGCCCATTGCCATGAACCAGCGTCGTCGATGAGGGCGGCAAAGCCGTCAACGCAGGTGCTGACTGCAGTCGCTTGGACTGAGCCGAAGTTGACCGTACCTTGCATCTGTCCGACGATGTAACTACCCGCTGAGCCGTGTGCGATTCCCATTCCGCCGACTGCCCCGCTGGCGCTGCCTGCGGACTTGGTCCACGACCATCCGCCGGTTGAACTCAATTTTGAGACGAAGACGTCCGAGGCGCCTTGAGCGACCAAACTGGTGGAGCCGAAGGTGGCCCCGTTCGTGTCGGAGCCGAAGAATCCGACGACATAGGCGTTGTCGCTGCCGTCGACAGAGACTCCGTTGGCCCCGTCGGAGTTGCCACCGCCACCCCTCGTCGCCCAATCCCAGGTACCGCCGCTGGATATCTTGCCGATGAATGCGTCAATGCCGTTTCCGTTGACGGTGTGAGTTCCGGCAGTTGCCGCGCCGTTAATCTGGCCAACTACGAATGCATCACCATTGGAAGCAATCGCGACTCCGGTGCCGAGTTCGTCGTCGCCGGCGCCGCCAGCCGAATCGGCCCATGCCCATGTCCCAGTTGAACTGATCTTGGCCACAAAGAGTTCAGTATCGTCCCCTGTTGAGGAACTGGCGCTGTTGCTGCCGAAGTCGAGGGTGTTGTTGAGAATCCCAGTGATGATTGCATTTCCAGATGAGTCGACGCCGATGCCGATGCCAGCGCCCCAGGCATTCGGGTCGCTTGCGCTCGCCGCGGTCACCCAGACCCAGTTTCCGTTTGAGTCAATCTTGCCTACATACGGAACCTGTGCATTGTTGGTGTTGATGTTGATTGAACCGAATGTGACCTGGCCAAGTGCAAAGCCTACGATATAGACGCTGCCGCTCGGCCCTGCAGCCATGGCGCTCGGCCATGCGATGTCGTACTGTCC
>DAVI01000035.1:7982-8312 GCA_002505495.1 Euryarchaeota archaeon UBA59 | reverse complement strand
AAACATACATGCAATCATTGCAAGAACAAGACCCCCCCTTAGGGGTCTTGCATCGTTCAAAGTACGGTTCATGGCAGCCCGACGACTCGGCTTCCCTCTTGAATCCTACCTTTGCTGGTCCCTAGGACCAACTTTCAATCAATAGTTCAAAAACCCGATGCAGAGGCCCCGACCAGACCCAAAATGCGAATCAGCAAGATATTTCGTCGTCAGAATTTGAGGATTTTACTACTCAAAGAGTACCCAATCGTCCATCGATACATTGCGGTACCACCAGACGCCATTCTCGTCCTGCCACCACTCGGTGCCATCCTCATCAACGGTGATACC
>DAVI01000035.1:5219-7888 GCA_002505495.1 Euryarchaeota archaeon UBA59 | reverse complement strand
GTTTGCTGAATCAATGATGCGAGAACTTCGGAGGCTTCTGGAAGGAGATTATCCTCTTGAATCTCCGAGTCACCTCGGCCCAACAAGAAGAATGCGGCTCCACCGCCGACTACAACAAGAAACAGAATCGCCATCACGGCTAAGAGGGCGGTGTTGAGACCTCCTTCTGAACTGCCTTCGTAGGAAATTTGCGCTTCGGAACAGCCCTTCTCAGCCATCTTCGCACCCTCGAGAGTATCGGGGCAGAGGTCTTCTGAATCCATTACTCCGTCACCATCTGAATCGCGCTCTGAAATTCCACATCCATTCTCATCGATGTCACTGATTTCGGCGAGGGGGGTTTCAGAGCAATTCTCATCTTCAAAACCATTCAGGATGCCATCATGGTCGGCATCTTCCTCTTCCCAAGCACACCCAAGCCGTGACATGGCATTCTCGATCCATTCACTGGGGGTATCCGGGCAGAGGTCGGGGTTCAGCCCAAACGGGTTATCTCCGAAACCGTCACCGTCTGCGTCCGAGACTTGAGTGGAGTCGTTTGGGAAGGCATCGACATCGTCGAGCACACCGTCGCGGTCGAAGTCGTCTGTGCAGCCGTCCTCATCGCGGTCTAGCCCTTCGGGGGGTGCAACATCGGGACAGGCGTCGTTCAGGTCTGGGATTCCGTCACCATCGGAGTCAGCTTGACTTGGGCTGCAACCATATGTGTCGATTTGGTTAATCTCGTCAAGTGGAGTTCCTGGGCACTGGTCGATGACATTTCCCTCAATGTCAAACTCCCATAGCCCGTCGCCGTCGTCATCCCAATCTTCGTCGGCATCTCTGCAACCATCTCTGTCGCCGTCGACGTCGGGGAGTGAAAGCCAGCCGGTGACTCCAGCCGGGCAGTCGTCCTCAGCATCGAGTATCGCGTCATTGTCATCATCGAGATCCTCGCTCGAATCGCGGCAACCGTCGCCATCATTGTCGGTGAATTCGCTCGATATCCAACCGACCGCGCCGCGAGGGCAGAGGTCATCATCATCTAGCAGTCCATCTCCGTCGTCGTCGTCATCTTCGTCGATATCCCGGCAACCATCCTTGTCGAGGTCTTGTGGCCCGCTGGAATCCCAGTTGGTGGCCATCGGTGTACAGTGGTCGCTGCCGTCGTCAATTCCGTCATTGTCGTCGTCCAAGTCTTCGTCACTGTCGCGGCAGCCATCGCCATCGTGGTCAGTGGTCGAGTCGCTGAGCCAATCCAGAGTTCCGGCCATGCAGAGGTCAGAACCGTCTTCGACGCCATCATTATCCCTGTCGAGGTCCTCTTCCGTACCATCCTTGCAACCATCAGAGTCGTAATCCGTGGATGAATCAGAAGTCCAGTTACGCTCACTCGGGGCGAAGGCGCATTCATCGACCAAATCATCGAGGCCATCATTGTCGTCATCGGGATCTTCGATTGAGTCGTGGCAACCGTCACGGTCGTAGTCATTAGCATCGTTGGCCGTCCAATTCTTGTGCGTGGTTGAATTGGAACATAGGTCATCGAGGTCAGCGACTCCGTCTGCATCGTCATCGTCATCTTCGTCTGAATCCCGACAGCCGTCCGCGTCGGAGTCGAGTGACCAATCCAGCGAGTCCCAGTTTATCTGGGGGCCGTCACACGAATCCTGGGGATTCAACCGCCCGTCGCCATCAACATCTGGGTCGCAGACATCGCCTATCTGGTCACCATCCATATCTGCTTGACCGAGATTCGGGGTCAATGGACAGTTGTCGTTGATGTCGCTCAGTGTGTCGAGGTCAGAATCAGTGCTGAGCGACCAGACAAAGCCGCTGCCGTGCCAGTGGGCAGCGCTTGTGTAATTGGCAGGGCCAATCTCCGCACTGCAACCTGCACCGTCGTGGTTGACGCAGAAGCGACCGGTCATGATTAGGTTCCCCACTCCAGTGAAGAGTGCGGCATTGCCGGAGTCGAAGTCGGGGCCTCCCCCGTGTTCAGCCCAAAGCCATGAGCCGGATGGCGACACCCCAGCAAAGAAGGCTGCAAATGGGGACGCAGTGAGATTGTGAATTCCGAATGTCGCATTTGCGATGTACTGGTTTTCCATGTCGAACCAACCGACTACGGTGACACCACCGAGTGGGTTGAGAGCGATGTCCAATGCGACCTGAGTGTGGCCGGTGCTGTTCAACGCCCAGAGCCAAGAGCCTGTGAAGTTGAGCTTCGCGACAAAGGCGTTTGCCACTGTGGCGTTTGCCCACCAAGTGACTCCATCCAATTCTATCGAGCCACCTACCGCCCCACAGAGGTAGATACCATCCGCTGCCACTTCAATGTCAAATGGCTGAAACAGTCCATAGTTGGTCTTGCCCTCATTCGACCAAATCCAACCGCCGTTCTGGTCGATTTGGCTGACGAAAGCGCTTGGATAGCCGGAATTGAGTAGTGTATTGGTCCCAAAGACGATGTTTCCTTGATAGTAGCCGGTGAGAAAGATGTTGTCAGATGAATCGATGGCAATTGAAGTCGCATTGTCATTCTGGTTCCCACCAAATACCTCGACCCAGGTGAAGTTGCCCGTGGTCTTGTTGACTTTTGTGACAAAGCCATCCTGTGCCTGCAGACGATTCATGCTTTGATTTCCGAAGTAGGCGTGGTCGTAGAATGCGCCGACCACATAGGCGTC
>DAVI01000035.1:4730-5118 GCA_002505495.1 Euryarchaeota archaeon UBA59 | reverse complement strand
TCCAACTGCCCGATGAGTCCATTTTTGCAACAAATCCATCGATGCTTCCATCGGACAACTCGATGTTTGAGCCCCACCCGATTTCATTCCAAAAGGAGCCGGCAACAAAGATGTCACCAGTGTTTGAAACTGCAATGTCAGAGAGTACTGCTCCGCCACTACTTCCTATTGGAACCACTGTCATTGAGAGCCAAAGCCATATTCCAGAAGTCGTCATTGCTGCCACGAATGCCCGCGGGCCATCTTGAGTCGCTGGCTGAATTGAATCGAATCTGACATCGCCGCGCAGGGTTCCGCCAACCAGAATATTGGTCGCAGTGTGATCCATCGCCATCGCTTCGAAATGAACCGCGTTGAGATTACCAGGCCCATTGCTCGTACCGCTGTC
>DAVI01000035.1:3312-4467 GCA_002505495.1 Euryarchaeota archaeon UBA59 | reverse complement strand
CTTGGCCTTTCAAACCCACGCCGTGCTGCCCAACGAGCCACAGTGGCTCTCGCGATTTAGGAGAGAGGAGGTATTGCCCAAGCGAATGTTGTGAAAGGCACATTCCACTCAGAGAAAGGGAGTGCGCACGACTACTGCCCTGACCTGCTTGCGGGGATTTGGCGCAATCAGAACCTCGACACCAGCAACCACTCCTTCGATGTAACCGATGCCGATGCCGACCTTGTCGAGACTCGGCGAAGGCCCGCCAGAAGTGATGATTCCAATCTCCTCGCCCGCAGAGTTGAGCACCTTTGAGCCTGTCCGAGGGAGTGGCCCCTTCTCGAGGTACTTCACCCCCCACCAGCGGGAACCGGCAGCAGCCTCACTCGCAAGCACTCGCTCCTTACCGATGAAATCGTGTCCGAGGTCGAGCCCGAACGGCACATTGGTCTCCCAGGAGTCACGGGCGAGGAGGGCAGGGTCCACAGGGTGGGAAGTCGAGTCATCTTCGCTGTTGGCGAGAGGGGGCCATAGGAAGTCTTGGCCAGATAGCAGGTAGCCTTTTTCCAACCTGAGTGTATCTCTGGCACCAAGCCCGACAGGCACTATTCCGTGACCGCCTGCGTCTGCGAGGAGTGCATCCCATAGTGAGCGGACCTGTTCGTTTGAAACGAAGATTTCGAAGCCTCTTTCGCCGGTGTAACCAGTACCTTGAATCCAGCCAGAAATTCCGAGCGGGTTGTCCGCAATCGCCTGACCTTTGAACCTCCCAACGATGTTTTCCACTCCGAGAACCACCTCCAAGACTGCAGGAGAGGTCGGCCCTTGCAGTGCTAGAATGGAGGTCTCGTCCGAGAGATTCTCAATGGTTACAGAGCCATCTGCGGGAAGGTGAGAATGGAACCAATCCCACATCGTGCTAATCATGCTGGCGTTCGGCACACCTAGAATCGCCGACTCTGATGGATTCACCCAATCGGCGCACCCAGTTGCCAAAATCTGCTCCCGGTCGGTAACAGCGAAGATCATGTCATCGATGATTACGCCGCTCTGGTCGAGAAAGTGGGTGTAGCCACAGCGACCAGCATCGATACCGCTGACCGCCTGAGTCGCTAGAGACTCGAACCATTCGCGGACATACTCGCCGGAGAACCGGAAGAAACCCATGTGAGA
>DAVI01000035.1:219-3137 GCA_002505495.1 Euryarchaeota archaeon UBA59 | reverse complement strand
CCCTCTACCATGGCCGACCGACGACAGTAGAGCGCTTGAGGATGGCGACACTGCAATTCATGGCAAGGGTTCGGGCGAGGGGCTAAGTGTGGTGATGGCCTTCGACCTCACATGGTTGTGGGGTTTGGCAAGGCTGCGACTCCCGGCGTGGTGCCAGTTCTCGCCTTTGGACCAAAGCACGACAAACCCCAGAANNCTCGACAAGTGCACGGATTGCCTGCGTTGTCTGATGGTATGTCCCACCGGCGCGCTGGTGTACGAATGAGGGTTGAACCTTGGAGAGGAAGTCGAAGGTACTGGTGGTCGGAGCCGGCATCGGCGGCCTCACGAGTGCCGCCCGACTAGCCCAGTCGCCGCACCTCGAAGTGGAGGTGACCGAGCGACTCTCGTTCGCTGGCGGCCGCTTCACCCAGCACGATCACGACGGATACGCGGTCCCGACCGGTGCTGTTCACATGATTCCACACGGGCGCAAGGGCCCGATGGCAAAACTTCTGTTTGGCAAACGCTCGAATGGCGGTCTTGACCTTCGCAGACACGGCTTCGACTTTCTTCCGACAACCCGATTCGCTGGCTGGATGAAAGATGGGAAACTTCGCAGCAGCAACAGTTCGATCGGAGTGATGCGCTGGTTCAGGATGAGAGACACTCTGAACCTACCTCGCCTGTTGGGCGCCCGAGCGAAGCAACCGTGGCAGGACGAGGAAATCGATGGCGACGCATGGTTGCGCCAGCGCTACAGTGACGACCTAGTGGACTTCCTCGATGCATTCTCCAACTTCGCCATCAGCTTGAGGTTCAACCAGATGCCCGCCTCGACGGTGGTCCGTCTGCTGCAGAACGCCTTCTGGCTTGACAGGCCATCCGTACCGAAGGGAGGCTGCAAGGGGGCAATAGTAGCCCTTCGTAAGGAGCTCAGGCAACTAGGAGTCAGGGTTAGGTTGTCGCACGAAGTAACGGAAATTATCCCCGGCCACTCGGATGAATCGACGAAGAATCACCGCTTTGCGGTGGGCTTGCGTAGGCGTGGGAGGCCTGCTGCGACTTGGGAGGGATACGATGCCATCGTCTGGAACGGCGGACACCCCAACCTTCTGAGCGCTCTTTCAGATGACTTCGAGGTAGATGAGGCGGTTCTCAAACAGGTCAAGAGAACCACGGCAGTTGGAGGCATCGGATTCGTCTTCGCGCTCGACGACGACATTCCGCAGCGGCACAGCGGGGTGACAATGTTGACCGAGACCGAGAGAGTCGGCGGCTATGTGCTACCTACCTTCTCAGAACCAGAATTGGCTCCGGAGGGGAAACACATGATGGTCACCCACCAATATGTTCCTAGCAGCGACATCCAATCCGAGATCAACAAGGGAAGAGATGACCTATTCGAGGCAATTCCCTGGCTCTCAGACCATGGCGAGGAACTTTGCGTCCACGCCTACCATCGCAACTGGCCCTGCAACCGCTCACCCCAGGGTGCGGAACTACCCGCAGACATCGGTGTCGACGGTGTCAGACTGGTGGGGGATGGCGTCAAGGCGCACGGCTGGATGATGATTGAAGGAATCGCCGCCAACATCCCTGCTGTGGTCAACGACATCAACAGCATGACCCGCTCTGCCAAGTGAAGGCGCTGAGACTGTCAGCGCAACCATCATCATACGAACGCCTTCAGAAGGCACCATGACAGGCCACCCGGACAACGACCCGATTCTCGGTTACGCCCCCGGAAGCCCAGAAAGGGCGGCCTTGCAAGCTGAGATGGACAGGCAGATGGGTGAGGTCGTCGAGATACCCTGCATCATCAACGGAGAGGAAGTGTTCACCGGAAACACGGTCACACAGGTGATGCCCCACGACCACGGCCATGTTTTAGCGAACGTGCATCTGGCCGGAGAGGCAGAGGTCCGTGCAGCGTGTGAGGCGGCAGTAGCCGCACAGGATGATTGGATTGCACTTGGTTTGGAAGGACGTTCCGAGATTCTGCTGCGCGCTGCCGACATGTTGGCTGTTGACTGGCGAATGCGCGTGAACGCTGCAACCATGCTCAACCAGAGTAAGACTTGCTATCAGGCCGATATCGACGCTGCATGCGAACTCGTCGACTTCTGGCGCTTCAATGTCTACTACGCGGCCCGATTCCACGACGACTTCCAACCTCTGATCAGCCCTGAGGGGGTAGTCAACTCGGCCGAGATTCGACCCCTCGAGGGATTCGTGCTGGCCATCACGCCGTTCAACTTCACCAGCATCGCCGGCAACCTGTGCACGGCACCTGTACTACTAGGTGCCACTTCGGTGTGGAAGCCGAGCAGGAACGCCTACCACTCCAACTATGTCATCATGCAATTGCTGATTGAAGCTGGCCTTCCCCCAGGCGTCATCAACTTCGTTCCGGGCAACCCGCGCATGATTGTTGACACGGCGCTGGAGAACCCTCACTTCGCGGGTGTCCACTTCACCGGCTCCACCCGCGTCTTCCAAGGACTCTGGTCAGACATAGCCACAAGTCTACCCCAACTGCGCTCCTACCCGAGAATCGTCGGCGAGACCGGTGGCAAGGACTTCATCGTCGCTCACCCTGACTGTGACCGCCAAGGACTGCTCGTCGCTCTACTACGCGGCTCCTTCGAGTATCAGGGCCAGAAGTGCTCGGCTTGCAGCCGCGCCTATGTCCCCCAATCCGTATGGGAGGCCATCAAGGCTCCACTCTGTGAGGAGGTCGGAAAGATCACCATGGGCGACCCGCGCGACTTCACGAACTTCATGACCGCGGTCATCGACCAGAAGGCCTTCGACAACATCACCGGCTACATCGAGGGTGCCCAAGAGGACCCTCTCTGTGATGTCATCGTCGGAGGTGGCTCGGATGACAGCAGTGGGTGGTTCATCGAGCCGACCATCATAGAGACCACCGACCC
>DAVI01000035.1:0-182 GCA_002505495.1 Euryarchaeota archaeon UBA59 | reverse complement strand
GTCCTTACTGTGTACGTGTACGAGGACCACGACTTCGAAGACGCTCTGAAACTCTGTGACGAGTCCTCGCCCTACGCCCTGACCGGCTCGATATTCTCTAGCGACGAGGCTAACATCCAGAGGGCATACGAGGCGCTGCGATTCACAGCTGGAAACTTCTACATCAACGACAAGCCGACCGG
>DAVI01000032.1:24097-24548 GCA_002505495.1 Euryarchaeota archaeon UBA59 | reverse complement strand
GAACCCAGAAGCCGAAAATGAATGCTTCACTGAGAGCCCGGAAAGACTGTGCCAATGCCAAGATTTCTGCTAAGAAAAAAATGATCGAATCGACTTTATTCCGATTAACATGGAATCTGGGACGGACACCCCCTTTGGGGGTGTCCGATGTTAATCGGTATAAAGCGTGAAATAACCTCGGTAATCCCGATTTTCTGGGAAAACCTCGTTTTTTTGGGAAGAAAACTCAATTCAAGCCCTTATTTATGGGGATATGCATGGATTTTAAGAAAACCCCTAAAACAGCCTGAAAATACAGTTTTCCTTCGGTTAGCAGTACACAACGATTTGAACAACTCGAGTTATTGGACAAATTTCCAAATACAGTCCTTATTATTGGAGTTTTGATGCCAATAATCACAGAAAACAGCACTGACTGAATGTCCGGGCACAGGGTGGGCTATGCACGGAG
>DAVI01000032.1:18098-23926 GCA_002505495.1 Euryarchaeota archaeon UBA59 | reverse complement strand
AGGTCTGGAAGGAGCGGCAGAATGTCTTCAAGGCCAGTGGCGGGGTTCATCACGAGTCCCGCTTCACAGTCTGCGCCGTGGAGGTTTGCGATTAGGGCCGGAAAATCGTCGACCGCCTCTATGTGGGCGATGACCAAATCAACACCGGCGTCGACATACTGATCCCAAGTCTGCGCCGCGTTCGTCACCATCAAGTGACAGTCGAGAAAAACTTCAGGGCCAATCCTCTCTCGGATTGAACGCACGACTGCGGGCCCGAAGGTGATTGTCTTGTTGACCACCCAATTGCCATCCATGACATCGAGATGGACCCACCCGATACCAGCATCAATCGCCTCTTCAACCACTTCACCGAGCCGACAGAAGTCTGCGGTCAGTATGCTCGGACAGATGTGCATTCCCCTCACCCTCACCCTCTCGGAGAGCAAGGCGGTTCTCAACACTTGCATCGGCTTCGGCAGGTTGATAGGACGGCTTGGACGGGTTCAAGGCCCTACGGGGCGAGAGATATGGCTGGCAAATTGGTTGAGGCATCGGATGCGACCTTTGACGGGGTTACGACAGAAAATGAGTGGGTGCTGGTGGACTTCTGGGCACCGTGGTGCGGCCCCTGCAAGATGATAGCGCCCGTGCTTGAGCAAATCGCTGCCGAGCGAGACAACCTCGTCATCGCGAAGGTCAACGTCGACAACAATCAGAACTCTCCTAACCGATTCGGAGTGCGCGGCATTCCAACCCTAGTGCTGTTCCACAATGGTGAGGTGGTCGACCAACATTCTGGTGCGATGCAGAAGGCTGGATTCGACGACTGGCTCAACCGCCATATGGGCTGAATCAGGTAAGTGGGGTCGGTTCACTCGACAGCGTCGAGTTTCGCTCGCCGCTCATCCATCGCATCTCCGACTTCACGCAATAGCCGCTCCCGCATCGCCTCGTGTAGCCAGAGCCCATCCTCCAACTCGACGATGAGCCCTCGAGAGAGCAATTCCTCCGGCGGAGTTCCCTCCAAACCGGTCGCCTCGGCAAGTTTGGCCCAAGGTACGGGGCGAGAGGCCACCGCAAGGTAGGATAGGAGGTCGTGGTGTTCGGCAGGCAGCACTTTGAGAATCTCCTCGTCAAGGAATCGCAGCCAATCTCCGTGCACCACACTACCATACATCTCGAGCAACTCGACGGCCAACGGATGACCCCCTGTAAGCCTGTGGACCTCTTCTGCACCCGGCGGAGAAGGGGCATCAAATTCTGAAATCCAGTCACTGATTTCCTCGACTGTCAAGCCTCGCAGAGAGAGCTCGCTGACCTGTCCGCGGGTGTGCACATCTCTGCGGTCGTAGAAGGAGAGAGCGGTCCGCGATATCAGTAGGAGCCTTAGCGGGGTCTGCTCTGCAACTTGCAACAGGGCGCCCAACAAATGAGCGGCATCTGCCTCGATGTTGTGGACGTCGTCGATAACCAAGAGCACATACGGCGGCTTGTCGCTGACCTCCTCGTGGCCCTCGAAAACCCGCTCTCGCAACTTCTCAGGGTCGGTCAGATAGGCGGTCAACCGCCGCCTGTAGAGGTCGACATCGAAGTTCGCTCCCGGCGATAGTGGAAGTGACTCCAATATACCGTAGGGGTCCCATTCAGAACCATCTTTCGACTCAATTCCGAGGCGGTGGAGGATGCTTGTCGCAAGGCCGATCGAGGTATCCCAAGGTTGGCAGGGATAATACATTACGCGAAGGTTGGATTCTTCGTCCAATCTAGCGTTTAGCCAACTCGCGACCAAGGTGGTCTTTCCACAGCCGGCGATGCCATCCACAACCAAGGCCGGTCGCTTCCCCTCGTACCACTGGTCCAACTGCTCCCGCTCCTCACTTCTGCCGTGCACCGTGCGGGTTCTGGGCGCCCGGATGTGATATGTTGAGTGGGCGCCGGCAAGCATCTGCAGGCGGCCAGGGGGAGGCGCTTCCTCACCCTTTTCGATACGGCCGAGACGGATGTCGCCGTAGGCGAGCAATCCCTCGGCCATCACCATCATCAGGACTTGGAGAAGGGTGAGGTTGCTGTCGAGGCGCTCTGCGGCCTCTCCGGCAGGGACTTCGAGCAGTTGTCCTTCGCCGTCCCGAATCAGGATGTTCGTGGTGCGGATCGAGGAGAGTCTGCCCTTGATTTCCTCGCGCCCTGAATCTGTCAGTTGCCAAGTCTTCTGACGGCGCTCTTCGCCTCTGATCTGTCGAGTGTGTTCTGAGACCAAGCCGTCTCTCAGATGAGGTCGGATTGAGCGGCTCACATTGGGGGGGTGCAGACCGCACGCCTCGGCGATGCCCGGCCGAGTTACTTGGGAAGTGACGATGAAGTGGTCCGCCTGGTGGTCGTTCTCTAGCAGGTGCAGTAGGATGCGGTC
Source organism: Euryarchaeota archaeon UBA59 (assembly GCA_002505495.1). Taxonomy (GTDB): domain Archaea; phylum Thermoplasmatota; class Poseidoniia; order Poseidoniales; family Thalassarchaeaceae; genus MGIIb-Q1. The sequence goes on along the minus strand of DAVI01000032.1, from coordinate 21,537 downwards.
GCTTACCGGAAGGCTGACGCGCATTGACTTGGTCGCCATACAGTTAGGGTCTGCGGGCGTCGTTCGCATTGAATCATTCGCCGTTTCGCCCTAAGATGATATGTTCATTCAACTGCTCAAATCAAGCCGTTTTCGACCGCGCGCGCGCTCACGCGGATGATGCAGAAGGACCACAAAGCCTTTTTTGGTTGGGGGAAGCCGAAATTGTGTCAAAGGGGAATGTCAATCGAATTCGGCTTGCGGCGACCTCGCTCGCCTTTCTGATGCTAATCTCGCTTATTCTTCCAATTGGAGGCGCCTTCGACACCGACGGAGACGGTGTTGACGACTCGGTGGACGACTGCCCGGTTGCAGCCGGAAACAGCACCGTTGACCGTGACGGCTGCCCCGACAGAGACGGGGATGGAACGAGCGACAAGAACGACCCGTGGACGATTCAGGCCGGAGGCTTCCTGAAGGATGCGGAGCAATTGATCAACGAAGACCACTACGCCGTCTTCTTCAACCACGACGGAAGCCAATATCTCACCTCAGAGGAGAATGGATGGATGCGAATCTGGGATACCACCTCTAGGACTAATGTGAAGTCAGTGCAAGGGGGCGGACTCATGGATGTTGGTTGGTCTCCTGACGGGGTTTTCGTCGCCTCGACCACGAGCAGCGATGAGTTGCATGTCTATTACTCGAGCAATGTCACACCCCTCTTTTCAGTCAGCACAGGTGGCGAAGAGACACACGAATTGGAATACAGCCCAGATGGAACGATGATTGCCGTAGTCGGTGCTCGCGACGGAGGAAGCGGGAATGGACAGGTCGAGATATTCAACTCGATGAATGGGTCTCTGACTCACACCTTCGAGCCAGCGGGTGAAGACCAATTCTACTCTGTCGATTGGAGTCCTGACAGCAGCCGAATTCTGATTGGAGGAGATGAGGATGTCTGGATCTACAACACCGGTGACTGGAGTGTGAATCGCTCAATCAACACAAATCGGGGTACCAACAACGGCGTTGCATGGTCACCCGACGGAAATTCCTTCGCGACCTGCGAGGCGTATGCCAGCAGCGGTGCGAGGGTGAGGCTGTACGATGTCGCAAGCGGAAACCAGAACTGGGTCTATTCAACCTCTACATCGTGCAACACCGTATCTTTCTCGCCCGACTCGACGCAGGTGGCTGCGTCGTTCACCTACTACCAGTCAGATGGTGCGAGGGTGAGAATATTCGATGTCGACTCGGGCAACATCGTCGACACCTTGTCCGCTCCTCGTCCGGGAGGTTGTTCAGGAGGGTCGAGCGGCTGCGGCACGATCTATGGCGTGGATTGGCATCCCAACGGGGTTTACATCATCTCGGCGCACGGCCGGAACGACGAGGGCATCTACCACTGGAAAGTCAACCCCGACATCGATGGGGATGGAGTACTCAACGAGGACGACGCCTTCCCTGAGGACGCCACACAGTGGGATGACTCCGACAACGATGGATATGGTGACCGCGACACTGGTAACAATCCAGACGCCTGCCCGAACATATGGGGGAACTCAACAGAAGACCGATTTGGCTGCCCCGACAGCGATGGAGATGGCTGGTCTGACCTGAACGATGCCTACCCCAATGACCCCTATCAGTGGGCTGACGCCGATGGTGACGGGTATCCGGACAACACCGGGGACCCACGCGACCCTAGCCCGTACCCCGCATTGGACTGGCTTCCCAACAACCCGACTCAATGGGCTGACACTGACCTCGACGGTTATGGTGACAACTTCGCTAATGCCTCCTGGCTTGCAATCCGACCCGCAGAGTGGCCCGGCATACTCATCACGACGATGAATTCCACTGAGTTGTCCGACATCGATGTATTTCCCCTCAACATAGACCAGTGGAAAGATACCGATGGTGACTGGGTGGGTGATGAACCATTCACGACTCGCTCTGACGGCTGTGTCTTCATTTGGGGCAACTCCATTTGGGACAGGTTGGGCTGTGTGGACAGCGATGGTGACGGCTGGTCCGATCCCGACGGTGAGTGGCTAGCCTGCGTGAACGGCGACGGTCTGGGTGACGCGTGGCCTAGTGACCCGACCCAGTGGTGCGATTCAGACGGCGACGGATATGGAGACAACAGCTCTGGAACCAATGGCGATGCGTGCCCCGGTATGTTCGGAACCTCCGATATCGACAGGCCGGGATGCAAGGACACCGATGGTGACGGCTACTCCGACGCCGGCGACCCATTCCCCAACGACCCTACGCAGTGGGCCAACAGGGACGGCGACCAATGTGGGGACAACCCCGAAGGTAACTCTCCAGACCTCTTCCCTGATGACAGCACCCAGTGCGGCGACCGTGACGGGGATGGCCACGGCGACTATCCGAACGGCCCCAATGGTGACTGGTTCCCCGATGACCCCACTCAGTGGTATGACACTGACCGCGACGGATATGGTGACAACTACGCCAATACCTCCTGGGCATTTGAGCGAAATGCATCATGGCCCGGAATCTATGTCGAGAACGCCTTCAAGCCAGACCGATGTCCGCTCGACGGCGGCCAAGTGATGCATGATGACTCAAACCGAGGTTGTCCTGACTCAGACCAAGACGGGGTGGCAGACAACGAAGACGCCTTCCCCTACGATCCTCTGCAATCCTCCGACCGTGACGGCGACGGCTTCGGAGATGATGCGCTCTCACCGAGTAGGGACGACTGCCCTGACACACCGGGAAGCAGTGACCAAGGCGGAACCTACGGTTGCGTAGACAGCGATGGTGACGGCTGGGCTGACACTCGCGACGACTTCCCTGCCGAGCCAACTCAATGGAAGGACTCCGACGACGACGGTTACGGTGACAACTGGGGCAATGAGACATGGAACGCAACCCGTGGTGACGGCTGGCCGGGTGATTTCCTTGCCGACGCCAACATTCCCGACGCCTTTCCACTTGAAGCGAGCCAGTGGAATGACACCGATGGCGATGGTTGGGGAGACAACCCAAACGGCACCGACCCTGACGCCTTCCCACTCGAGCCGAGCCAGTGGAAGGACAGCGATGACGATGGATACGGTGACAATACCACTCGTGACGCCTTCGAGGCTGATGACTGCCGTGCCAAGTACGGCACCTCCTACCAAGACCGGTTCGGCTGCTTGGACACCGACGGAGACGGTTGGTCTGACCTCGCTGACATCTGCATGTACGACCCTCTGGTTTGGGAAGCCCCGGGAAGTTGTGCCGTGGTAGGACCGGACGATGGGGCGGACCCTGCTGGAAGTGGTACCTCACTTGCCCAGATTGCGACTTGGGCGCTTGGCGGTTTGGTCACCCTACTGCTACTCTCAATTCTAGTAGCGATGATATCACGTCAGGCCGCCAAGCGGAGCGGTCAGCTGATGCGTCAGAATGTCCATCTACAGGAGCAACTCTTCGACAA
>DAVI01000032.1:7686-17971 GCA_002505495.1 Euryarchaeota archaeon UBA59 | reverse complement strand
GAATGGCAACTCCATGAAGAGGAAAAGGAAAAGGAAGAGGTCGAGAAGGTGGAATCGCTGCCGGATGCACTTGACCTCGATGACTTGTTTTGAGCACATTCTCCTAGGGACAACGGCTATTCTCTAAGAGGGGCGCCCGCAACCGAGGTGACAGGATGAGCGACCCGTTCGACACAACTCCCGCCCCCCCTACGATGGAGTCGCGGCTCCGGGCTCTGCTGAATTCGATGAACAGCGCCATCTTGGAAGTCGATACTGGTGGTTCACTCGTACACGCCAACCCGTTCGCGCGGAAAATAATGGCTGACCTCCCTCCAACCCCCTCACCACCTGGCTGGGAGACAGAATGGGGGGAGATGATGATCTTCCGTGATGCTCACGGCGCACCATTGCCCGCTGATGAGGGGCCGTTGTTCAACGCCTTGAGAACCGGTGAGTCGCAGAACGACTATCAGTTCTCCATCGAGCATCCAAATGGTCGGATTCTACACCTCATGGGTACAGCAGAGCCACTGTTCGGTCAGGATGAAAGAGTCAGCGGTGCTATTTGCTCCTATCAGGATGTGACGGAAGTCGTCGAGTTGCAGTTGGCGCTTGAAAGCCAACTCGACGAGACGAAGAACGCCCATCAGGACATTCGACTTGCACACACCGAACTCTCGCGCGCGCACAACTTGCAGGCCGGGTTCATCGCAAACTTCAGCCACGACCTACGGACTCCGCTATCCGGAGTCCTCGGCTTTGCCGACCTGTTGGCGATTTCATCTTCGTTAATCGACGACGATGAGAAGGAATATCTGCAGGAAATCATTGACTCGGGTGACGCTTTGCGAATGATGATCGATTCGGTGATTACCTACTCGAACATACTCTCCGGGACGGTCAGAATCATCGCTGAGTGGCACGAAATAGACTCAATTATCGAGAAGGCTGTTGAGCCGGCTCGGAGAATGTGCAACCGGAGAGGATTGGAGTTCATTCTCGATCTGGACAATGCGCCCGAGCGCATCTGTATTGACGAGTTGCGCTTGCAGGAGGTTCTCGAACAGTTGTTGGACAACGCCGTGAAATTCACAGAGACTGGTGAGGTATGTCTGCATGTGAAGACGGTGGAGGATTCGGTCGTCTTTGAGATCAGAGACACCGGCCCGGGAATCTCTGCAGAGGCGGAGTTGAGGTTGTTTGAGCCCTATTCCAAGACTCTGGTCAAGGATGGTCAGTTGAGACGGGGTGTCGGCCTTGGATTGACTCTTGTGAAGGCGCTTGTCGAACTGATGCAGGGACGGGTGGATTATGTCACCAGCCTTGGTGGCGGTACCACGTTCAGCGTCCGACTGCCGGTCGTCTATTCAGCTGAGTTCGGCAGCCTGTGAATGAATGTCCTGCAGAGTCGCATGTTCAATTCCAACCACAGTTACCCGACTGGCACCGGGGCCGGCCCAAAGGGGGTCATGCTATGCAGCCAAATCGTCGTCGAAGCGAAGGAAGGGGAGACGGTCGAACTCCTCCAACTCCCGCGCGTTCAGAGCGTAGTTGTGGGCCAATGCCTGTTCGATGGAAACCCAGTCGGGGGTCGTTCCGTCAATCCAGTCATACCGGTGGCCCGGAATCAGACGCCAGTCAAGCGGCAGGGCGCGTAGAATGGTCCGTGCGAATAGGACACTTTCCCACAGCGCAAGGGGGTCGCCTCCGGGTAGGTCAACTCGGCCTGAGCGGGCCGTGAAAAGAAGGTCTCCGGCGTGGTAGACCCCATGACCGTGCAGGGTGACATGTCCCGGCGCGTGGCCAGGGGAGTGAATCACCTGCAGTGAGATCGCACCGCAAGACCACTCGACTGCCGTGTCGGGGGGGTGATTCCATCTGTGGGTAAGATTGACCTTGCGAAAAAACACCATTCCGAGTAGGTTGGGTGAGACTGATTCCTCATGTCCCCAAACCTCGATTTCAGGAATCGCCCTCTGGATTTTCCCTACGCCAGTCGTATGGTCCCGATGGGTGTGGGTCAGAAGGATGTGGGTGGGCTTCAATCCCTCATCTGCAAGAGCGGATAGCCAACCTTTGGCATCGAATGGGTCGACGATTGCGACAACTCCTGACTGGCGGTCGATGAAAGCGGTGTTCATGTTGGCATAGGGCCCCATCTGGGTAACCCAAACCTCGACTCCATCCTCCCCGACGGCTCTGTCAAACTCACCCTTTCCGAGCATGTTGAGTCGGCGAAGGGCTCCCTCCGCATGAAAATGATGGTTTCCACTCTCAAAGGGGGTCCCTTAAGTGCGAGGCGTGCTGTCGCCTCCTTAGGAGGCGTCGATATGCAGAGAGGACGAATCGGTCGGTCAGTGCTGATTTCCTTCCTCGGGGTGCTGATGCTTCTCGCTCCGTTCACAGCACTTACTAGTGCTGCTGGGAGCACCGAACTGACTCTCATCGTGACGCTTTCTGATGTCACCGAAGGCGATTCGTGGTACAGCGACTCGAGCGAACTCAGTATGCAGATTTCCGTTCACAATCCGAGCGAAGGGACCATCACACTCGAGTACAATCCCTCATGCCCCGTTGAGATTTCGATGTTCGATTCGAGTGGCGTACTGCTGACCTCTCTCCGAGAGCACAGAACCTGCCTTGAGCAGAACCGTGCAATCGATGTCCTGCCACATCAGACCAGAACTCTCGACTCATTCGATTGGGATTGGACTGACGGTGCTGACCAGTTGGTCGGTAGCGGCGACATCACGCTGCAGTTCGATTTCGATGGTGGAGCCATGTTCGACGAGACGGTCATCCACTTCCAGCGGGGCCCTGTTGCGATTGCCGACCTGACTCTTGAGATGAATGTCCCACCGCCCCCAGCTGGTCGAACCACCTTCCTGAGTGGTGAGTCGCTGTACGCCCACCTCTCACTGGTCAACACGGGAGAGCAGCCTTTGGAAGTCGCAGTCGAGGAGGGCTGTAGGGTGCTTCTGCAGATATCTAGTCTCAGCGGATCCCTCTCACCGCGGCTGACTGAACTCGGTTGCGCCGCTGGTGTGGTGATTCCAGTAGGAGGGAGCACTTCTCTCGGCTGGCTCATATGGGACTTCACGGACCAAGGAGCGTTGGTCCAATCCGGAGATTGGGGCATCGAAGCATCGCTCAGCGGAGTCACTGACCTCAGCACCTCGGCTCAAATCACCTTGGAGGGCGATGAAGTCGTAGTGAGCACCCCCCTCGACTTGGAAATCTCGATTGTCGGCGACTCTGGAAATGATGGAATCATCAGCGCCGCCGACACCGTGCAACTCTCCAGCCAACTTGTGAACAATGTTGGTGAGACTGTCGAGTTGGAATTCGTGAACGACTGTTTCGCTCTGGTGCACATCATCTCCGGTGATGGGCGAATCGTGGCAGACGATCGGATTACTCGCAGTTGCAGTGACACCCACTCCGAGAGCAAGGTCGACCCAGGTGATTCGTTCACCGTTGACCAGAGAATCTGGGACTTCACGGACTTCTTCGGCTGTGAGCTGGACGATGGACCACACATCATAATTCTGACCGTTCCGAACCAAGGCAAGACCGTTGAGTGGCGATTTGACTACCAAGGAATGGGCGATGGTCCTGCCTGCCGGGCGGCGATGCAGGACACTTCGACAGCCCGCCTCTCGGTTGAATCGATGCGAACCCTCGATGGGGGCACAACTGATGAACGAGTTGTATTCGAACTAAGGTTCGACTCTCTCAAAGGTCTTGACATCCACTGGCCACAGCAGTGCCGACTACAATTCACCTTTCAGATGGTTGGAGAGGTAGAGGCCAACCGAGTTTGGAACGAGGCGTGTGACGGCGTTGCTGGTGTGGTCGAGACTGTCCCTGCAAACGACCCTGTCTCCTACGGACCATACGTCGTATCATTCGAGGGACTCGAAGCGGGTAGTTGGGTTCTTGATGCCTTGATGACCGGCACCCCATCCTTCAGCACACAGTGGGCGCACACTTGGAATCCACCGGTGGAACAGTCCGGAGAAGAACAGGCCAATGCCGATGAGGGAGAAGGAGAGGAACCCTCCGAAGAACTCACGGAAAGCCCAGTCGCAAGTTGGCTCGCTGAGGGGTCGTGGCAGTATGTCACCACAGAAGTCGGCGGTTGCTGGCTACTCATTGACCTCGCGGGAGACGAGCATGCACTCGCCGGCACCACAATCTCCGGATGGGAAGCAGTACCCAACCTACAAGGCTCCTACATGGTCGAACAGAGCGCCGTTGCTGATGCCGCTTGCACGCCCTGGGCCTCAAAGATAGTCGTCAGTGAGGTGATGAGTGAGAGAGTGGTCGAGCCGACCATCGAAGAGGAAACCTCTGAAGCGAGCACTCTAGTTGTGACGACTCCGATTCCTGCTGCCGTACCTGCAATAATTGCCACCGTCGCGGCAACCGGGATGATCGCAATTCTCGTCGGCATGGTGACCCAAGTGGAGTGGATTCGAATGCCTGCGACCAAGTATGGTCTCCTACTCATCGGCATGGTGAAGCGCAACAAGGACAAGGGGGGCGAGTACCAGCGAGGACGAATCGTCGCCTACATCGAACTACACAGCGGCATCCACTTCCGGGCCCTATTGGCAGCACTCAGCATGTCGAATGGACAGTTGACCCACCACCTCTCAGTCCTCGTAAATGACGAACGAATCTGGCGCCAGAAGGATGGTCGAAAGGTGAGGTTCTATCCCGCTTCAGTGAGCCCGCACACCCCTATGGAAGAACTCCCCGTCCCGGTGCTGACACCGGACCCGAACAGCCTCCAAGGCAGAATCCTCCAGATGCTCGACATCCATGAGAACGACATCCTCAACCTCTCTCAGAAGGAGTTGTCAGTTAAGTTGGAAACCAGCCAGCAACTCGTCTCCTACCACCTCAAGGCCCTCGAACAGTGGGGCCTCATTGAGAAGGAGAAGGTCGCCCTCCGCTTCCGCTATCGATTGACGGACCGGGCGTTGTTGCTGCTGGACAGTGCCGAATTCCCCTCACTCGGTGAAGAACTCTGAACCAACTCCGTTTGATTGATAGTGGCGAGATAGGTCGGCGAGCCGATTGAGTGGCGTGAGTCAGCAGGGTGAGCAGATGGACGAAGAATACCAACCCGGGGCGAGCGAGTCGGTGTGGCAGAAGGCGTGGGCGGCCGCCGGCATCTTCGTCGCTGAGCAGGCCGATGAGCGGCCGAAGTTCTACTGTCTCGAGATGTACCCGTACCCGTCGGGCTCAATGCACATGGGCCATGTTCGAAACTATTCGATTGGGGATGCCGTTGCCCGATATCGCCGTGCAGACGGCTTCAACGTCATCTATCCGATGGGCTTCGACTCGTTCGGGATGCCAGCTGAAAACGCGGCGATAGAGGAGGGGGGCCATCCACACGAGATAATCGAGCGCAACATCGTCAAGATCAAGGCGGACTTCGCAAAGATGGGGTTCTCCCACGATTGGCGCCGTGAGTTGAGGAGCCACGACCCCGACTACTACCGTTGGAACCAACACTACTTCCTCAAGTTCCTTGAGAAAGGGCTCGCCTACCGGGCCTTTGGCACCGTCAACTGGTGTGACGAGTGCCAGACCGTGCTTGCAAAAGAGCAGGTCATCAACGACACCTGCTGGCGTTGCCATTCGACGGTCACGGCACGGGACATGGACCAGTGGTACCTCAAAATCACGGACTACTGTCAAGAGTTGTGGGATGGATTGGACCAAATCGAATTCCCTGACCATGTGAAGGCCCAGCAGAGAGACTGGATCGGCCGTTCTGAGGGTGCCGCGATAGACTTCCCCGTGCATGGAGACGACGGCCTCGTCATCGAGACCTTCACCACCAGACCCGACACCATCTTCGGGGTCACCTTCGTCACCTTGGCACCCTCGAACCAACTCTGCGAGAAGTTGGTAGCCGGCACTGAGTTCGAGGAGGATTGGCGCGCCCTCGCCGAAGAGGTCAGCGGCCTCTCGGACAAGGACATCGGTCAATTGAAGGAGAAAAAGGGGGTGTTTCTGGGAAGATACGCAGTGAACCCGATGAACGGCGAAAAGGTCCCCATCTACGCTGGCAACTTCGTAATCGCATCCTACGGTACCGGCTCGGTGATGGCTGTACCCGGTCACGACCAGCGGGACTTTGAGTTCGCCAAGAGGTACGACATCCCGATTCGGAGGGTTCTGCTTCGAAACGAGGGCGACGATGTGGAGGCACCGATCAGCGGCGCCTTCGAGGGATATGGGCCGATGGTCAACTCCCAGCGCGAGGGATTCGACGGCTTGGCTGGTGATGATGCGAAGCGGGCGGTCATCGATGCGCTCGAGGCGGATGGCAACGGTGGCTCGACGATTCAGTTCAAGATTCGCGACTGGCTCATCTCGAGACAGCGCTACTGGGGAACGCCGATTCCAGTCATCCACTGTGAGAAGTGCGGACTGGTGCCTCTGCAAGAGGAGGATCTGCCGCTCCTGCTACCGCGTGACGTCGAATTCACAATCGAGGGGAACCCGCTAGCGAGTTCAGAGTCATTCGTCAATGTCGATTGCCCTACCTGTGGTTCCCCAGCCAAGCGCGAAACCGACACGATGGATACCTTCCTGGACTCGTCGTGGTACTTCCTGCGCTACACGGACCCGGACAACGCAGAGGCCTGCTTCAGCCGCGAGGTGGCCGACCATTGGATGAATGTCGACTTCTACTGCGGTGGGATAGAGCACGCCCAGATGCACCTCATCTATGCCCGATTCTTCACTAAGGCTCTGAGAGACCTCGGGCTGCTCTCCTGTGACGAGCCGATCAAACACCTGCTCTGCCAGGGAATGGTCAACAAACAAGCCCCGTACTGTGCTGACTGCAACCTCACCCTCCACGTCGATGAAGCTGGCGCACCGTGCAAGAACTGTGGTGCTGAGTTGGGCGAGCGCTCCGCAAAAATGAGTAAATCGATTGGAAACACTGTCAGCCCCTCTGAGATGGTTGAGAGGTTCGGGGCTGACACAGTGCGTCTGTTCATGCTGTTCTCAGCAAGACCGACTGCGGGGATGGATTGGTCCGATGTCGGGGTCGAGGCGAATCGGAGAGTGTTGAACACGCTTTGGGGTTCGATTCGCGATGCGTTGGACTGGTCGGATGACGAGTCTGAGATAGATGGCTGGTTGGATGCGAAGTTCCGCGCCCGCGTGAGGGAGTGGAGAGAGGCGATGGACGGCTCGGAGTTCCGTGATGCGGTGCTCATCAGCCACTACGAAGTCTACGGCGACCTTCTATGGTACCAGAGGCGTGGAGGCCAGAACGGCACTCTACTACGCACCATTCTAGTCGATTGGCTCAAGATTATCCACCCGGCGACGCCGCACTTCGCCGAGGACATTTGGCAACATCTCGGCCAAGATGGGTTGGTCGCGGCGGCGAGGTTAGCGCCGAGGGAGGAGGCCCATGAGGGTGATTCCTCAGTGCTCGCGAGAGAGGCTTTCGTGCAGAAAGTGCTCGACCAGAGTAGGCAGATGAAGGAGTTGGCAGAACGACATTTGGAAGGTCCGGCGACATCTGTCACGATTCAGTGCGCTGAGCCGTGGAAGGGTGAGCTGTGCCGAATCGGCATGCAACTGCAAGAGGAGGGCTACAACATGAAGCAGGCCCTCAAGGTCATCATGACGAGAGAGTTTGCTCATGATACTGAGATTCGGAAGCAGGTTCCGGCTGCATGGAAGCGAGTGCTCAAGCAGCTCTATCGCTGGTCGCCCGACGAGAAGGCGGTGCTCAAGGCAGCGCTGGATGAGGTCGAAATAATCCAGTCAGCAGCCGACTTCATCCGGGGTGAACTCGGTGTCGAGGAACTCCGAGTCCAAGTCGCTGGCGAGGGCGAGGACATCGGCGGCAAGGCGAGATTCGCCTTTCCCTCCGAGCCCGGCATCGCCTACCTCTGAACATCATACATAGTCGGCGATGCACGAGTTGCACTGCCCATGCTCTGTGAACTGCATTCGGTCACAGGTCGGACACTCGTAAATTCGCTGGCACTCACAGGTGGAATGGCCACCATCGAGGCGGTAATTGTCGTTGATCTCCCTACAGTTTGGACATATGACTGGTGGAAGTCTGGAAGGGCGTGACAGGCCCATCGCCTCTGCGAAGGTGGATACACGCTTCGCCGTCTCTGTGTCATTCCAACAAGCCAACACAATTGCTGCAAGCCTGTCTCCGATTGGGAGCTCACTCGGGTTACTGCATGTCTGAACGCAGACAGCATGGCAGACATTGTCCCTGTACAGTTGCACCCTGAATGCACCTATGGCATCTTTAGACCACGATTCAGGAACAACCTCTATCTCCCAAAGACCCGCATCCGTGATGATTCCGATGGTATTCTCGTAGTGATAGATCCCGTTGGGATTCCAATCTGAGGCATCCTCCAGTTGCTTGATGATAGAACCGTGGAATAGAATCGAACCAATGGTCGGGCCATTGTCTTCATTCGGTGTGAGTTCTCCTCGATTGATGAATTCAATCATGTCAGAGATGTTCAGTATCTCGTTGGAAAACAATTGCTCTACAAGAATCTCCTGAACTTCCGGAGGTTGCTCAAGGATCCACTGGTACAGCGGTTTGTAGTCGATATATTGACTTCCACTATGACGGCTATTCACGACCACTCCTCCTCAAATCCCTCGGGAAAGGAGGGTTCATCGCCCTCATCATCTCTCTTGAATGGGAGAATAGGCCCGCCACAATCGTCACACTCACAGGGAATGTCCCATTCCGAGTAATCCTCAATTCTCTGTGAGGCTAGTTCACACTGAAGTCGCATATATTCTGCTAACAACTTGAGCAACTCAGCCAAGCTAACATTCTGTTCTTCATCCTTTTTTTCGCTCATTTATTCACTTCCTTTTTTGATTTATTTACCTTTGATTGAGGGGCGTTCCGGGAGTCGGACCCGGGTCGATGGGTCCGCGACCCCATGTGCTCACCACTACAGTCACACGCCCATGCATGTGCGTGAGAGGCGAGGGTACCCGGAGTCGAACCGAGATCAGCGGGTTCGAAACCCGCGATGCTAACCGTTACACCATACCCCCTTTGATTGATTTCAGCAAGACTCTTGGTCTCAGCTGGAACATCGTGGCAGATGACGGTATCAACGCTCATTCCGAACTGGACGGCGAAGGCAATCCCACCTAGTGAGATTCATTTCCTTTAGCATCCTTGTTCCTCCGATGTGAAAATACCAATAATCGCCAGCCCTTATAAAGTATACAGGAAATTTGTAATTATTTTCAATTAATGATTAATTATTAGAGGGGATGTAACACCCCTACAACATCATCACTGATTCTGCCACCACAGCGGGCCACATCACCCCGGGGGTTGAAAAGGGAGCAGCCTTTCGACAGGTCAAGTGAGTCAAGACAACAAGAAAGACGACGACAACAAACGACCCCGAAGAAGAAGACGTGGAAGAAGACGTGGTGGCAGTCGCCCGGATGGGGGCGGCCAGACACGCACCGATGATGCCCCTTCAGGAGGCGGTCCCGATGAGCCTACGGCATCCAAGCCGCAGGCTCGCAAGCGTGGTAACAACAGAGGTGGGCGTGACAGAAGGAAGCGGGGTGGCGGCAGCGGAGGTAACAAGTCTGCCGAGGCCCATCCCGACGGTCTCTCATCAGACACCCGCGCCCGGAAGCGATTCGACAGAAAACCGCTGCCAATGGGAATACCACGAGAAATAGAGCCCGCACCACAACATTCCCCGATTGAATGGAAGTCCTCCCCGGTGGCTAGGAAGACCGAGAGAGAGGTGTGCGATTTGGTGACCTTGCGTGGCGAGTGGGGCTTTCTCTCCGACGAAATGGTTGAGCAGATTGCCGACAAAGTGGCGAACTACGATATCACAACCGACCAGGCGCTCTCACTTCGGGGGGCGTTGATGCAGGAGAAGGCGGTCTACGGGCACCACAAGATGATGGGTCGTTCGCACATGCTGAAGAAGCGCTACGAAAACGGAGAGGGGGTCCTTGCCCTCTCACGCAGATTCGACTTCCCCCCCGTCGCCATATTCCGTGCCATACTGACCTCCCGAGGGTGGTCCAAGCAAAAAATTCGAGATTCGCTGAGGGAACCTGAAAAGCGACTCGACGAGCGCGATGCGAGGGAGTTTAGAGAGGCTGAGGAGGGTGATCGAGTGACCAATGTCAATCAATCCGAGACCCATGTTCGGGCTGACCTCTTCGAGCATATTCTGTGCGACCATTTCCGAGGTTTGGGGATTAGATTCCGCACTCAGCC
>DAVI01000032.1:0-7524 GCA_002505495.1 Euryarchaeota archaeon UBA59 | reverse complement strand
AACCTCTCCTTCCCGCGTAAGAAGACGAAGAAGCAGGTCAAGCGATATGTCGACGAGTGGGGGACCGGTGCCGTGGTCTACCGTCACGGATTCTGTGATGGGTTGAAAATCGAAGGAGCTCTTCTACTCGATGCCTCGCCGCTTGACCTCTCACGGCTGTTTGAGGAAAACGGAGACTGAACCCTTCCGCAGCGAGGAGAAGCGTCCTCTGGAATCAGCGGAGGCTGTCCGAAGAGAGCGTGGCAACCGCGCAGTGGAGCCCTTCCTGTCTCAAGCGACTGCTGATTTCTACGATAGATGCCTCACTCAGTGGAGCGTTGAGAGGAGGCAGAATGACGACGCTCTCGCCGAGCATGCACAGATGACAGGAAACCTGGTGGCCCGAAGAGCTGCGCTCTGCCCGCTCAAGAAGTTCGGAGCGGTTTGCATCAGTTGAGAGTCCCGACAATTCCGCGAACTCTGTTGCGGCGGCCAGTAATTCCGCCCAGCGACTCGAATTCCAGTCACCCTCCATCAAAGTGGGGAGCAGCCCTTCGGCGCTCTCGGTGATTCTCTGCTTCCATTCTGGGTCGTCGATGTATGATGATGTGTGGCGAGCCGCTGTTTCACGCCAAGCGAGAATCATGCTGATTTCCTCGTGCCAACTATCGACCAGACCCGGTCCACCGAGTTCTGCCGATTCTCCGAAATCGGGGCAGCCCGGCTCCCTTCGCAGGTCTACACCTCCGGCCCAAAGTGCTGCAATGTCTCCAAGACCTCCGGATAGACGACGCTCGACGAGATGGGCGATGTGAAAAGAACGAACTCTCGAATCCTCTTCGTCCAAGCCCAAGGCACGTTGCGCAGCCATCGCTGCTGAGAGTGCACCCGCTGCGGATAGTCCGAATCCCTGTTGTGTGGGCAGTCTGCACACCTGCTCAAACGACCAGTCGTAATCACCAATCTCGGGGATGAGAAGAGTCAGCTCTTCGATGACTGTTGAATGCAATCGACCATCCGCAAAGTCGCCAGTTGCTACAACACAGCCTTCTCCGGGAGTCGCTATCGCGTGCACCTCACACACAGGCTGGTCTGAATCGATGCATAGGCCAGCACCACGGCTCCCTTGCAGTAGCGGTTCGGGAGAATCGGCCTGAACAGTGAACAGGAGTGTGATGTGGCCCGACGCGGATGCGTCACCGACCAGTTCAGTCGGTCCGGCTAGACCCTCTTCGCGGCTCGACATCTGTCACACCCACTGGCTGTGAGGCTGATGAGTGGTTCGCTCACACTCAAAGTGCTTCATCCAGATCGGCGGATATTGCCGAGAAGCGGCCAGCCAACTCTGAAAAGGCTCTCTCAAGACAGGTGCGTGCAGACATCGAACCATCAGTCTGGAACTTCATGATGAACTCGCCCGGAACATCTTGCAGAGTGATAGCGTCCTTGAATGCTGACTGCAACTCAGTAGCATCTCCAGCGTGCTGAAGGTCATCACGGAGCAGGTCAACCTTGTCTATGTCTGTCATCTTGCCATCCTTTCCGAAGTCCTTGGCGACGATGTTCAAATCGAGGTCGAAGAGCAACTTTGAGCGGGTCTTCACATTCATCACACCGATTTGGCGTGAACGGAAGGTGACACCGGCAACTGGGGAGTACTTCGAGTGGTCGCGACCACGGCCCATCACGGCGTAGAAGTAGGCGTGCAGCACTTGTCCCTCGAACAACTTGGTAAGTGGGATGTTTCCGAAGGTCTCAGGGATGTCCAACTTGCGGTCGCCGATGACATTCATGTTCGATGCGGTCACCACATGACCCTCTTTGGTACCCCTCTCACTAACCGTGTAGATGATCTGGCATGCCGGGCAACCCCGCTGCTCCTCCACTAGGGTGGAACAGTCCGGGCACTCGTCCTGAAAGTGGAACTCGTCATGGAAGGTCGGAATGGGTATCATTGCGAAGCGGTGTGCCACCTGTTCGTCTGCGATTCCGGAATTGGACTCGTACAACTCACCCGTCGCTTCGTCCTTGAACAAACCCAACTCGATTCGCATCTGGTCGATGGCGAACTTTGGGACATCCGAAATCATGGTTCTGCGGAGCGCGTTGAGAAACGCTCGGTCTGTGCCTGAAAAGTGCAGGCGCAACGAATTGTCGTCTTCATCCAGTATCTTAATCTTCAATTTCGCCATTTCAATCACACTCTCCGGCCTCTTCGGCCACCCTTGCGCTTCGTTCCGTCGTGCGGACGGGGCGTGCAGTCCTCGATTCGTAGGACAGTGATACCTGAACGGGTCAGGCTTCTCACTGCCTGCTGGGCGCCTGGACCGGTGTTCGGGCTCTTGTTGCCGCCCGGACCTCGGTAGCGAACCACCGCTTGGGTGAAACCTCTGTCCTGAATCGCCTCAGCGATTCGCTCAGCGGCGCGGGTAGCAGCAAATTGGCTACCCTTGTCGCTCCCCTTCTTGGTAACTTGACCGCCGGTGCACTTGGCGATTGTCTCAGCACCGGTCAGGTCGGTGGCACTCATCAAGATATTGTTGTAGGAGCTGTAAATGTGGATGATGCACTTTCTACTCATCACGCCTCACCTCCATCTTCTGCTCCGCCGGGAGCAGCAGCGACCGCTTCTGCGAGTTCGGCGACCTGCTCGGGGGTGGGGGCCTCTGAATCTGACTCCAATGCGACCTCATCGTCTGAACTCTCGTACTCAGCGCCAGCCCGAATCTGGTCGATTTCCTGACGCATCGCGTGGTCGGAGTTGGCAAGAACCGAGTTGGGGTTGTATTGCAATCCAGCCTCTTCCTCACGGGTGAGTATGTAACCAGGAACGGTCATCACCTGCTCACCGATCACGACATGGCCGTGAATCAACAGTTGTCGAGCCTGATTCGGGCTTGAAGCGAGACCTTTGTAGTAGACTTGCGACTGAAGTCTGCGAGCCAATACATGCTCCACTGTGAGGCGCAACACGTCATCGATCGTAGCCCCCTCGGGCAGTAGACCGCGGCGCTGCAGTGAGGAAATCAAATCCTCCTTCTCTCGGGCGTAGTGACCAGCTGAGGAATCGACTCGGCCGATGAGCTTCATGGCGTTGTTCCGCCATCGGCGCAACTTGCTGCGAGCCTTCCAGATTTCCCTGTGATTGCGAAGACCGTAGTTCGTGATGAGCCCTCGCTCCTCCTCGATACGGTCGGATTGCCACGGGTGCTTGGGGCCCTGCCATGCTCGACGACTAAACTTTGGATGTCCCATACTTCACCACCTCACTTCTTCCTCTCGACACCAAGGGTCAAGCCACTGCGGCCGTTCGAGCGTGTCCTCTGACCACGGACCCTAAGCCCGAGTGCGTGTCGTACACCTCGGTAACTCTTGTGAGCGCGGAGTCGGTCGATGTCCTCCTTGTGGACCATCGATACATCAACTGAGAAGAGGTGCACTTCATCACCGGTCGTCAAGTCACGCTGACGGTTGAGCATCCAGAGCGGAACCTGTGAGGGGTAGGTGTCAATCGCCTCGTTGAGCGCAGCCAACTCCTCGTCGTTGAGATGTCCACCCAACTTCTGTCCGTCAACATTGGCGACATCGCAGAGTGCGAGGGCCGTCCTCTGTCCAACTCCCTTGATTGAAGTCAGTCCCATTCCAATCGGCTTCAAGCCGTCTACATCTGCCTGTGCAAGACGAAGGATGTAACTGAAGTCATCGCCCAATTCGGCGTCTGGTTTCTGTGCCATTATTCGGTTCCCCCGAGTTCACCAGTTGCCCGGTGGCTACTTCGTAGCGGCCTTCCGACCTGCCTCCCCTATTTGAACCCCCTCATGGGACCCCAAAGGGGTCATTCTGCAAAACCCACGACGGTCGCGCTGCTCCCAACCAATCCGACGACTTACGGTCCTCCGACGGGCGGGTGGTGCACGGAATTGTCAAGCCAACTAACTACTCGTAATCACCCGTCACGGCACTCTACAGATGAACCAACCCGGACCATCCGGGGTATCAGCGTCGATCAGGAAGCCCTGTTTCCCTCTCGGATGGATTTTCAGACCCTTGTCGAGCGCCTGTTGGAGAATCGGTTGGAGTCCAGGGGAGAGGCTGCAGCGGAGCGTCAGTCGAGCGAGGTAAGCGGAGCGTGCGGAGACGAGAATCGACTCGATGCCGGCTTCATTCGGCGGTAGTTTCGCCTGTGACATGATCTCGCCTGTCGTGGAGACAAATGACGAGACCTTCGGGTCGTCCATTCGAAGTGGGATGTCAGTGAGGAGGAGCGGTCGGCGACCGTCGGTTCTGAGCCAGCGACTTGGGGAGCGGTGGGATATCGCCTTTCTCAGCCATTGTTGCTGCAATCCGGATGAGAGCAGCGCCGAGTCGACGATGGTCAGCCACTGTCCGGGCTGAGGTGTGGATGAGATGTCTGTAGTGGCTGTGATGGATTCGCCGGCGAATCGGACGACGCTGCCATCAGTTAGCAGTCGGAGCATTCGAGCCGGCGAGCGAGCATCCGCCGCCCCACCAAACCAGACAGTCAGCCGGTCGATTCGGCCCTGTCCCTTCGAGACCCACTCCCAAGTAATCGGCGAGTCCTGCCAGCGAGCCCCCAGAATCTCGCCTACCTCCTCGCGCTGAGCGTCTGAGAGTCGTGGTGAGAGGTCGATGATGATGGCGGGGCCAACCGGCCCCTCAGCGAGATGGTCGGCCCACGAGCCGACCAACTCGGATAGCGGAGGTTGCATCTCATCGAGTGAGTGACGCTGTGCGTCCTGTGGCCTTGCAGGGTCTACATGGAGAACCGCCACAGGCCGCTCGGAAAGTCCGGCCGCGGCGAGGGCAGCAGCAGCATCGGTGCCATCCCCCAGTACGACCTGGGTCTTGGCTCCCCAATCGCCGCCGTGGGCGTCCCAGACTCGCTTGCCATTGGCCGCCGCGAGGAGAGCGGCATCGGAGTCCAATTCGATTCCAAGTCCCGGCCGGCCAAGCCGAGCACAATAGGCGTACAACTGCATCCCTGAGCCACAGGCCGGGTCGAGCACGATTCCATCGGCAAGCCTGCACTGGGCAAGCTGTTCAGCGCGCGTCAGGCAGATGGCCCAAGGCGTTGACAGCCGCTTCATCTGGGGGGTCTGGTGCAACATTGGAGGTGCGCTGGAGGACAATCCCCCCTCCCCTTCCAAAGAAGGCTCAACCAGTGGCGCGACGACTTCGGCGATGCCAAAATGGTCTGCGGAAAGTTGCAGTGTGGTCGGTGGCGGCATGGGAGGCTCGAGCATAGGAGGACGGGGTTGCCCATTTCCCCTTTTGGCTCAGGGGATTCGGCTGGTGAGCCGTAGTTCGAACAGTAGCCACTGGTTGTTGGCAGGCTCTCTGTCCGGCCTATCCTTGTAGGCCAACTCGGGCGGAAGCAGGACCGTGTGGGTTGGTCCGGTGCCAAGCCCGATGCAGTTGCCGATGATGTCGCAATCGAGGCCTACGAGGCCCCAGTGGAAGCCCTTGATGTAACAGGCGCCGGGTGCGCCAGCCTCGCACATCGGATCTTCTCCCGCGGTGGCGGGAAGGTCACCCTCGTCGAGATTCTCTCCCGTGTCGTAAATCCATACCTGATAGTGGACGTTGAGGCGGTTTCCAGGTGCGATGTGAGAGTCTCTGTCGACATCGGATAGAAGTTTGACCTCCAGCTCCACCACAGCCTCCTCGACGGTGGCGTGAGCCACACTGACGACGAATGTCTCCTCTTCGACGGCTGAGTCGAGGCGGATTGCGAAGATTTCGGAGGTGTCCGGTTCAACTTCGAGGATTCCACTCGACGGATGTGTGATGCTAACAGATTCAGATTCGACTGACAACTTGAGGGAGAGCGAGGTGTTGCCTGCGTTGTTGACGGCGATTACCGCCCTGTCGTTGACACCCTGATGCCTCCATTCGCACGAGAGTTCGCCGGGCAGCCAGAACGGCTCGTCCTGTGCGGAGAGGTTCTCTGGCCACGCCCAAGCGTCCTCGCGCGGCTCACAGGTGTCGTACAGCAGCATCACCTCCCAAGTCCAGCGCCCGTCATCCTGCAAGGAGCTCTCGTCAATTGTCGAGAAGGCGCCGTCGAGTTGTCCGAGGAAGACATAGGCGCCCCATCCAACCCAAATGGTTGAGAGGAGGAGAATGGCGATCGTGCCGAGTGAGGCGAGGATGGCGGCGCGTGGAATCGTCATCTCATTGAGGCCGAGTGGAATCGGTGGGTCCTCAGGCTCGTCGCTAATCCAAGGTCCGCTCACATCTCCTCCCTAGTCGCCGCCTCAAATCAAGATTGGGCTTGGCTGTCATCTCTCCCAATGAGAGAAAAATGGCCTCAAAACCACTTTTTTAGTCACAACACGGCTGTTCTCAGTCCACCGCCATCTGCCCTTCGTGCTTCTGGCCGAGCCAGGTGATGATTCCGAGTTCGATTCCGAGAGCGATGAGAATCAGCAGGAGTGTCGTCGAGTCGAGCACCCCTCTTGCAGCGAGTGCGGCACAGACCAGACCGACCACCAAGTCAGCCGCACCCCAGAACCTGAGAGAGCGCCGCAACTGCAGAATGCCGGCGACCCAAACGGTGAGTGATAGTGCAAACATGGAAACCACAAGCAGTGGCGAGATGTAGCCGTACAACAGCAGAACACCGAGGAAGAGAAGGCCGTGTGCATCCCAAGCCCAAGCGCTGGTCCAGCGAGGTGCCCGCATCGGCACCGAGGCAGCCATTGCCAGCAGGGCGATGAGACCGAGTGCCACCATCACATGTGGCAGATAGTAGAGGAGTCCGTCTATCCAACTCGAGAATGCGAGCCATGCCACGACGATAGCGAAGAAGTCGATTGAGACCGCCGCCGGCTGTCTCCACTGATAGGCCCGGCGCAGCCCGAGAACGATGGCCACCAACGCTGCTGGCCCGAAAGACAGCATCGTGATGACGAGCACCCAACCGCCTCGGCCAGCCGCCCCGTGGAAGTCGGGAAGCGAGTTCTTTCGGCGCACTCCCTCAATCCAGTCCCAGCCAAGAACAGCGGCAAAGATGACTCCCTCAACAACCATCCAGGGGATGACGTAGGTCAGGGTCGAGGCGCCCCGAGGTAGGGTGAACGGGTCTGTGAGAACGGGCAACGGCATCGAGCCGGCAAGTATGGCACCGGAAAAGCGAGCAATCACCAGACAAGCGATTAGCCACTCGATCACAGAGGGAATCCTGTGGACCAGGTCCTTGCGCCCGACGAGAGAGATTCCTCCGAGCACCACGAGCATGACGCAGAGTACGGCGAAGTCGAGTTGGTCTCCAAGTGTTGAGCCGGGTGCGAGCCGACCGACCGTGTGGAGTAGGGTGAGGCCGAGCATCGTTGCAGCGAACGGAGTCTCGAGTCCGAGCACATCCGGGAGCGTGAGGTCATTGGCGCTCGCTCGCCAGCGTGAGATTCCTATCAGAACAAGACTGATGGAACCGCATATGACGAGGATTCCGGCCGCCGCAGAACCTGCATTCCAAGCGCTCCAAAGACCGAATATGATGACTCCCGCGATGAAGGTTAGAAC
>DAVI01000050.1:9849-10034 GCA_002505495.1 Euryarchaeota archaeon UBA59 | reverse complement strand
CACGCCTGGGGAAAGGCAAACCTGCGCAAGGATGACATCATTCTGTTGACAGAGATGGAGCACCACTCCGACCTCGTGCCTTGGCAGATGTTGGCGGAGGAGCGAGGAGTGGAACTGCGCTTCGTGCCCCTCTCAGACGACAACAATTCACTGGACATGGAGGCGCTCGAGTCGACCATCGACGA
>DAVI01000050.1:3151-9593 GCA_002505495.1 Euryarchaeota archaeon UBA59 | reverse complement strand
CGCCTCGGCTTCGACACCATGGGCGCCGACTTCGTCGCCTTGTCAGCCCACAAGATGTGCGGCCCGACTGGAATCGGGGCGCTGCTCGTCGCCGACGAGCGAATCTCAGAGATGACCCATTTCATGGGCGGCGGCGACATGATTCGCGAGACCTGGCTGGAACGCTCCGTCTACCAAGACGCACCACACCGATTTGAGGCGGGCACTCCGAAAATCTCCGCCGCCATCGGCTGGGCCGCAGCCATCGACTGGCTCGGCCAATTCGATATGGAGGAGGTCAAAGAGCACATCCTAGGGCTTGCCCGTCACACGGCAGCCGAAATTGGAAAACTACCGGGAATCATCGTGTATGGAGACCACGGAGGTGACTTGGGCTCGGGGGCGGTATCATTCCTTCACGACTCGATTCACGCCGAGGACTTGGCCCACTTCCTCGACGCTGGCGGGTTCGCGGTCAGGACCGGCCACCACTGTGCGCAACCACTGATGCGAAAGTTGGGCGTTACGGCAACCAACCGTGCCTCGTTCTACCTCTACAACACGCGTGAGGAGGCCGACGCATTCATCAACCACCTTCAGGGCGTCATCGAACGCTTGGCGTGAGGTCATCGAGATGTCGTACGGAGAGGGGAATTGGCCGGAATCGCTCCAACTGGTGATTGAGGAATTCAGCGATGTCTTCGATGACATGGAGCGCTACGAGATGCTCTACGAGTTCGCCTCCGAATGTGACCTTCTTGCAGAGGACCGATGGTGCGAGGAGACCAGAGTCCACGGCTGCCAATCCGAGGCGCACATCATCTGTTCGCTGAACGACGATGGGAGCTTCAAGATGATTGGTTCGGCAGACGCGCAGATCGTGCAAGGTCTGATGGCAATCGCCCAGAAAGCGGTGAACGGCCTGCCACCCTCAGAGGTGGCGGATTTCCCTGTCACCTTCACCCGCGAATTGGGATTGATGGACAGCCTCTCACCAAATCGCGCCAACGGATTCCTCAATATGTTCACCCGTGTCAGGCAGGACGCGAGGAAGTTGGCGGTGGCATAGAAATGGCGGCGACGAAGGAGTCTGTGTTGGAGGCTTGCTCGGAGGTCGTGGACCCCGAACTGCAGCTGAGTCTAGTTGATCTGGGGCTCATCTACGATGTCCGTCTCGAGGAAAAGAATGGCGAAAACCACTGCGAAATCGACCTCACCCTGACCTCTCCGGGCTGCCCTGTCGCCCCTGAGATAATGGCCGCACTGCACCGCTCCGCGCTCTCCGCCGAGGGAGTTGACTCCGTTCACATCAACCTAGTGTGGGCACCTCGCTGGGACCCGAGAATCCACGCCTCCGAGGACGCTCAGATGGACATGGGAATCTTCTGACCCACCTACCATCTTCATGGTGTCACGGAGGATACACCACCCTTCAGTCGGCATCAGTTTTGTTGGTTTTCTGCGGCTGTAACTGTGTTCTGCATCAGCATGGCGATGGTCATCGGCCCTACTCCACCAGGTACCGGTGAGAGGTGGCCAGCCACGGATGCGACTTCTGGGTGAACATCGCCGGCCAGCCGATACCCCTTCTCCGACTCATCATCTACCCGGTTCACACCGACATCGACGACAGCCGCACCCGGCTTGACCCAATCAGCCCTCACCAACTCAGCCCTGCCCACAGCGGCGATGAGAATGTCTGCGGCGCGGCAGGTTTCGGCCAAGTCCGGGGTCCTTGAGTGAGCGATTGTGACGGTTGCATCCACACCCTTTCGACCGAGCAGAAGTGAGACTGGGGTCCCCACGATGCGGGAGCGCCCGACCACCACGGCCCTCTTGCCGGAAAGTTCGACACCACCCCACTCGAGGAGTTTGACGACTCCCGCAGGTGTGCATGGGACCAGCCCGTCGGTTCTACCTTGAACGATCCGTCCAAGGTTGACCGGATGGAATCCATCGACATCCTTCGCCGGGTCGATCAGTTCGGTGATAGACAACTCGTCCATTCCAGCCGGTAGGGGAGACTGTACCAAGATGCCGTGAACCGATGGGTCGCCGTTGAGCCGCTCGACGACCGCCACGACCTCGGAAAATGATGCCGAAGAGGGCAAATCGATTCGTGTACTCTCAATTCCCACGCGTGCGCAGGCGCGCTCCTTCGCTCCGACATAGACATGGCTCGCCGGGTCATCTCCGACGATAACCACCGCCAGATGAGGAGAAACTCCTGCTGCGCGCAATGCTGCAACGCGAGAGGAAACTACTGCTTCAACCTCGGCGCCACACGCCTTCCCATCGAGCACGACAGCGGCCATGTCGCTTCGGCGGGGGCGAGCCTCGCACTTGACCGTTTGCGCTTCGCCGGAGTGAGAGGTTCAAGACGGGGAGGCAGGTCGCGGGGTTATCGCCAACGTAGCATAGCTGGTAGTGCTCCGGATTTGTAATCCGGCGGTCGGGAGTTCAAATCTCTCCGTTGGCTCCTCCGAATCCGCGATTGTGAGCGATTTCATTTGAGGATGCACAAAAGAGCGAGCCCGACTTCGACTCAGCGCTTCCGTTGCTCATACTCATATTGGGCCTGCTGGTAAGCATTCCAACCCTGTTGCTGCTGCCCCATGCCTTGCCACTGGTTCCACTGTTGCCACGCTGCAATCTGTTCTGGAGTCATCTGCTGCTGTTGCTGAGACGCCGCGCCATACGGATTGTACTGCGCCGCCGCTACAGCCGGCACCTCTCTAGTCTGGGCGTCCTGAGCCTGCATCGCCGATTCGACTTCGCCAGCAACTTCCCCCTCATCATCTCCCCACTCATCGAGACCTGAGCCGCCACTCCTCATCGCGACAACAACGACGGAAAGCAGAATCACCAGCAAGAGTCCGAGAATGAACAACCACTGAAAGGTGAATCCCCGCTCTTCGAGAGAGGCCTGCCAACCGGTATCAGCAGGCTCGACCACCTTGAGAACCTCCCCCTGTGCCACCACCTCACCATCCATGATAACGAGAATGTGGTAATGGCCAGCGGCAGTTGGCACCCAATCGATGTGGGTCTGTTCGGACTGTGCCGGAGAAACTCCCACGGAAGCTGCGACTGGCGTAATCTTCCGCCGCCCTCCATCGGCATCCACCTCCTCAAGCGAAATCTCAGCAAAGCCATGCACATCCCCACCATTGTGAACCGTGATGGAGACCATTACTGTCTGGCCAACCTCAACAGAACCGGTGCGGGAGTAGATGATGTCGTCATCCTCGACTGTGAACTCAGCCAAAAGCTGCTCAATTTGCCAAGAAGCAAACGGACTACCCGCCGAATTGAATGAGACATCCGATACCATTTCGTGTCCTACCATGTCCACCCCTGTGAGCCAAATATGTAGTGAAAGTGACTCCGTGAGGAAGGGTGCTGGGACTTCTGAATTGATGTCCAGTGTTGCTCTGACCGGAATTTCCGAGCCGGCCGCGTTATGGCCCGGAAGCGTGACTGCGCTGCTACCCGAGGCAATATCATGACCTAGCGCGCTCTGACCTCGGACCACCCGCCAATGAAGTTGAAGGGAATTGACATCAAGTTGTTCCAACTCTTTGACATGTAATTCAATCGTCAGAGAACCGAGGCTGTTGACCGGAATTTCGTTGCTCAGGCGCGGCCCGACCACATCGACCGGTGTAGGAGGAGTTCCGTCAACCGTCAGATAGATCACACTGGTACCCGAATCGGTGACATCGCTCGCCTGAGGTGGCAGATCCGTCAACTCAAACGTTAGCGCAATCGGCGGTCCGGAATCAACCGGTGCTCGCAAATCCGCCTCCCACCAACCATTTTCGGTCCTGACCGTCGTTCTGGTTCCAGCAAGAAGAATTGCGACTTTGAGTTCGTCCTCGGGAACGTCGCCCGTCGGTACGAATGCGACTCGTCCTGAAATCTTGACATCACTGCCAGGCGCAACCCAAGCGCCATCCGCCGACATAGTCCCCTGCTCTAACTCAAGGGTGAGCGTTTCCGCCTCAATCTTGAGTTCTGTCGAGAAGCGCCAACGCAGTTCGGGCAGCGCGAGCCAGTCACCTTGGCCGGCGCGGTCGAGAACCTCGATGTCCGGCTCTCTCCTCAAGTCGTCCTCATCTGGCAGAGTCCACTCCAACTTGAACAACAAGCGCAACTCCATGTCGACCGTGAAGGGGTCGAGGTCGCCTTCTGCCGGGTAGACATCGCAACTTACGAGTTGCAGATTTGTCGAAGTGCTCGTACAGCGGCCATCACTCGAATCCCAAACCACCGGCAACTGGTCAACAATCGAGTTTCCTGCCAAGTTCAAGTGGACCGAATCGAGGTCTGAGAATCCGTTTGCCTCGCTGAATGGAATGGTGATTCCGTAGGTTGTGGTCGGGTGCAGCCAACTGCGAACTCCATCATCCCAAGAAGTTCCTATTCGTGAGACTAAAGGCGCTTCATCGGCCTTCAACTGGTAGACGAACAACTGGTCACCCGGCTCGCCGGAACCGCCATCCACGATGAGGTTACCAGCCTGGTCTGCGCCGCTCAAGTAGCCCGCCACCAAGTCCCCCTCAAGGCCATAGGTGTCGTCGAAAACGAAGCTGTAATTGCCACGGGCTCTGCTCATGTTCGAGGGTAGAGTCAACTGCTCTGCCACGAACTCTCCCGCATCTACAGCCCCGTCACCGTCGCTGTCGTCCTGCCACTCACGCCAGAGCATCAACTCGACGTTGGTCGGAAGGACCGGTCTGTCGAACAGTTCGAAGACCAATGTCTGTGTAATCGAGGGTTCGAGATGGTCGTGTCTGTAAACGCTCTGATTGATGACTTGGGGAACCACGGAATCAATCTCAAACGAGCGGGAGAGGATGCTCCCGGTAACATCCGTTCCGCCGTAGAGCGGCACTATCTCCACCGCGTAGGTCACATTCCCCGTGCTCATCGGTGTCTGCGTGTGGAATGTCGCCAACCCCTGTACCAAATCGGTCGTCTGCATCCTGATGACTTCGTTCTCCAACAGACGCACTTCGACCTCGCCCGTCCGTGGCGCGTACTCACCGGCCAAATCTTCGAATCCGATCTCAACTTCAACCGTTATGTCGGATTCCGCCTTGAGGTAGGAGGTCTCTGGAGCAATTTCCTCACCTTGGTCATTGAGCACTCTCCAGTCTCTGACAAGAATGTCATTTTCGACCCCTTGGGATGGCCCGATACCGAAGATGTAGGTGGAGGGAAGGCTGACCAGTCCGTCAAACATGATACCACGCAGGTGGAGGCGGATTTCCTCCTCATCCTCCCAAGAGGAGTTCAGTGAAAACTTGAGAATCGGGTAGATGTCACCGCTTACTCCGGGGAAAGCACCACCGCCACCACCACCACTCGATGGGGAGGTGCCGGTGTGGAAACTCTCCGGCAGGACGATTGCATCGCTGTCGCCCATCAGGACTCCTTCGGTGACCCCCGGTTCGAGGCTAACCGTGTAGGTGACCGCGTTGTGTGTGCCGACGAGGTCGTATTGTAGGGCAGTCAATCCTCCATTGACGACGGTGATGTTGTGACCGACCTCAAACCACTGCCACGATGGGGAGAGAGTACTGCTGAGATTTGAGGTGTTACCCAACTGAATGTCGAGTGCAGCGTCAGATTCCAACTCAGTGAGCGTCACCTCCATCGCGCCGGGTAACTCCCATGACATCGTGACTGGAATCCGTACCCATCCGCTCTGAGACTGAAGGGTGGAGGCGACGCTGTTCAAGGCCATCACGAAGTCGTCGTGTGAACTGTATGAGAGCGACTCCGTTGGCTGGTGTGGGATGGCGAGTCCACCGATTCTCACCCCTCCATCGTCAGCGGTCAAAGTCAAGACTGCACGAACATATTCGATTCCGCCCTGCCGCCAAATCGCGGTGCCAGCCGAGATTTCGGCAGCGAGATTGGCCTTGTCATTGGACTGCACCTGTAGGGTCTTGGATTCGCCCGGAGAGCCGAGTGACCATGAAGCGACGGTGTTGCCAGCGACTGCGAGCTCGATGTCGAGGTCTGAAACTCCGGTAGTCCGGTGTGGGCTCACTTCGAAGGTCATCGAACCGTCCGAACCGCGCGGCAGCCAAAGCGCCACTGTTTTTTGAGAACCGCTCGACCAGGTCAGATCGATTGAGTCCGCACCCCCCTCGAACACATCCTGCCAACCCCATGTGCCGATTGAGGAGTTTGATATCGACCACTCGGCGCGGCCATCCAAACCGATGTCAATCAGCGGTGAGGTAGGGAGCCCGCCGCCCTCCAAATCGACTTTGAAGCGCTGAAGGTCGAAGTTCGCGCCATTCGCCGAAACTCGAAACTGCACACTCTGTGCGAACTGCTCCAATGTAGTGGTCCCGGTCGAGGAGAGAGCCGTCCATGCCCCACCGTCGAAACTCCCTTCCAATATTCCGGACCCCGACATGGTCAGGTCAGCGGCAATCCGTGAAAT
>DAVI01000050.1:0-2943 GCA_002505495.1 Euryarchaeota archaeon UBA59 | reverse complement strand
GCCAGCGAAACCTTCAGACGAATCGCCGGATGCTTCTGCCAGTCGATTCCACCCAAGTCCGCCCATCGGCCCATCCGCCCCTCAAATCCATGAATTGGACTCTGAGTACTGCCGTCAAGGACGCTCCAACTGACTGCATCAACCGCCGCGTCCGAATCAATGCTCATCATCCCGTACGGCCCGGGAAGAGAGCGGTAGTTAGGGTTGGTAGCGTTGGGCCCAAAGGCAGGTGAGGTCCAGTTTCCAAGTCCCCCGGGTTTGGTGAGGCGTACATCATCCACGAACCACCAGTCACAGCAGGTGCCAGAGCCGTAGGGCATGCGGAAGCGAAATTGAAAGTTTGAGTGAAATGCGTCAGAGGGGAGGCTGTATTGCACATTCCTCGGCGTGTAATATGGGTAGCCGAGTCCGGCGTTGAAGTAGGTAATCTGCCCCCAGTTGCCGTTCGACCGCTTGTATTCAACATACATGTGCTCCGAACTGTCCGGATCCTCTCCACAGCCAGACTGACCCTCCCTCATCCAAAAGGCCATGATTCCCTGAGACAGGCTCGAGAGGTCAATGCTGTTTGAGGTTACAGACACGGTCCCATGCCTGATGGTCAACGAGCGAGCACTACTGCCGTTGGTGCCACAGGACATCGTGTTTATACGACCAAAGTTGGTGTTGGTCGTGGTCCAACCAGACGGTAGGTTGTTGGAACCCTCAAAGGACCAATACTCATCGATTGAAGAGACCGAAAGTCCAGAGGTGTTGTAGTCGACTCCTTGGGATATAGCACCGCTTTGATTGAAGTCGGAGGGGTCGGTGAATGAGAGGCCTTCACTGCGAGGCAGGACCTTCGGAGAGAGTTCAAGGCCGATGCTTCTGACCGCTTCGCCTTCGGCTATGTCCAACTTGAATGAGTTTGAAATCCCATTCGGATGAGATGAAATCGTAACCGTTTCGGTGCTGTTGAGAGAGGCTCCGAAAACGCCCGGCGGGCCAGCGAGTTCAGCCCCCGGAGAGTTCGGAGTGGAAGCCGGCGGAACGAGTAATGTTGCGAAACTCATGGTGAGCATCAGCAGGGCCAATGCGAAAGGGACGGTCGGGAAAGGCTGCGCTCGCACAGTGCGACAGGATACCTCGTGATACTCAACCTTTCTCCTACAGGAGAAATGTTGGCTCATCTAGGCAGCGAGGGAACCATCCGAATGGTTTGATTACCGACTGCGCGTTCCCGAAACCAGCGTCGAGGCTCGGCGTGGAGGTAGTCCGCATGGACCTCGAGACGCTTGAGAATACATTTCTACCAGACGAGAGTAGAGTCAAGAAGGGCAGCGACAACATCTTCGCTTGGTATGGTAGATATCAACAGGCAAAGGCGCTCGGAGAACCGGCGATTAACGGAACCGTAGGCAGCCTCTTGGAAAACGATGGCAGCCTCGCCATAAACTCCGTCGTAAACGAGACATTGAGGGTGCAGAGCGATTTCGACATCTCATCGTATGCACCACTTTCTGGTCTCCCAGAATTCAACTCGCTAGCAAGCGAACTGGCGATTGGACCACGCCTAGCCTCACTGCGCGACTTGGGTCTTCACACCTCTGCGGTCGCAACCCCGGGCGGAACCGGCGCACTCTACCTCTCAGCAAGAACCATGCTCGCGGTCGGAGACACCATCCTTCTTCGCAGCCTTCACTGGGGACCCTACGACACCCTCGCCTCCGAATGCGGACTTCAGGTCCGCCACTGGCCAATACTCCCCGAAGGGGAGGCGCCACACCCGAAGGTAGACCTACAAACTCTTGAGATCGAGTTGGACGCAATCGCCTCGAGTCAGGACCGAGTCCTATCGTGGCTGAATGACCCTGCCCACAACCCGACCGGACTCTCACTCGATGGTGACGGTCGGGAGTTGGTTCTCGACGCCTTCATCAACTGCGCGAGGAGGCATCCGAAGGTCGGAATCACGCTCTTCCTCGACACCGCATATGCAGTCTATGCCGAAGAGCCCTACGGTTGGTCGGAGACCATCCACACGAAGTTCTCGTGGGTTGAGTGGCCAGAGAACCTGCTCATCTGTTGGGCTTTCTCAGCATCCAAATCGCACACGTTCTATGGGATGAGATGTGGTTCAATCGTCTTCCTACACCCTTCAGAGGATTATGTCAGCAGACTTGCTGAAATCTGTTCCGTCACTGGAAGGGGGACTTGGTCGCTCGCGCCGAGGCTGCCACAGGCCACTCTGCTAGACATTCACCGCGACGAGGAGAAAGCAGCGGCTTGGGCGGCCGAGCGTGACCGGTTGATGGCTTTGCTGAGTAGTAGGCGGGCTCACTTCAATCGGTTGATTGAAGCGGCTGGAATCCCACTGATGCCATCGAATGACGGCTACTTCGCCTTCCTGCCTTGTGACGACCCGCTCAGCATCGCTGAGAAGGCGGCCGAGTCGCATTTCTATGCTGTTCCGATGACCGGCGGCATCCGAATCGGAATCTGTTCAATTGCCACTCACGACATTGATCGAGCCGCCGAAGTGCTCATCGCCTCTTGGCGCGCCGTCGAGGAGTGAGGCGACTCAATGACCAATGTCCGCACGAACATGTTCATCGCATCATGGCTCTGCATCATTCTCGCCTCCGGTCTCGTCTTCACCGGCCCGATGGGCCTCGTTGTGGGTGCCCCCATCGGTCTTGCCGGAGCTATCCTTCTGCTCTTCGCAATCGCCCGGGTCGACGAGCCGACTCCGATGAGTGAGAAGGCGATCGGCGAATGGGCTCCCGAAGGGGTTGAGATGCCAGAGGGAGTTGGCGGCAGCGTCATGTTCCGCGTCGACACGACCCTCGACGACCCCATCAAGACGAGCATCCTCTGTGGAAATTGCGGTGATGTGACTTGGAAGGACGGAAAACGCCCCTCCAATTTCACCTGCCCGGCGTGCGAAACAGAACTTTGGGACCA
>DAVI01000016.1:420-4723 GCA_002505495.1 Euryarchaeota archaeon UBA59 | reverse complement strand
ACTCCCGCCGCCGCCAACCCGAACCAACTCTCGGGTTCTGTCAATGAATCAGCATCGTTCAGAATCTCGGAAATCATGGCCAATCCCTCTGGCTCCGATT
Organism: Euryarchaeota archaeon UBA59; assembly: GCA_002505495.1. Taxonomy (GTDB): domain Archaea; phylum Thermoplasmatota; class Poseidoniia; order Poseidoniales; family Thalassarchaeaceae; genus MGIIb-Q1. The sequence goes on along the minus strand of DAVI01000016.1, from coordinate 4,623 downwards.
CAAACACCTACCCTGAGGGCGAATGGGTTGAGATCGTCAATGTCGGCAATGACACCGCCTCCTTCCAAGGCTGGAAGTTGCAGGACGGCCGCAGCGTCAGCCTCTCAATCGACTCTCAGAGCATCCCCGGAATGGATGAGGGGATTCCAAGCGATTGGGAACTTGCTCCCGGTGAACACCTTGTGGTCTGGCGAAACGGCCGCTCGATGAACCTGCAGAACAGCGGCGACATAGTCACCCTTGTGAACGACGATGGGGATGATGTCCAACAGCTCATCTACACACTCACCCCGTTGAACGGCACCCTTGTGGCAGGCGTTGACACCGCTGACGAATGGGTGCCCTCCCCTTGGCCCACACCGGGAAGCCCGAATCCCGAGTTTGACAACCCCTACACGGGTGGTTTGGATATCGAAATAAACGAGGCGATGCCGCAATGCACTGCCGGAAGTCTCGCACTCGACGGTGACTGGTTGGAGTTGCACAATGTTGGCTCAGAGGCGATTAACCTCTCACGCTGGCTGGTTGTCAATGACAATGGCGACACCATCGTCCTGAGAAGTTCCTACCTCATCCACTTCACCGACGGCTTACCCGATGGGCGCGCCGACTGGGGCACCCTCGTACCCGGCGCATATGTGGTTGTGAAGCCCGAAAACAACGGTTTCCTCTCCAATTTCCTAGAGATGGTCGACCTGCGCGACCCCAACCAGAATGTTAGGCAGGAGGTTCGATGGTACACCTCTGAAAACTGCAAGAGTTTGGAGGGTGATGCGAGCGCTTGGGGTGAGGATTGGTTGAAGACGATGTGGCCGACACCCGGAGAGGAGAACCCGGAGCCAACTCCGTGGGACCCAACCGACCCGGTGCTATTCACCCGAATCATGCCCGGCCAAATCCACAACCGGGACAATGAGTTCATCGAAATCACGAACCTAGGAGATTCCATCGTCAACCTCGCAGGTTGGAAGTTGGACCGCACCAAGGTCGATGGAACCCTCTTCTCGGCCACATTCAGCGTTCTGTTGCTCGACCCGGGTGAAAGTGTCGTCATCAGCCAAGCAGCCGAGAATCTCTCATTGGATGGCGGAATCGAGGCTGTTGACATGGATGATGTACTCGACAACAGCTTCTGGCTGTATGACTCCGGCTCTTCTCTGCAACTGGTCTCACCTGACGGAACGGTCGCTGACACAGTCGTGTACGCTGGGGGAATCACCAACCTTGATGGTTGGAGTGGGCCAGCCATCAGCACCCCTCCGGCCACCTTCCAAGGGCTCGTTTTCATGCGTGGCGATGGTTGTTCTCAGAAGCCTGACACCAATACCAGCGCCGACTGGGAATTCCGCTGGCTGCGGCTCGGAGCAAGTCTGTTCTGCGACTCCGGGGTCTTCTCGACCTCCGGCTCACTGACACCGATGGCATCTCCGGATGGCAGCCTCTATCAGTTCCTTGAATGGCTCGATGGTAGTCAAGAATCGCTTCACATCCATGTGTACGAACTGATGTCAAACGACATCGTCGCAAAGTTGGTCCAACTGTCGGAGGCCGACGTCGACATCACAGTCATCCTTGAGGAGGACCCGCTCGAGGATGGCGACGACCTCTACAAGATTCGAGGAATGGCCTACGAACTCTACGCCGCAGGCGTCACAGTCTACTGGATGGGTAATCCCCGAGGTGAGAATGCGCCACCGGCTCCATACCAATACCTCCACAGCAAGGTCGCAGTAAGGGATGACTCCAGCGTCTGGATCGGCTCGGGCAATCTGAAGGAGTCGACCTTCCCGGCGGGTGAATACGCGTCCAACCGAGACTGGGGGCTCATCATCGACTCACCGGATGTCGCCCAATTGGTCCTAACCAGAATGTTGTGGGATGAGAACGCTAGCCATCCCCACCTGAACTCCTACAGCGTCACCGACTCATCGACCGGCAGACCAACCGGCTGGACTGGGGCTGGCCCTTCGGGAATCGACGCTGTGGCACCAACCACGGCAATCCCAACAATCACGGGCGACTTCACCGGGCAGGTCTTCACCTGCCCTGACGACTGCGTCAACGGAATCGTCACCCTGCTCGATGGAGCAGACACCACCATCGAACTCTCTCTGCAAGGGTTCGACCAGAACTGGCATTGGGGCTTTGGCGAGAACCCACTCATGGAGGCGATAGAGCGCGCTCTGCAGAGGGGTGTGGCGGTGAGGTTACTCATCAACGGCTATTATGTCTGGGCGGACGACGATATTCGAGATACTGTCAACCACTTCAACAACCAGTGGAACCGAACCGACGGCTATGATGCGACGGCGGTTCTGATGTCACCTGCCGACCGAATAGTGAAACTGCACAACAAGGGGGTCATCGTTGATGGCGAATCCGTTCTCATCTCCTCGATCAACTGGAACTCGAATGCGGTTCTGCGTAACCGCGAAATGGGAATCGTCGTTCACAGCAGTGACCTCGCTGGCTGGTATCTCGCCACCTTCGAAGAGGATTGGAATCGGCTCGACGATACGACCGACACAGATGGCGACAACATGCCCGACAAGTGGGAGGTTGAAAATGGCCTCAACCGGACTTCCTCAGTGGTTCCTGGTTCTTCGATACCCGAACAGTCACACGACTTCGATGGAGATGGCCTTGAAAATCTACGCGAGATGAATGTCGGGGGTAATCCGCTGTTGGCGGACACCGACGGGGATTGCATCAACGATTTGCAGGAGTTGGTGTTCGCCACTCTGAAGGGCATTCCGGAATCGGATGCAATTCTCTACGCCGATGCTGACAACGATGGTGTGGCTGACGGTGAGCAGACTGAATGTGGGGCCACACTCGCTGGAGGCACCGATGACCCACCCGACGACACTGGGGGCGGAGATGACCAGACTCCAGACCTACCAGCCAGAGAGAGTCCACTCGACTCCACCAGCGCCAAGGTGCTGCTCGCTGTGGTCGGCCTCGCCGCCTTCGCTCTCATCTTCGCACTAGTGGCAATCATGGTGACCGGCCGCGAATCTGCTGCGGGCGTGGTCATCGATGAAACCCTTGACCTCGCTGAAATGATGGCGCAGGAGGAGGCATTCGCCAACAGCGCGGACGATGCCCCCCAAACTGCGGGGGAATTCACCTCGCCGGAAACGGCGGGCGGGGATATCGGTAGCGTGCAAACCGCCGCCTCAATCGAACCGGCGGCAGCTGACCAGTCAGCCCCTGTTTTCGATGGTAGCCAAACCACTCCGAGCGAACCGGTCATCAAGGACATGCGTGATGACAAGGTGGCGCGTGACGACGGGGTTCACGGCGCCGCCCAACTCGATGGATTCGCCTTTGAAGGTTGGACTCAGAAGCAGGTCCAAGACTCCTTGGCGTCGGGTTGGACGATGGAACAACTGCGGGAACTCTACGAGAAAGGCAAACAGTCCTGAGGAGGAGTTTTCAGCCGCCAGTGTGGGCAAGTGACCGATTGGCGAGCCGATTTGGAGGGGCGATCTTGGATATCCAACCGTTCGTTGACGGAGTGGTCGATGGTTCACTCACCGATGCACAGGTCGAAGCGTGGCTGCGAGAGGTCTATGAAAACGGACTCTCAGAACAGGAAACCATCGAACTCACCCATGCCATGCTACACTCGGGAATGACCCTCGAATGGCCGGAGAAATGGGCGAACCTCGTCGTTGACAAGCACAGCACCGGTGGGGTGGGTGACAAAGTCTCGATTCCACTGGCGCCCGCCCTCGCTGCTTGCGGCGTTAAGGTCCCGATGATTTCGGGTCGCGGACTCGGCTTCACGGGAGGGACTCTCGACAAGTTGGAGTCAATTCCCGGCTACACCGTCGGGTTGGAACCAAAGGACATCTTGGCTCAAGTCGAAGAGGTCGGTTGTTGCATCGTCGGTCAAACAGGAGACATCGCCCCCGCTGACAAGCGGATGTATGCAATCCGCGATGTCACCGGACTGATAGCGTCGATTCCTTTGGTGACCGGCTCCATCCTCTCCAAGAAGGCTGCAGCCGGTCTATCCGCCTTGGTGATGGACGTGAAGGTCGGCCGAGCCGCCTTCATGAAGACTGAGGACGAGGCACGGGCGCTCGCGGTCAGTCTGGCATCAACTGGAGAGGGGTTGGGGATGTCGACCTCGGTAACGCTGACAAGAATGGATTCACCGATCGGTTACGCCATAGGCAACTCTCTTGAAATTCT
>DAVI01000016.1:0-310 GCA_002505495.1 Euryarchaeota archaeon UBA59 | reverse complement strand
TCTGCGTACAGGGAGGAATCCTACTTGCGGCTGCCGGACTCGCTGTTGACCGGCACGACGGTGCGCAGATGGTACACGATTCACTGCACGACGGCTCTGCTCTCGCCAAGTTCGTGCAGATGTGCGTAGGCCAGGGGGTGGATGACGCTCTGTTCGAGTCGGAACACTCAGTGATGACCGGCCTAGGTCTACTTGACAAAAACCTCCAGACCACTCAGGTGTGCGCCCAAAATGGTGGCTGCATTGCCGACATCGACGCCCTTGCTCTCGGGCTTGTCGCCGGTGAACTCGGTGCTGGCAGAGTCAACAT
>DAVI01000059.1:14841-16050 GCA_002505495.1 Euryarchaeota archaeon UBA59 | reverse complement strand
GGTCCGCCCACAGACCTTCACGCTGCCCTCGTCAGGCCGATAGATTCCCGCCATCACCCGAAGCATTGTGCTCTTACCCGAGCCATTGCGCCCGATGACCCCCAGCACCTCACCCTGTTGAACCTCCAAGTCAACTCCCTGCAGGGCGGTGAACTTTCCCTTCCCGGCGGTGGTCCTTCCTCTGAGCATATCGAGGATTCCCGTGAGGATTCCCCGTTGGCGAGGGAAGTGGAGGGCGATGTTCTCCAAGCGGAGGATGGTCGTCATAGGTACTTCACCACCCTTGCCTCCCAGCGCTTGAAGACTGCCGCGCCGATGTAGAGTGAGACGAATGCAAATCCAATGCTGTACAGGATGTGATTCATCTCCAAGGTGAGGGGAGTGCCGTCGATTCCATGCCTGACCAAGGTTAGCGGCACTACCATCGGATTCAGCATCACGATGTCGATCCATTGGCCAGAGGCGCGCGTGAGCATCATTTCGTAGGTCCACATGACTGGGGAGACGAAGAATCCGGCTCGCGTAATGAATCGGAACAGGTGGCCGACATCTTCTGAAATTGCGTTCAGCGGGGCTACCAACATACCAACACCCATCGCAATCATCGTAGTGAGGACCAGACCCGCAGCAACCATCCAAAGGCTGCTAGTTGGCGTAACGCCGAGATACAACATCACTGGAATGACAGCGGTCAGCGAAAGCATTGCCACGACAAGTTGTGCTAGGACGGGCGAGAAGGCAAGAATTTCCCTTGGAAAGTAGACTTGTTTGATCAGTCCCCCACCACGTGAGAGGCAAGCCACGGTACCCTGCAGACTTCTAGAAAAGTGGCCCCATGTTATGACGCCGAGAAGGACCCACATCGAGTAGAGTTTCTCTGGGTTGCCGGCAAGGATGGTGAACAGCGCATAGTAGACCGCTGAGAGCAGAAATGGCTCGATGAACGTCCAGCCGTAACCCAGTGCCGCCTTCTTGTACCGAGCGCGCAGGTCCTTCCTGACCAGGTTGCGTATCAGATACCAGTCGGAGAACAGTGTCTGTAGGCAATGAAACGGACCCGACAGGAAAGGAACAACGGGATTTTGGTCCCTGAGTTGCAACTCGTCGCCCATCTCTTTCAACTCTCACTCCTCTGACGGCGACGGGTCGTCGTCTCGAAGGTTGCACGGGAACGGTGAAAGCCGACCCTCTTCGGCGAGTATGCCAGCC
>DAVI01000059.1:14268-14591 GCA_002505495.1 Euryarchaeota archaeon UBA59 | reverse complement strand
GATTCATCAAACGCCGCCACCCCGAACCTCTCCGGGTCTGGCACCTCCCTTCCCAAGAGGGCGCATCCCGGGGGCTCGACAGCGGTGTCGAACTCGGCGACCGCATCAGCCATCTCCCAGGTTGTGATGTTGTCCGAGAAGTAGACCAGAATCCTGCTCCCTTCGACGTGTGGGCGAGCAAGGTTCAGGGCGTGGTGTAGGCCTAGCGGCTCCTCCTCGATGACATAGTGGATGTTCTCTCCGGGAAGCCCGGTTCCCACATGCTGGGCGATCTGCCCGATGAATCGGTTTCCGATGATGGTGATGTCCTTGACTCCGGCCCG
>DAVI01000059.1:12793-14181 GCA_002505495.1 Euryarchaeota archaeon UBA59 | reverse complement strand
AGCGTCTTGTGAGTGAACCGTGTGAACGGCAACAGACGGGAGCCATGTCCGCCTGCGACCAAGACTGCCTTCATCTTCATCCGCATCCCCGCCCTTTGGGCGGACCTCCCCCCTTTTATCGGTTGATGCTCCCTAACGACATCATTCATGGGGCTTTTCAGGACCACCAAAGTGGCCACGCGCCACTAAATCACCCAACTTCGTGACTCCGGCCTCTATCAGTTCGGGGTCATTTGCCTCAGACCGCTCCCACCTCTTCTGAGCATCTTCGGCAGCGATGATGTTTGCCTCCTCCACAATCTTCTCGGACTTGGTCAACTCACCTTCTCGCCCCTCAAGTTCTGGACGAGGAGTCATCGCATCGACCCGTGAGAGTGACTTTTCGAAAGTGTCAGCACCCTTGCCCTTGGCCGGCCCTTTGGGGTCCTTCCCCCGAGTGCTGTAGAGCGTGCGCCCCCACTTGTCAATCTCCTTGGCCAATTCACCGCCCTCACCCCGCCCTTCCAACAGGGCTTCGAGTGCGCTGGTGGTGCCGGCCAGGTTCATGATGGAGTCGATGAAAGTCGAGGGGTCCCCCGAGTATTGTTCGAGAAGTTCGGTGACGGTCGCCCTGCCCTCGAGGATGTCGTCGACCAGCTGCATGGTGGTGTCGCAACGGCGCTGGACATTGATGAGAATGAGCAGGGTGATGGAAGTGAAGATGAGGAGCCAGGTGATCTGAGTCAACACGATGCCAAACGGCTCCTGCCAAATGCAGAGGGGTATGAGGACACCGACAACCACCAGTTTGGGCAAGCCGGCACCGAGTAGTTCAGCCCTTAACACACTGCGTCGGAGTTCAGCGCGGGGGTCGGTGGACATTGCAGGACCTCAGGTCAGGTCTTCGGGAAGTGACCTAAGCCACTTCTCCTCTGTTGTCCTCTGCGGTTCCCCTACTTGGGCGATTGGGACCGCCTTCAACTCGGCGATGCGCGACCTGCGTGGCACCCGTGTTCGGGATGCTCGGCGGCTACGGGAGGGTCGGTGTTGGATGGCGTCATCTACATGGGAGGCAACTCCTGACCCCATCACCACGGAGTCTTGGACATTGACACTGGATGAACGCGGCTCCATCGCGAGTTGTTGCAGGAGGTCGGTCAGCGCCCGTTGCAACTCCCGGTTTCCATCTGTGATTTCCTCCAACATCTGTTGCTGGCTGTCGTTGCTATGCGCCGCCTGATTGGCGAGCATTCTCTCAAGGGTCGCAAGGGTCTCCTCCCAGCGGCCATGTCCACTCTCGGTCTGAGATTCGAGTTTGTTGAGCAGCCGCTGTTGCGAACGGATCAGTCGCTGCGCCTCCTCCATCGCCTTCTTCTGGGTGGTGAGCGTTTCCTTCTGGTCGTCAATCA
>DAVI01000059.1:9270-12654 GCA_002505495.1 Euryarchaeota archaeon UBA59 | reverse complement strand
TGAGGATGTGCTGGAGTTGGTTGCACTGATTGTTGAGCGCTGATAGTTGATGCTCACCGAGAATGATGCTAATCTCCTGCTTGTCGACAATTCCAGCGAGTCTTCGCCTCTCGCGGTAACTGTGTGGGACATCATAGAGCAGAGTGCTGATGACCCCTGCACAGATAGCGATTTCCAACATGACCCCCCATTCAATTATCATCCACAGTATGGCAAGGCAACCAATGAGTACTGCGCGGAGTCGAGGCATCCCAAGGGATATTTGTTACTTAGAAGTTAAAGACGGTTTCCGTCATTGGTCTCATTTTCCTCAACCATCGAGGGAAAAGAGGTCCTCAGCGATTTCGACGAGTTCACCGCGGCCAAGCAGCCATTCTATCGCTTCTGAGAGTTCATCGGGATTGATTCCACGTGGCTCGAGCAGTTCATCGATTTCATCGTAACTGAGGGGTAGGTTTCCTGCGGCGCTCGCTTCATCCATCTCGACGAGGATGAACTGGGCGACGATGGCGAGTAGGGGGTCGTCACCGGGCTCACCGGGAAGGTAATCGAGCAATATCGCCGCTGGATGGGCATCACCTTCGTCCGGCTCTTCCACCTCCACTTCGGTGGCCTCCTCCGTCGGCTTCGGATTCTCACCCGAGAATACATCGAACAGGTTTCGCTGGTTCGGGTCGTTCCAGCGGACTTCATCGAGGTCGACACCCATTCGCTTGAGTTTGCCAGCGAGCGTATTGACTCTGTTCAGTCGCTGCTCCAAACGCATCCGCTCTCTCCCGAGATTTCCCTCGACGAGCTTCAATTCATCCTTCGCTTGCTTTGCGAGCCAGTCGTTGAGACTCCAGTCCGGCTCGAGCCGGAGCATGGTTTCCCAAAGGACCCTGACTTCCACTGGAAGGGTCTTGGCATCTATTCTCGCACCATCGTCTGCATCGCTCGGACCGCGGGCTGTCACGCCATACTTGCCTACAATGACGGTTGATGAAGTAATCCCCTCACCAGTCCACTCAACTCCCCGAATGGTGGTGTTCATGTACGTTGAGCAGGTGGCGCGGCCAATGGCGACCTATCGATTGACCATCCTGCCGGGCGACGGCACTGGACCTGAGGTCATGGCTGAAGGTGAGAAGTTGCTTGCAGTTATCGAGCAGTACACCGATTTGGCATTCGAAAAGACGACCATCCCATGCGGTGGAAAGCACTGGCTGGACACCGGTGAAGAGTGGCCAGAAGGCTCATTTGAGCACTGCCGTGACAACACCGACGCCATCCTGCTGGGTGCCATCGGCTGGCCCGGCGCGGTGCTGCCGAACGGAGACCTTGCCGGTGGCCAAGTCATCCTCGGGCTGCGAAGCGGGTTGGACCTCTACGCTAATGTCCGCCCCATCAAATTGTACGATGGAGTACTCCACAAAATCCACGACGAGTTCACTCAGGTTTGGGAACCTGCCAAGGTTGACATGTTGGTTCTTCGGGAGAATACCGAGGGACTCTACCACAGTCTGCTGAGGCGTTCCGCACAACGGGCGCAGGGAATCGAGGAGATGGAGGACCCGGAAATTGAGTTTGACGGCCTTTCCGGAGAGGTGGCGTGGGACCCTCGTCCAATAAGTCGGAAGGGTTCTGAGAGGCTGATTCGCCTCGGTTTCGAGTACTCAAGGCGCAGGAATGGCTCACCCGGCGACGGAATCTCGAGAGTGACCTGCGTTGACAAGAGCAATGTTACCCGCGGTTGCCAACTATTCCGCCAAGTCTTCCGAGAGATGGGGGAGGCTTACCCCGAAATCCGCTGCGAAGAGGCTTACATCGACGCCTTCACCATGTGGATGGTCCGCAACCCGGAGTGGTTCGATGTCGTGGTCACAACCAACATGTTCGGTGATATCGTCACCGATCTCGGAAGTGTGTTGCAAGGTGGCATGGGCATGGCTGCCAGCGCCAACATCGGTGATGTCCACGGCTTGTTTGAGCCGGTTCACGGCTCCTCTCCAAAGCACGCCGGGAAGGACATAGTGAATCCCATTGCAACTCTTAATTCTATTCAGTTGATGATTGAGTGGCTTGGAATGCAACACTCGGATGACGAGGCGCTTCAGGTATCCGACTTGATAGAACAGGCTATCGCTGAGCATCTGGCTGAAGGTGAGTTGTTGACCTACGACCTCGGTGGAACCGCTTCAACCTCCGAAGTCGGAAGTGCGATTGCCGAGCGGCTCGCAAATCTGCTCATCAAGGTCTCAGAGCCAGCTCAGAGTCCTGACCAACCCTCAGACCGCTAGGTGACTCACTCACTCTGCTGATCTCGGTAGAGTTGTTCGAACTGCTCCCACATCTCGGTCTCGATGTCGTGCCGAACCTGCGCCTCGATGTTTCCTCTGATCTGCTCGTATAGGTCACCGATCAATTCCTTGCGAAGATGTTCTTCCAACTCTGCCCGAATAAGGTCACGCCTCGCTTCGACGTAGCGAACCACCTGCGCCTCCAAACGGACACACACCTCCAACAACCAATCCTCGTAGGGTTCGGGAAGATCCAGTGCCTTGGCCTGTTGTTTCAGAGCCTGCACCGCTTGGGTTCTGACCGAGTCGCCAGCGAGGTAGTCTGCAGCTCCGGTCACGAATGAAACGAGAACATCGACATACTCACCTTCGTTGACATCGCTACCACATCCAGGGCAATTATTCAGAGTGTCGCGTTGTCTATCGATTTCATTGTGCTCAAGAATAGAATTACGCTTCGACGGACGCCGGCTCTCTGCAGACTGACGCTGGATTGGTTTTGCGCGTGAATCGCCATCGCGTGCTCTCCGTCGCCTTTTTGGCTTCGATTCGCCATCGATGTTGAAGGTCGCCTGCGATGTAAAGAAGTCGTCGCCATCCCCGGGGCTCTTTCTTGCTGGCGCCATTCTATCAGAAACCACATCATTGCTGAGAGTGAAAAAGGTATGCCCGGATGCCCCTCTCTTCACTTCGGTTGTGGCAACGAATCTAACATTACAGCGAGGGAAGCAGACAAATTGGCCCCATTATCCCACTTTTCCGATTGCTCGGCACTACCATCCACGAGATCTTTCAGTAGCAGTTTGGAACATCTCATCAGCTCGTCAACGATGGTCACGGTGGCGGTCTTGGCGGTGCGTGACATCGGATTCAGGTCGACGACGATAACTTGCTTTCCCATGGCAACCAACGCCTCACAGCGGTCACCGTCCTCCAAGGGAACCAGAACGAGGTCAGAATCGAGGATTCCATCTGTGCAGCAATCTGCACGCGGCCCCTCCAAGCCGGGTATTCGGCCATCCGGCTCGCCACCAAAGATGTCCACCTGCTCCACCGACTCGACCCACTCTCCCGTCATGTGCTCGAAATCGGGATGCCACATATC
>DAVI01000059.1:4003-9191 GCA_002505495.1 Euryarchaeota archaeon UBA59 | reverse complement strand
TCCATTCTCTCGGGTGTGCGATAGTAGATGTTGACCTCAATCGGGCAGTGGACTGCGGCCGCACAGCGAATCATGTCGTCGGCGGCGAGTGCGACCGCATTTCCATTAAGCGAGATAATCGGGGCAGACGCGTCTAGCAGACGGGCTGCTGCCTCAGTGATTGCCAGCCGGGCGGCCGGACAGGTCTGCTCGCCGAGGAGGTAATCGAAAGCCTCTCCGCGCCCGTGAGCGATTAGGGCAGAATCAGCGAGTAGACCATCTGCTGCTGCTTCGGTCAGTAACCTGCGTCCCATCAGGGAGTGATAGCGAGGATGGCTGCTAGGGACCTCTCCCATCGAACCACAACCTCAGGCGCCCTCGAACAGCATAGACAGGTCAAGTGGTGTGGCGCCGCGGTGAAGAGCACTTGCGGAGACCAAATCAACACCCAACGTCTTCCATTTCTCAAGGTCACTGAAATTGACATTCCCACTCGCTTCGACGATGACCAAGTCCCGGAATTCGTGCGTATTCAAATCAAGAATGACCTCCTTCGCCTTCTCTTGGTCCATGTTGTCGAGCATCAGCGTGAGTCGGTCTTGCCTCCCCTCATCAGTTATCCGTTGAACCCACACTTCAGCAGCTGCCACCGCTTCGTCAATCGTTGCAACTTCAAGCACGATGAATGCGCCTACGGAGTCGAGGTCGAGTTCTCTTACGACTCGGGCAACCGCCTTTGGCTTCTTCTCTCCCTCCTGAACCATTCCAGCAAGGTCATTCTCTTTGATCATCCGTGCATCGGAGCGAATCAGTCGATGGGTCAAACCACCTCCGAGGTGTACTGCCCATTTGTCGAGAAGGCCCCAGTGAACTTTGCGAGTTGAGGCGACCCGCATAGGGTCAGCAGCAGCACTCCAACTGAGGGTGTTGGTAGCGATTCCCGAAAGCCTACCGACCAAATTGAGAATCATTCGCTCGGCCGCGAGAACTTGTTTTCGGCCCCCTTCGATTGCGAGGATTATCTTCCCCGCCTCGATGTCTGCGCCATCTTCCGCCATCCAGTTCCAAGTCGCTCCGGGCATCCACTCCCGCATCAGGTGGTCCGCCGCGGCGATTCCGGCAAGTCTGCCAGCCTGTCGCGACCAGACTCTCGCCTTCACACTGACACTATCCCGGCCGAGTGGTGCCGTGACCCCTTCGTCGTGCATCAGGGTGGTCACCCACCTTCTGATGCTGGAACTCAGCCGTTCGGTTGGTTCACCGTCGACCCAGAGTTCAGCACTCCTGTCGTGAGGTAGGCTCTCATGGATTGGGAGCTCGACCATATGGGCGGCGACCGGTGGAGCCCGTTTGAAGGGTGCGCCGGCCGAACGGAGGCCCATAGGGCCTCATTATTCCTCATCAATCGCTAGAACTGCGGATTCTGCCGCTGCTAGACATGAGAGCAGGTCGTCGAGCGTCGCTCGCACAGAACCGATGCTGTCAGACGCCGTCTCAATCACCAACACGACCTCATCATCTTCCCCCGCACAAGCTTCCAACCTCGCCTCAAATGTGCCGGGGTCGTCAGGCGAGATGGCAGCGAGCAGCACCTCGGCCAACTCTCGGCTGCCGCGCCAGCGAACGGTCGCCGTGTGGCTCGTCATGTTTACCTCCGAGGGGGGAATACGCCTTCGCATTGTCGCACATCGTCGGTCTGCGAAGTGTGATGAGGAAGTGAGGTTGTGGAGGGGGTGTGGCAATGGAGGAAGAGCCCGATAATTCGACCCAAGTCTGGTCCTCAGCCGAGGCGGAACCCACGTCCGAGAACCTGCAGGAACTGAAGGGTCTGCCAGAAATCGATGCGACACCGGCTCTGTTTGAGAACAGCGGGGCGCGAATCGTCCTTCCATCCGAGATGGCCCGTCATCCGATGGTGGTCTGGCTTGCAATACTCCTGTTCGCCACGGGAATGCTCGGGCTCGCCAACGGAATGGACTACATCGACGGTGACTCCGGTCTCATCAACCACCGCAACTTCATCTACCGGGACACCCAGAACGCCGCGCCAGGTACTGCGGTTCTGCTCGGTCAAGTCGTCTATGAGGATGGGAGCCCTGCCGCCAACCATACCGTGAAAGTGACCGTCAGAGATAAGAACGGCTCAATTTTTGAGAATCAGAATACCACTGACGAGAACGGAAACTTCCGCATTGATGGGCTTAACCCCGGGCTTCAAATTCTGTTGATGGCAAACGAGTCGAAGGGGACTGCACAACTTGTCGAGCATGAAATCCTGCTCAGTGCCAAACCACCCCTGTCGTTCGAGCCACTCGCCTTCACTACCCTCAAACTCACCTTCCCGAGTGACGAGGCGTTCGATACTGAGGGTGATGGAACGCTGATCTCCTATGTTGCCTCAGAGGCTGAGAACAACACGCAACTGTACGACGAGTCTGCCGCGGGAATGTATGTCATGGTCGGCGTTGGATTCTCCGGGCTCGCACTGATTGGAATGGGTGCTACTTTCCTCGGTCTACGCTCAGGTAACCCCGGGATGCTCCGAACCGCATCCATCCTCATCTTCTTCACACAAGGCGCCTACATGAGCGCCTGTTGCCTCGGGCTAGTCGCCTTCGCTCTGACCTTCGCGCTGCCTAAGCCTCGCATCGACTAATCAGACGCCAGAAGTCGTCTTCATCCGCTGGAACCACGGTCCAATCGAGCCGTGAGCCTCGACGATTGGGAAGCCACGCAGCCCCTGCATAGCCCGCAGAATCCCGTAGTTGGCGAAGTCCGCCCCGTTGGGCACCTCGCCGCCCATGAAATCGCCTGCTAGCGCGCTTGAGAGGTGGTCGAGTTGGAATTCGAGGTTCTCTTCGGGAGGAAGTTCGAACATCTTGGCTCGGCTCTTGCCGACCATCCGCATGATGACCCCGCCGAGCCATTTCGCCTGAAACGCCTGCCAACGGCTGAACGACTCAACCTCTGATACGTAGGCGAGCGCCCTGCGACTGTCACCATATGAACTGTAGATGACGGCAACGATTGACTTCCCGAGAACATCACCACTGAAGTCCATCCACTTGTCTTGGCTCTCATCCTCGCCCGCCCGTGGGAAGGGTGTTCCCCCAGTGTGGTTGGAGTTGACCCAGTGGAGGATGGGGTTGGAGTCGTTGACCTGTGTGCCGTCGGCCTCCACATAGACCGGCACCGCCGACCAATCTGACCATTTGAGTTCCTTCTTCTTCATCGGATCGACCTCGACCTTCGAGAAATCGACGCCCTTCCAGGAGAGCAGTGAACGAACCTTCCAGCAGAACGGGCAGGTCTCGAAACAGTAGAGAGTCGGCTTCCCGTCGACTACTCGCTCAGGCACTTTCGCCTCTTGCACACCCGCGCCCTCATCTGCCATGTTTCGCTCCCCCACCCTTCGCCATTACAAACCTTCGTCACGGTAATCAGGACAGAGTCGGCCGCGCCTACTTCCCATTCTCAATCCTGTGCTTCGGGAATCTCGACCGCGAGTTCCTTCAATTCAGAGAGTTCGCACTCCTCGAGAGCCTTGATGTGAGTTGATTGGAGAATTACAGGCGGGGCTGAGCCCATCTCGTAAGCCTGCTTCCAGCGCATTGCGCAGAGGCACCAGCGGTCGCCCTCCTTGAGGCCCGGGAAATTGTTCTCTGGCATCGGTGTCGACAGGTCGTTTCCGGCCTGTTTCGAGAACGCGAGAAACTCTTCGTCTACGAGTACGCAGACCGTGTGGCTTCCGAGGTCCCAGCGGTCGGTGTTGCAGCAACCATCGCGGAACCAACCGGTGACTGGGTCGTCCGAACAGGGTTGGAGCTCGCCACCGAGCACATTGACGCTATCATCCATCAATCCCGGCCAAGCGAGCCGTGCACTTCATGGCTCGCGCGCCGGGCTCTGACAAGTGGAGGGGGTCACACGGTCAAGTTGAGGCAGACTCCCGAGGACTTTCTGGTCACCGAATTGGGTGGTCCAGAGCCGGCCGTCGGCCCGGCCATGGCCGATTGCGAACACCGTCTCTATCTGTTGGAGAAGCGGGGCCACGACTCTATTGCGCTGCTCGCCCGTCTCTCTCGGGAACTGGGCGTAGCCCGCCGGGCCTTCGGGATTGCAGGTCTCAAGGACAGGCATGCGGTCACCTCACAGAAGGTGACGATTCCTGCTGGAACGGGAAATGGTCTACCAGACACAATCGGTGAGTCTGTCGGAGATGAGAGTGACGGATTGACAGGTGTCGGCTGGCGGCTGACCCTGCTGGGCGGAGCGGAGCGAAAGTTGCGAAGCGGTCACCATTCCGGAAATCGCTTTGAGATAGTCGTGCGCGACCTGAACTACGCTGAGGTCCAAGGCCTGCCACGCCGGCTGGAGCAGGCTAGAGCGCACGGCTGGCCGAACTGGTTCGACTCTCAGCGCTTCGGCTCAGCGGTGGGAAACCAACTGCCGGGCACCCACATCATCGCTGGAGAATTTGAGAAGGCGATGAAACTCCATCTGACAATACGCAACAAATCCGACCGCTCAGACAAGCGCCGCGACAAGAAGAAGTTGGCAGCGGTGTGGCCCAAGGGAGGCAGTCCAGGACATTCGAGTGGTGCGAGTGGCTCGGGAGTGGCGAGTGAACTGACGAAACTCGCAAAGATGAGGGTAGAGCACAAGCCGTTTCGAAAGCCTCTGAAGGCGATAGGCCGGGCTCAGGAAGGAGGGGTCAGCGGCGAGGAAGTTTGGTTGAAGGCGTACATGGCCCTGCCCTACGACATTCGAGGATTGTGGCTCTCAGCGTGGCAGTCAGAGCAGTGGAACAGCCTCCTTTCCGACCACCTCCATGAGTTGTTCGACGGCCATCTTCTCTATCCGGTGAAGATCGGCGTCGGCGGTCCGCTTTACTTTCCGAACGCCCCCGCAGGAAAACAGGGGAGAGCCAAGCGAAAGCTCGTCGAGCAGATAGGAAAAACTCTCGAAAACCTGCCAGAAACCATCCTCATGCCCCACTCCGAACTCGACCTCTCTAACATCGACCAATACCTCTCCGACCATGCTCGTCCAACCATGGTCCACTCAGAGATTGAAGCCTCAGAGGCGGAGCGAGATGAGATGAACGGCTCAGCGAAGCGCAAGAGGTGGAAGGCTTCCCTTGGTTTCGACCTGTCACCCGGGGCCTATGCGACCGTGTTGGTGAAGCGACTCTTCCACTGAATCATTC
>DAVI01000059.1:3189-3941 GCA_002505495.1 Euryarchaeota archaeon UBA59 | reverse complement strand
TAGTCGTTCGGCATCATCGGCGGTAGGAAGAGGTCGCTGCAGTCTCGCTGCACAGTCGACATCCCGAACACACTCGCCGCCGACAAATCGACAGTCACCGGAGTCATACTGATTGGGCTAGGAACATAGTCCTCATTGGTCTGGGTGATGATGAGTTGAATCGAGTCTCCTTCAGGAATCACCACATCCATCCCGAAGAACTCCATCTTGGCATTGACAGTCTGGCCAGGCGTCAGAACCTCGCCATCCTTACCACCCGCATGGAACCGAAGATCCATCACCGCGTGGCCAAGATGCATGCCGCTACTCGCAAGCACCATCTCGACCCCGAGATGACCCGATGTACCGAGTAAAAGGAGGGAGGTCGTCGCATCGATATGAAGCGTCGGATTACCCACTATTCTCGTCTCATTTTCCAATTGGGGAGATTGAATCACCAATTGAGATGTAGGGGTTACTGTCATCCCCCCAGAAATCACCTCGAACTCATCCAGCCCGAAGTTGATCCACTCGATGTCAGCAGGAGGATAATGACTCTCGACTCGCCACCCTCCGATGTTGTCCTGAATCTCTGCGACCAGCCGCGGCTGCGGCCCTTTGTCGTACAGGTAGAAGTCGAACCACTCGAGCAGGTCGTCCGCCCAATCCCAGCGCACCGTAAACGGGTAAGCCTCACCCCCCCTTCCCACGGTGTTGCCCGAATGGCTGGCGTTCTTGTCCGGGTAGTCGTGGCCCCATTGACCGTAGAGCCC
>DAVI01000059.1:1462-3067 GCA_002505495.1 Euryarchaeota archaeon UBA59 | reverse complement strand
CCTTGTCGAGGAAACTCCGCTCCTCCCAGTAGTCGCTTCCCGTCCAAGCCAGGTTGTCACCCGAGAGGTATGCGCCAACCCCCGCGTAGTAGCCTTCGAGGTATCCCTCACAGGCATTCCCGGTGTCCTCCAAGTCACCGTCCAAACCGAAGCTTCCGTACACTCCGTTGTGCATTATTGCGCCTCGAGCCTCCATGCTTCCGTTGCGCCACATGAGGTCGTGTACCCCGATTAGCCCTGACATCGGCACGATTGTCTTGAGGTGTTCCGAGCCCATTGCCGCGGCTTCCCAAGGTGTGCTGCCGTCATACGACTTTCCAATCACTCCGATGTTACCGTTGCTCCAAGGTTGAGTTCCGAGCCATTCGATTGCGGCGTGGATTCCGCGCTGTTCGTCGTCGCCCATCAAGTCCATGCAGTGGTTTGACTCGCCGGTGCCGAAGACCGAGACTTGCGCAATCCCAAAACCGTGGGGGACGAAGTTCTCGATCAGGAAGCGGCCGAGTCTGCTGGCCGGTGTCAGGGCGTCGTCGTCACCGTCGCCGTAGTAGGGTCCAATCTCCGAGATGACGGGGACCGCACAGGTGGTCTTGCCGTCTGCTGCGAGGGTTGAGTTGTCTGTGAGGGAATCCCAGTCACACCCTTCGATGACCGGCAGCCAGAATCCGAGGTGGACCTCAGCATCTCCGGTGACTCCAGCGCCACCATCAGCGGCAGTGATTGTGTTGACCTCGACATAGACCGAGCGGACTTCGTCGATTCCGTACGAGCCGTTCCAAGAGACTCGGCTGAAGACATCGTCGATTCGGTATTCAAGGTCTCGACGGTGTTCGACCGGTGGCAGCCAATGGTCGCCTCCACCAGAACCGTCGATGTCGTTGATGAGGGTGGAGGGAAACAATGTGGCGAGCAGCATCATCACGACGATGAAGCCCACCGTGGCGCCTAGGGCGCCATTGAGTTGCCGCCTCTCGAGTTGTTCCCTCTCGTCGACGAGTTCCGCCTCCAGCACCTCGCCCATCGGATGCCGGTCGCCACCCTGCGATATGAGAACGACGGAAGTCGGCTTCCGAGGGGTTGATGGGCGGCCTCTTACCAAGCGGTCACGATGGACGAGGCGACCCGCTCCCGACTGTTGCGCCTACAGCGGATGGAGGCGACCGAGGCGGCGGTCTATCGAAGGCTTGCCTCTAGCCAGAAGAACGAGGCCAATCGGGCGATTCTCTCGGAGATTGCCGGCGACGAGGAGCGCCATGAGTCCATTCTTGCCGAGATGACTGGTGAGCAGGTCAAGCCGCAGTCGTGGAAGGTCACCTATCACAACCTGTTGGCCACCTTCCTAGGGCTGACCTTCGCAGTCAGACTGATGGAGAGGACCGAGCAGGGTGCGGCAGCTGAGTATAGGGCACTGGGTATGGACGAGTTGGCCGATGAGGAGGACGCTCACGAAGCGCGCCTCATCGGGATGCTGGAGGAGAAGCGCCTCGACTTTTCGGGTAGCATCGTCCTCGGCATGTCGGACGCGCTGATCGAAATGACCGGGGTGCTGGCGGGTCTCACCTTCGCCCTGCAGTCGATGAACTTGGTAGCACTGGCAGGCCTTGT
>DAVI01000059.1:609-1176 GCA_002505495.1 Euryarchaeota archaeon UBA59 | reverse complement strand
CACCTTCGTAATCGGTTTTGTGATAGTGGCCGTGTTCAACTACTACATCTCGGTCGTCGACGAGAAGTCGTTCAAGCACCGCTTCGTGGAGATGTCCGCCATCCTCATCGTCGTCAGCATGATTTCATTCGGCATCGGGGTGCTGTTGAGAGGTTGGCTCGGTGTTGAGGTCTAACTGTCAAGTTTGGAATTGAGACCCCTCGCCAGTCGGTGGCGGCTCACGAATCTTGCGCAGGAAGAACCGATTGAAGGGGTGTGCATCAGTGAATGGCAGCACATGAGTGAGCATCCAACCATGCATGCCAGCCGCCTCGAGCGCGACCGAGATATCGGAGATGCGTACCACACCGTTGATGATGCAGTGAACACGCCCTCTGTTGTCCCTCCGCATGTCCTCCTCCAAGATGAGATATTCCCACCGCGGCTCTGTATCTCCCGTGGTCATCGTCGATTACGAAATCCCGACCTTTTTCAATGATTCAGACACTGAATGATGGGTCGCAGGGTTTGAGGCGGAAGCCATATTCCGACGCTCATGGGCGAGGCGTACGACGCACTGATGGGGCG
>DAVI01000059.1:0-552 GCA_002505495.1 Euryarchaeota archaeon UBA59 | reverse complement strand
GGAGGTCATGATGCCACCCAAGGGAGCCGAGATGCGGGCCGAACAGTTGGCTTGGATATCCAAGGAGGGCCACACGAGAATGACCGCGCCCGAGGTCGGCGAGTTGCTCGTTGCAGCCGAGTCGGAGGCAAACGGCAGCGAAGTCGAACAGGGCAACCTGAGAATCATCCGTGACTCCTACGACAAGGCGACGAAGAAGCCTACCGAGTTCGTAGAGGAGATGGCCCGCCACACCTCGAAGAGCATCGTCTCATGGACTGAAGCGCGCAAGAAGAATGACTTCTCCATATTCCGGGACGACCTTGCCAAGATGATCGACATGTCCCGCGAACTCACCGGCTACCTCGGCTATGACGAGAACCCCTACGATGCGCTCCTCGACCTCTACGAGTCCGGCCTCACAGTGGCCAAACTAGATCCCCTCTTTGCCGGTTTGAGAGAGTCCTCGGTACCGCTCATCAAGGCGGTCTCCGAACTTGAGGACAAGCCGGACTGCAGTTGGGTCCACGCCCACCCGTGGCCAAAGGCCTCCCAAGAGGCGCTCAGCCAGGC
>DAVI01000093.1:22670-22876 GCA_002505495.1 Euryarchaeota archaeon UBA59 | reverse complement strand
ATCGCCAGCGGGCGCATCTTCGCCAGCGGCTCAGTGTCGTGGAAGAAGACATTTGGAAATGCCATCACAAGGTGCATGTGCTTGGATAGTGGAATCAGCACAAAGAAGAGGCATATCGCCAATATATGGGCCCAATAAGCACCGATTACCGCCCCCTGCGTGACCCCTTGAGCCGCTACCCACGCTCCAATCGGTTCCCAAGTCTG
>DAVI01000093.1:19424-22559 GCA_002505495.1 Euryarchaeota archaeon UBA59 | reverse complement strand
GTTCCCTTCCCACTGTGACTCCCCCTTCAATTTCTCGGGCGAGATAACCACCCGTCGGATGAGTGCTGCCAAACAGCCGACAAAGGCGAGGGAATAGCCGAGTTCCACCATTCCGTTCCACGGGCCAAGGAGGACACTTGGGAGGATGTTGTCGGAGAAGAAATTGGCAGTGGCGAGGTCGAACATGTCCGTCGAGAGCATCAGGAATCCCCAGAACATCAGCACATGCATCGTGCCGACTACACGGTCTTCCAGAACCCTCTTCTGACCGAGCCAGCCGATGATTAGTTCGCGCACGCGGAGGCCCCATGAGTCGAATCGGGAGTCGGATGTGCCGAGCATTACCAGTCGGGTCGCCTTGACCACTTGGATGGTGAAGAATCCAATCGACGTACCGCCTAGAACGAGGAGAATCACCCAACCCGGAATCGGGCCGTAGGAGAGGAGGAGTGGATGTTCCATCTCGGCCGCCTCGCCGCCGGTGGCAGTCCGGCGTGTTATGCCGATTGAGAGAACGCCCTTCAACCAACCGCTTCCCCCCAACCCCTATGGCCGGAAGCGGCTGACAGGCCCACATGGTGCGCGCCTCCGCCCCGGGCAAGTGCATCCTGTTCGGTGAGCACGCCGTGGTCTACGGAGAGCCTGCGGTCGCGGTTGCAATCGATGCTAGGGTGCAAGTCTCGATGGCCCCTTGCAAAGGTGAGTGGAAGTTGGATGGCAATCCGTTGAACAGTGAGCGCCACCCGCATGTCGTCTCGTTGCGCGATGCGGTTCTCGGCGCTGAGTCTTCCCCTCATTCGCTGATGGTTCAGAGCGAACTGTTCCCCGCTGCTGGGTTAGGCTCCTCCGCTGCTCTTTCCGCAGCAACCTGCGCCGCGCTATTGCAGCTGGTGGGAGACGAAATGGATTCTGAGCGGATTGCGACTCTGTCACATTTGGCTGAGGCGGCGGCGCAGAAGGGGAGGGCGAGCCCAGTCGATACGAGTACCGCGACCTTGGGTGGTTGTGTAATGCTCTCCAATGAGAAGGAATCGTTTGCTGACTGGCGCTACACTCGAACTCTAGAGACTCCCGACGGTGAACTCAGTTGGGAGATACATTCCGTCGATTTGGCCGAGCGCGCCCGCGACGCCTGGCTCGTGGTAGGAAGTACGGGAATCCATTCACCCACTGGAAAGATGGTGTCTGGCGTAGCAGAGTTGCTCACCCAGCGACCCGAACTCCGTCAGGAGATTACCAAGATGGGTGTTGTCGCTCGGGCAGGGGTCGCAGCACTTTCAGTCGGCAACTTGGAGGAGGTTGGTGAACTGATGGACTTGGCTCACTCACTGCTGCGGGAAATCGAGGTATCCTGTCCCGAGTTGGATCGACTAGTCGAGGTCGCTCGCTCGACCTCGCT
Source organism: Euryarchaeota archaeon UBA59 (assembly GCA_002505495.1). Classification (GTDB taxonomy): domain Archaea; phylum Thermoplasmatota; class Poseidoniia; order Poseidoniales; family Thalassarchaeaceae; genus MGIIb-Q1. The sequence goes on along the minus strand of DAVI01000093.1, from coordinate 21,160 downwards.
CGGAGCGAAGATGACGGGTGCGGGTGGGGGTGGCTGCATGATTGCTCTGACCCTCAATCCCAAGGCGACGGCGGAGGCGATTGAGATGCGTGGCGGGAGGGTCATCATCACCCCACTTGGAGCCCCCGGAGTGAGAATCGAAGAATCACCGTGAAAATTGATTTTTCAATTGGAAAATTGGACGAAAGCGTGATTTCTTAAGTAACGCCCTTTATATATGGTGCGTAGGTGGCGAGCCGCATGAGCAGTGATGAAGAACGCCTAACTGTCGTTAATGTGGTAGCCTCCACCCGTGTGGCTGAAGAACTAGACCTCCCGGATATCGCAATCCAGTTGAATTGCGAGTACGAGCCAGAACAATTCCCCGGTGTGGTTTACCGTGTGGTCGACCCCAAGTTGGCTATCCTCATGTTCCGCTCCGGCCGTGCTGTCTGCACAGGCGGGAAGAACAGGGCCAACATCAAGACCGGAATCGAGCGAATGATTGCCGACCTACGGGCTGCCGGCATCGAGACTTGGGACCTCGATGACGTTCAAATCGAAGTCCAGAACATGGTTGCGACCTATGCTCTCCACTACCCGGAGGACTACGATGGCAGAGCCAAATTCGACGACCAAAACATCATGGTCATCGAAGAGGGGGATGAGCTCCGTCTGGCAACTGACGAAGAAAAGGAGGATGATGATGTTGAGAAGAGGAAACTGCATGCTGACGATCCACTGGCAGGGTTGCCACGTCGATTGAACCTCAACAACCTGACCTTCCACCTACCGTTCGACAAGGTCGAGTACGAGCCAGAGCAGTTCCCCGGCCTGATTTACAGATTGGACTTTCCAAAGGTTGTCTGCCTGATTTTCGGCAGCGGCAAGATGGTGATTACCGGTGCCCGCCACAAGGATGAGATTCTTGAGGCGGTCCAGATCATCCAAGACGAACTCGCCGACCTACTCTGAACAGGGTTACTCCTCTTTGGAGATTGAGATTCTCTTGAGTTTGATTGCGAACCTCCGATAGAGTGGAAATATCGCAGGGTGGGTGCTCATAACTTCAGAAGGTTTGGGGTAATCATGGGCGAGGGGGCTACGGCAGACTTTCTGCCTGAGGTGGAGGTACGTGCCCTCTCTCTCTTCTTCGCAGATTTGGTGAAGTGGCTTCACACCTCAATCCCAATTTACACCTTGGTGGGGTGGGCGCTGCCATGGGAGCAGTCGTGGTGGCTGATGTTGTTTCTCGTCCCCACCATGAAGATACATTGGATGACCAACGACAACATCTGCTTCCTCTCGACACTCGAAGCGAAGTTGCGTGGCAATCCCCACGCGGGCACTCATGAACAGCAGGGACTTCTTCATCGAATTTCTGTCGCCCTTCTGGGAAGCCGCTCCCCGTCGGAGGAGACGGTGGTAATGGTGGCGGAGGCGGGAATGTACCTCGCTTGGGTGCTTTCTGCCGTTAGGCTGTTCGTCATCTGAGGTGTCGGCGTGCGGCGGATCCTCGCATCCCTGACTCGGTTGGCCCACTATTCATCCTTCATCTTCATCGTCATCGGCTGGGCGCTGCCGTGGTGGCAATCCTGGCTGATCCACGCCCCGTTTGTTCTGATTACACGCATCCACTGGCGACTGAATGAGCGCCGCTGCATCTTCACCACCTGGGAGGTCCAGCTCTTGGGTGGGGAGTTCACTCCAGATCATGAGGAGGGGTGGTTCGTGAAGGAGGTCTTTGAGAAGTTCAC
>DAVI01000093.1:9411-19268 GCA_002505495.1 Euryarchaeota archaeon UBA59 | reverse complement strand
AACACATGGGTGGGCTGGATAGCGGCGGCCATGGACTGCAGGGCTCTGTGCTTGTGGTTTTGCTACTGTTGGTCAGTGGATGGTCTGGGATGGCATCACTGCAACCCGATGAAATCTCAGAATTGTCCCCTGAAAAGGTGTTTTGGGTTGAGGCTCGCACCTCAGGTGGCGATGTCGACGTCCCTTCTTGGAGAGTAAATGACCTTTGGACTTACGATGGATACATGGATGTGGCAGCCTTGCTTGCCAACAACGGCGTCTCCTCCAACATCCAAACACTCACCGGCGACCTCGACATGTGGGTCGAAGACATCTTGTTTATGACAGTTGAAAACCAAAGTACACTGGTCTACAAGGTACGTTCCCACGCATTGTTCGAGGCGAATGGGGTCAGCTTGGACGGCAATAACGGTAACCTCGATGTTGACTACGACCAGACCGACTTCATCAGAGTGAGTGACCTCGCAACCATTGAGATGACTATGGACATAGATGTCACCTTCACGGTCTGGGGATTCGTCAATATCGATATTGGCCAGATGATTATCACCAACGAATACAGTCCTCCAAGGGAACAATATGACTTCCCGCTTAGGGTCGGTGAGACTTGGACCAACAACTACACCAACACACTGACTTGGGCCGGGGCGTCAGACTACTTCACCATCCCCGACGACAGCGTTAACCAGGGCTTGAGCGGTCACGGTGTAGTGGCATATGGTGATCCAAATGTACCCTACGGCACTGGCTGTGCAGGCTCCTACAATGTCACCTCGTACGACTCTAACGGCACTCCAGACGGGTTTCAGTGGTACTGCCCAGCAGTCGGTAATGACGCATGGCGCCACATCGAGATTGAGATGGGCCTAGAAATCGACTTCAAGTTGAAGAGCATCACTCCAGTTCAACGCAGCACGAACATTGATGTCGACTTGGATTATCCCATATGGATTCCCAACGCCAACTTGTCAGCATGGGTCAATGTGACTGACTCTAACGGAAACCCGCTCAGCGGGCAGACCGTTCAATTCCGCTACGAGTGCATTGGCTACTCGACCTCGTTGACCACAGCGGCAAACGGCTCGGCCCATGTCGTCTTCTTCACCGGTAGCGCTCTCGACCCGTCTCCGACCAGCACCGACTACGCCAGCCACGGCGTCATCGCCTGGATGAGTGGCAGTAAGAAAGTAGGAGTAGACACCATCACCTTGGACGACCAGTTGGCACTGTTGGATTACCTGCCTCGCCCTATCGGGGTTTCCGTGGATCGAACGAGGGACGGCCACACGGTCTCACTGAATCCCGTGATTGGCTACACCGCGATTCCTGGCGATTCATTGGAGTTCTCCGTCCCCGTCCTGAACAAGGGAATCTTCGCTGGCCCTGCCTCTACACTGGAGGTCACCGCACCAGACGGCACCACAAGCCGGGCTCCAGTACCTGCGTTGGCCTCGCAAGCAGAGGCTCTAGTCTCCATCACTTGGAATGTGCCACCGACTCAACCGGTAGGAGATGTTTCAATCATATTCGAAGTAGACCCCGACGGTTTCATGACAGATGATGCAAACCAGTCGAATGACATCGGCGAGTTCGAGATGTTCATCGGTCGGCTCCCCGAAGCGAACCTGATTCAACCTCCGGCGACCAAGACGATGACGACGATTCCGCTCGATGCGAGGAACAGCATCGACCCGGACGGCGGTAGCCCGCACTGCACCTTCGTGGTGGAGGTGGATGTGGCGACAAACGAGACCTTTGAGGAGGAGGACTGTCTTCTTGAGAACAGTTGGGATGACGACGGCCAATACCATGTATGGCTGACCGTGACCGATGACGAGAACGACCAAGATTTCGCCCAAATCACCGTGACCATCCTAAACCGCGCCCCCTGGGTGAACATCACTTCGCCGAAGCCGACCATCTCCGTTGAGAGCACAATCACCTTCGACGCCCACGACTCTGGTGACCTTGACACACGAAACTCGGACGCCCCGGTCGACCTACTGTGGCAGCCTCCTTCGCGGAGTGACGGGACTTCATACGAATGTGAGCAGGGTCTGGTCGGGATGGAGTGCACAGTCACGCCTCTCGAGGAGGGAATGTTCCGGATACAGGTGACTGTCGAGGATGATGATTTCGCGACGACGAGCAACTGGTTCGACTTGATGGTGACCAATATCGCGCCGAGCGATGCCCGGATTACGATGTGGCGAGGCGAAGAAGAGGTGATTGATGAAAGTAACAGAACACCGCCGATTTGGAAGGTCTTTGAAGATGAGCCAATCATTCTTCGCGGGGACGCTCACGACTCTCTCAACGACATGGACTCTCTCTCTTGGGGATGGCAGCCCGACCTGGACATCGACCCGAACTGGTACCTTGAGACGGTAGGTCCGAGTTCTGAGATTCAAGTCACTTGGCAGGAGTCCGGGGGGCACATCATCGCGATGGAGGTCATCGATGACGATGGTTTGAGTTCCGGCGTTGTCAACGGCTGGATCGAGGTGAAGAATGTCGCTCCCACAGTTGAACCGTTTGGCCTACCAATGATGATTGCCGAAGATGAGCCGGTGGAGCTGACCGGAGTCTACTCGGACACCTCTTCCGACCTAGATTCATTGAGGGTCTGCTGGGACATCGACTTCATGGTCGACTCAGACGAAAACGGCGACTTCATGGATGACTGCGATTATGAGGGAGCCAATCTCGCTCACGCATGGGCAGTGCATGGTGAGCACAAGGTCCGCTTCCATGTCACCGACGACGATGGCGAACAGGCTGAAGCAATCGTCAATGTGTCAGTCATCAATCGGGCGCCCAAGGCAAAGGCGGAGGCCGAGCATCTGACAGTGAAGGTTGGCGAGGAGATAGTCATCTGGACCAACGGGACGAGCGACTCGGCATCAGACATGGCCAACCTACGCTTCGAGTGGGACCTAGACACGTCGTCTGACTGGGACGATGATGGCGACCCAGCCAATGACATCGAGTTGACGACCGAGATCAATCAGCCATTGCGCCATGTTTTCCTCACAGCAGGAACCAAGAACATTCGCCTGCGAGTCTCCGACGAGTCGACCACCTCGACAGTTGACCTGATCATCGTTGTCGAGTTGGACGAGAAGAGCCTCTTGGGAGGATGGTTCGACAAGAACACCGCCGGTGTAAGCAATTACGTCATCATATTGGGTCTCGTTCTAGTCGCACTGCTAGGTGTCTTGGCTTTCACCACGATGAGACGGGGTGGTCGACCACAAGGTGAAGATTGGCTCTCTGGCGGTGCGCTGTTTGAGGAGACTCCACTAACCTCTGCGCCGCCGACCTATGCCTTTGAAGGGCCTCAAGATGCCCAACAGGATGCGGCGCCCGCATTGCTCGACAACGCTCTCCAGCCGGTCGCTGGAGGGATTGAGGGAACCGTGGACGGTGGACAAACCACATCGGAGGCCGCAGCTCCACTCGCTGACTCCCCTGATGCGCCCACAGGACCACCACCCCCTATTCCCGCCGAGGGTCTACCACCCGGCTGGACTCAGGAGCAGTGGGAATGGTATGGCCACGAATGGCTTGAGGAGCAGTCTCAAGCTCCGCCCGGCCTCGCTGACGGCCTCGATTTCGACCTTTGAACCAGTTAGAAATCGCTCTAATCCATAGGGGATGGTTGATGAATCCCAAGCAGCCTGCCCATTACATGGGCAGCCAACCCGCCAACCACCGAATGTTCTCCTCGCTTGTTCTAGTGCTCTTGCTGCTGTTCGGCAGTATCGGTGTGCTCGCATTGGGTGAACCGGACAAGGCTCCCCCACAGAACTTGGAAGACGAGCAGTTTGCGGGTCCTCGATTGTCTGACGCCGATGTCGATGTGCCCGTCCTTCACAAAGGCGACCGTTGGACCTACGCCGGCGTCTTCGATGTCGCCGAGATGATTTCCAACTCCGGGGTGGAGACCGACGCTGAGGCGCTCTTGGGTGAGTTGGACATGTGGGTGGATGACTTGACCACATGGACAGTGGACAACCACAGTTCGGTTGCCTACCTGGTGAAATCGGAAGGACAGTTCGTCGGTCTGAACATTACGCTGAGCGGCACTCTCGGTGACATCACGGTCGACTATTCCTCCTCGGACATCATTCGAGCGGGTGACCTTGCGACCATCAGGAATGAGGTGTACATGCACGTAAAGTTCTGGATCAACCCCTCTCAATACATCGACGTAGCGGAAGTCACGGTCACCGATTCCTTCTACGAACCTCGCGAGGACTACGATTTTCCGCTGAACGTGGGCGAAGAGTGGAGCAATGACTTCCTCGATGTGAATTGGTGGCAGGGTGGTTCCAACTTCTTCACCATTCCAGAAGACGAGACCCTGTCCTTTGAGACGACACACCAGGTGATGAGCGTGGGCGACCCGGTGGTCGAGTATACAGGCTGTGAAAGCTCCTACAACGTGACCGCCTTCGATGAGAACGGCAGCGTGGAGTCGTTCCGCTGGTGGTGCCCGAGTGCCAAGAACGACGCTTGGCGTCACTTCGAAAATGCCCTGGGAATGTATGTCGACTTCTATCTGAAGGACTTCGAGCCAGCGGCTTCGGCAAAGCACTTTGAAGTCAATCTCGAATACCCGACTTGGGCGCTCAACATGCCTCTTGGTGTCTGGGTGAATGTCACCGACGACAATGGCACGCCGATCGCCGACCAGACATTCATTCTGAGGTACGAGTACAACGACGAGTGGATCACCAAAACGACCGCCGCTAATGGCAGCGCCTTTGTTCTCCTGAACACTAGCGACCCACTCGACTCAACCCCCTCAAACCACGACTACGCCAGCCATGGCATCGTCGCATGGGATCCGGTCGAGGAGTATTTTGGAGTGGATACGCTTACTCTCGATGATGAGTTGGTGACCTTGGACTATCGGCCGAGACCGGGTGGAATCTCTGTCGACCGGCTGCGCGGAAATGAGACTCTCACTCTGAACCCCGTCTACGGCTTCAACGCAATACCAGGCGACGAGTTGCAATTCACGATACCAGTGGAGAACAAGGGGACCATTGGAGGTCAGGCAAGCGAGTTGGAGATGGTGGCACCGGATGGTTCCACACAGAGAGGATACATCGAGGCTCTTCCACCGGTCGGTTCTGACGTGTTGCAGTTTACATGGGCTGTCCCCTTGGAGCAGGCTTCGGGCTGGATTTCCTTCTCCTTCGAGGTGGACCCTGACGACTTGATGGAGAACGATGATGTGAACCAATCGAACGACATGGCGACCTTCGACCTCTACATCGGCCGCATTCCCACCGCCTCCTTGGCTGCCATACCTCCCACGCCCACGCTGACGAACTTCACAATCGATGCGACGGGGAGCGGTGATGCAGACGGCGGAAGCGTTCACTGCACCTTTGTGGTCGAGGTGACCTACGGTGACTTCGACACCTTCCAGGCGGCAGACTGTCAACTCGAGTTGAACTGGACTGACAACGGAGTGTTTTCCATCGAACTCACCGTTTCTGATGAGGAGAACGATGTCGACTCGACTTCGATGACTATCGAAATCCTCAATCGATTACCGTGGGTGAACATCGCCGCGTCGGTCAGCACGATTGAGGCGGAGCAGACAGTTCACTTCGACGCCTATGACAGCGATGATGATGACACCCTCGACAGTTCCGCGCCCATCATCTTCCACTGGTTGCCTCCGACCCGTTCTGACGGTGTGACCTACACCTGCGAGGAGGGTCCCATCACGATGGAATGCACGGTCACTCCGATGGAGGAGGGTGACTTTGTGATGCAGCTTTCAGCGACTGATGATGACAACGAGCAGATCATCGCTAGCTACACTGTCGACATCACGAACATCCCGCCACGCGCCGTCGTGATTCGAATGGAGGGAGGGAGTGCGGCGAATGACGAGCCGGCGCCAGCGACTTGGGAGGTCGACGAAGACCAGGAGGTGACGCTGTTCGGAGAGGCGATTGACACTCTCAACGACCAGAGTTCACTGAACTGGCATTGGAGCCCAGATGCATCAGGAGAGCCGACGCGAACGGTGCTGACTACAGGTGTAGATTCAGAGATAGACGTTATCTGGACGCAGAGCGGAAATCACCGAATCGAGTTGGAGGTGATTGACGACAATGGCGCCACCGCAGGTCTCACTGTCGGCTTCGTACAGGTCAACAACATTCCACCGACGGTCGAACAGTTCGGGGCACTGCTGCCAGTTGGCGAAGACCGAATCCTAGAGATGACGGGAAGCTATTCCGACACGGAATCAGATTTCGAGACGCTGCGCGTCTGTTGGGACATCGACCTGACAAACGACGCTGATGACGACCAAAACGAGGTGAACGACTGTGACTACACGGGTGTACATCTCGCTCACTCATGGCCCGCTGCGGGGGAATACGCGATTCGATTCCATGTCACCGACGACGATGGTGCGTTTGCGGAAGCGTTGGTCAGCGTGACGGTGGTGAATCTGAGGCCGAAGGCGAAGATGGTTCCCGAGGTGACGACTCTCAGGGTCGGCGAGGAATTGGTGATATGGTCGAACGGAACCACAGACACAGAGTCGGACATGGCTCTTCTGCTCTACACCTGGGATGTTGATACCGCGGTTGATAGCGATGGCGACGGGGATGCGAGAAACGACGCCGACCATCTGACCAGCGGATTCAACCCGCTCAGGCACACCTACGACACTCCCGGCACCAAGATCGTCAGGCTCACGGTCAGTGACGAGGGCTACACCTCTTCAGTCGAGATTGAAATCGTAGTTCAACCTGGAGAAAAAGTCCTCTTGGGGATGCTTGGGACCACGGCCGGCATCAGCAACCTGCTGATTGTCATCGGGTTGATTGTCTTGGGGGCTGCTGTTCTAGGCGCTACCACGGTTCTGCGGAAGGGCGAAGAAGGCGAGGCGTGGGTCGATGAGGCGTTCGAGGAAGTTGACACCGAGGGTGTTTCCGATGACGACCTCGCCGATGATGGCGGCGGGACGGCGGTCGACGACGGCGCTGAGAGCGACAGTTCAGACAACGAAGAGGAGTAGTGGCGTTCCGTCGTCAGAGCGGAAACCGCACCATACTCTCTCTCTCCATGCAGTAGGCTGAAGAGTGGCGATTGGCGAGGCGAACCCGGAGTGTGGCCCCTTGTCCAACATATACTCATTTTTCGGTTTGCCTGATCCGACCGATGAGGGTGGCTCCGAAGAGGTGGACGAACCTCTTCCCGAGGTCCGAAAAACCGCTGTCCAAGTTCTGGCCGAGCAGAAGTTCCACGACCTCGGCGAGGCGAGATGGCAGGAGTGGAATCGACGGAGGATGGCAGCACCCCGGCGTGCGATTCGTTATGTGACTCCGGATGAACTCCATCGAATGCCGACCTACGGCATTGGCCAGCGGTTGATTGGCGGAGACATCGTGGTGATCGACCTTCGGGAACTGAAGCACATGGATGCGCAGCAAGACGCCTGCCGTCGAGAGTTGGGTGGCATGGCAGAGAGGTTGGGTGCGCCGGTCTTCTCTCTCGATGAAGAGGACACCCTGCTGCTCCTGCCCGGAGCCGGTTCAATCGTCGATACGACCTCACACCACCTCGGCGTTCACGAGGAATGAGGCGATTCCCCCAATTCCGTTGGGACACAATCAGTCCAATTCGATTGTGTACGACCATTCGGAGCTACTCGGCCCGGGGGTAAGTCTGCTCATGCCGAATTGTGAGAGTAGAGGCCCAATCCTCTCCAAGTCCGGCGATTCATCCGACATTGCCTCTGGGATGAGTAATCGGTCAACAGCGAGGATGGCGAGTGTGGCTACGCTCCCTTCGGGCAATGAGTGGAGCTCGGCAAGATGACATTCGATGACGGCAACGGCGGCGGGGTGGAAGGCGGGATTTTCTCCCTGAACCACCGGCTCATCCTCAATCAGACCCCATTCACTCTCTTCGGGAGGTAGGCTGCGCGCTGCCTTGTCGATGACTTGTGCGGAGTCCCAGTTGGCTGGCAAGACGATGAGGGATGCTGGACTTCCACTTCGGAGGTTGTTCAGACTGTCTCTCTCTCTCCCTTCGAGATTCACTGAGAGGCTGACTCCGATGAGGGGCGGGGAGTTAGCCAGCACCGAGTGGGAGGTCACCGGGCAGAGGTTGTGGATGCCGGATTCGGATCGGGTTGAGAGGAGGGCAACAGGTCTTGGTGCGACCAGCGCGGAGAGCCAGTCAGGCGACGGGGGGATTTCGGATGGCGAGTCACCTACAGATTCTCTCGTCGGGCGCCCAGTCGCCTCAGAGTCAAACCAGGAATCGAGTTCTCCACCATCGATTTCGGAGATTGAATATGCAGTGAATTCACGATAGGCGCGCCAGCGGGCGACCTCTTTCTCGTCCTCTCCCCTCGAGACCTTTCGCTCGATTGAGGAGTCGGCGTATGAGACGCAACGGCGCAGGAAGTCCTTGACAGCAGACTTGGATTGTTCGGGAGTCACTTTCCATTCACCTCGCTCAGCCTCACAGGTCCCCCTCGGTTCTGTTCGCCTCATAGTCGTCACGGCTCATGATGAACCGTGCTGGGATTCCGCCCCAGACCTCCTCTTTCGGGATGTCCTTCGTGGCCACCGCGCCAGCTGCCACCACCGCCCGCTCACCGACGGTCACGCCGGGTAGGACAGTCGCTCCGCCACCAATCACCGCACCTGCTCGCACAGTCACTGGGAGCCACTTTCCTCGGTCACGGCTGGGTGGATGCCGGTCGTTGAGCAGCGTTGCGTTTGGCCCGATGAATACATCGTCCTCTAGGAGGCAGATGCTAGCCACATAGGCACCGCCTTGGACTCTCACGCGGTCTCCCAACACCGCCTCACTTCCCACATGCGCGAGCGCCCCGACGGAGCAGTCAGCACCGATGACAGCGTCTTTTCCGACATGGCAGGGACGCCACGCGACTGAGCCATTTCCGAGGTCGTGGCGGATGCCAGCCAACTCACTGTCGTCGGACATGCAATCACTCGATACCGAGGTCTCTCATTAGCCGTTCGACATGCCCCGTCGCCTTGACATTGTATTTCGCCCATGCGAGGTTTCCGTCTTGTGAGACTGCGAAGGTGGAGCGGAGTGAGCCTAGGAAGGTTCGGCCGTAGAGTTTCTTCTCAGCCCAGGTGCCGTAGAGTTCGTTCAGTTCCCTCTCCTCGTCAACGATGAGATCGAAGGGGAGTTGATGCTTGCCGATGAATTTCTGATGGCTCTTTGCGGAGTCCTTTGAGATGCCGATGACTCGCCAGCCGGATGCCTTCACAACTCCGAAGTTGTCGCGAAAATCGCACGCTTGAGTTGTACATCCCGGGGTGCTGTCCTTCGGGTAGAAGTAGAGGATGACGCCGCTCTCCTGCAACATTTCTGCCAGTGTCACTACCGTGCCGTCGGTCAGCGTCGCCTCAAACTCCGGGGCCTTGTCGCCCACGCTCAGGTGCTTTGCCATGGTGGGTCGGGATGGCTGTTACCTCTAACGCTGACGCTCGGCTCTCTTGCGGGCGGAACTTGCCGCGAATGAGCAGATTGGACACGATTCCATGTCGTGATGGCGGGCTGGACAGTGTTCTCTGCCGAAGAAGATGATCTGCAGGTGACGCCTCGCCCACTCCTCCTCGGGGAAGAGCCGTTTCAGGTCCTTCTCGGTCTGTACGACGTTCTTCCCGCTGCTAAGCCCCCAACGGGTTGCGAGCCTGTGGATGTGGGTGTCGACAGGGAATGCGGGAACTCCGAACGCCTGCACCATCACCACCGAGGCGGTCTTGTGGCCGACGCCAGCCAGCTCCTCGAGTCCGTCGAAGGATTCGGGGACCACTCCATCATGACGC
>DAVI01000093.1:7592-9260 GCA_002505495.1 Euryarchaeota archaeon UBA59 | reverse complement strand
GTCTGGGCGGAGAGCATCACAGCCACAAGAAAGGTGTACGGGTCACGGTGGTCGAGCGGAATCGCCTGTTTCGGGTAGAGCTGGTCGAGTATCTCTCCGATGCGACCGACCTTCTCGGCTTTGAGCATGAAATCACTCCAAGTCGACATCAGCACTGGTCTTCCAACCATACATGCCGGCGGCGCCGATTAGTGTGCCGGGTACGATGTAGCAGGGCAGCCACATCCAGTCCGCCCAATCTTGGTCTGGGCCTCCCATCGCCATGAAGGCAAAGATGCCAACGAGGACCGCTGGCAGAAATGAGACACCGGCAAAGACGACTGCGCGGGCCACTCCCATGAGGTTCGGTCTTCGGCAGGGGTCAATGAGCGTTACCGCTGCAACTCGTCGCCTATGGTAGGAGTAAATATCTCAATTGAAAAACTGATTTTCCAATTCGGAACCTGAACGGCAATTCAGCAGGTCTTCGGGGCGGAGCCATCCCTTCCTCGCTATCTGTACGCCGAACCACACGTCGCGCAGACCGCGGGTGTCATGGGCGTCGGGATTGATGCAGATTGGGACGCCTTGGTCGCGGGCGAATCGCAGGAAGCGCCAGTCGAGGTCGAGGCGGTACGGGCTAGCGTTTATTTCGACCGATTTGAGTTCACCTTCAGAATTCAATTCCCCCATTCTGCGGAGAACGGCGTGCAGGTCGACCGGGAATCCATCTCTGCCCTGTAGGATTCTTCCTGTGGGGTGACCGAGAATGGTGCAGGTCGGGTCTTCGATTGCCTTGATCAGATTCTCGGTGTTTTCCAGCTCATCTCGATTCTTCCAACTCGCGAGTTGGTGGACGCTGGCGACGACATGGGTCAGGGCGTTTCGGGTTTCGTCGTCGTAGTCAAGAGAACCGTCAGAGAGGATGTCGCACTCTGCCCCGTGAAATATTCGAAAGTCCTTACCACCGTCAGCCCAAGTTTCGTTCATCGCCCGAATCTGTTCTCCTTGGGCCAGCATGTCTTCTGGCATCACGCCGATCTGGTTACCACCTATGTTGAGAATCTGAGAATGGTCGGCGATTCCCAGGAACTCCCAATCGAGGTCCATCGCCGCTCCTGCCATCTGTTCGAGTGTTGCGACTCCGTCAGAGAGAGTTGTGTGGTTGTGGAACGCCCCCTTCAGGTCGGTAGGCTTCACCAGTTCGGGAAGCCCCCCGGATTCGGCCGCCTCGACTTCGCCCATGTCCTCGCGCAGTTCAGGCGCAACCCAGTCGAGTTCCAAATGGCGGTAAATGTCCTCTTCAGTGGCTGCTTTTAGGGAGAATTCAGCGGCTTCCAAACCCTTCAGTTCCCCAGCCTCTTCTTCGGGGAAGAGGCCGAACTCGTTGAGTCGCAGACCACGGTCGATGGCTCGCTGCCTGAGTCTGATGTTGTGCTCCTTGCTGCCTGTGAAGTAGGCGAGTGTGTAGGCGAACACGTGGGGCGGCACCATTCGGACTTGAGCGTCGATGGTGCCACTCGATTCGAGGCTGGAATAGTCATCGCCGCCAATCGAGTCGAAGACTCCACTGTCCAGAGTCCCCAGTCTGATTCCCTCATCGAACAGGCTCGCCTCGAGGATGACGCTTACCTTGCTCTCTCCCGCCCCCTTCACCTCTGCGATGCCGGGTAGCGAGAGAATTGCCGC
>DAVI01000093.1:6200-7450 GCA_002505495.1 Euryarchaeota archaeon UBA59 | reverse complement strand
TGAGCGTGCTTAACGCCGGCGATTAGAGCGACAAGCGATTCAAACGCCTCGCCGTACAATAGTCCGACATTGAGCCGCCGGCGCCCTTGGAAGCGGGCGAGAAGTTCGATTCCGTCGAGAATCTTCTGCTGGCTCTTGTCGCCGAAGCCGTCGAGTTGAGCGACTGCTCCCTCCTCACATACGGCACTCAGTTCGGCCAGCGTATCGATCCCGAGTTCGTCGTGCATCGCCTTGATTCTCTTCGGTCCAAGTCCCGGAATCCCAAGCATTTCGATGATACCGGGGGGAGTCTCATCGTACAGTTTGCCGATGTCACCCCAGGTTCCATCGGTGAGCGCTTCGGTCAACAATCCGGCAATACCCTTGCCGATTCCCTTCACATCGGTGAGAGTGTCTTCACTGACCAACCCCCACAAGTCCTCCTCAAGTGAGGCGAGGGTCCTACTCGCGTTCTGGTAGGCGCGCACCCGGAAGGGATTGGCACCCTTTAGCAGAAGCAGCGTGGCGACCTGTTCCAAGACGGTTGCAATCTGCGACTTGGAGAAATGAGGCGGCTTAGAACGGCGACTCTTTGGAAGAGCCCAACCCTTCACCGTCGCCATATCCAAGCCTCCTAACCGCTGCACTACGCCCGACCCGCTTGAACTCTCGCGCGCACCCGCATGGCTGGTCAGCCAGCGACTCACTTTGGATGATGCATTTGGAGATAAGCAGCAAACAAGGAAACTCACTGCGTGGCTTGAAGTGCCGGGCCCAACTCGGGAAGCCATGGAGTTGCTCGGGGTTTTGGAGGTGGTTTCCTCTCTTTCCTGTGGCGGGGCACTGGTCATCTGGATGAGCATCGGCTCTCTTTCAAAGACAGAAGCGGCTGAAGAACGGGCTCAGCGAATCATGGTCATTTTCTGCTTCGTGGCGGCCATATCCCTGTTCGGATTACATTACTCTGGCGGGTCTGTCTTCGGCTCTTTCATGCTGGCGAGAGTTTTGGCTGTCGTCTGCATCGCAGTCGGGCTCAGCGCTACATTGAACATCAAGGGAAAGGAGGTTCAAGGTGAACCAAATCCACACCAGTTGATGAAGGCGCGGCGTGAGAGAGAAGAGGAGTGATCAGAGGTCGACGCCCGGTCCTCGGGTATGTCCGACCTTGCCCTTCGGTCGCTTCCTCTTCGCCTTCTTTTTCGCAGGCTTCTCACCCTCGCCCGGCGATTCTCCATCTCCGTCACCGATCGATTTGGGTTTCGTGGATTTCG
>DAVI01000093.1:3137-6027 GCA_002505495.1 Euryarchaeota archaeon UBA59 | reverse complement strand
GCGGTGTTTTGAGTCGACTATCTGTTCGTCTTCGTCATCAGTCAGGTCGGACAGCGCATCTTGCCAACCTTCGGCTTCGATGTCCGAGTCATCAAGCTCCTCAGTCAAAACATTGAACGAATCTGATGGGTCGTCTGGCATCTCGATTTCGCCTACTATGACCTCCACCATCGAGTGGTCGAGCACCTTCCCTTCTGCCCCCTTGACGCCTCGCTTCGGGCCAGTTTTTTTGGGATGGGGCTCGCTTGCCATCTGCTCGATGCTGAGTTCCTCTTCGGTCGCTTCCCCCTGCTCACGCTCATCTTCGTTGGCTGCCTCCGCCTCAAGTTCCTCACGCTGTTTGCGTCGCTCGGCGAGCGTTAGTTGGGTGCGCCGGCCGAGGACCAGAAGGATGAATGGAACGATGACCATAGCTGCGATTGCCGTCTGAATTGACACCTGCCGACCAGATTTCGCAGACATCCACTCTGCTAGGTTGCTAGCCTGTCGCATGACTGGGTCAAGGCTCGGCTCCGGTTTCTCCGAACTCGTTGAGGGTGAGATGTTCTGTACGAGGACGCCCAGTCGAATCGAGTAGATTGGTGTGGAGTCGCTGCTCTCGTTGAGAATTAGGTCGCCGCCGCTGAGTCCTGCGGAGGTGGCGGCGAACGAAAGTCGAATTTCTACGGAATCATCGGAGATTCCATGCGGCTCTAGAATCACTTTTTGGGGCACCATGGTTACGTCAATTCCCTTGCTGACATTCCAGTCGACAAGCACCCTTAGCCGATGGGCACCCTCATTCTTGATGGTGCAGGTGAAGTAACTCGACTTCGTGGTTTGAATCGTATGGTCCGGCGGATTGCAACCGACTGAAACCACCGCCCTGTGCAGAGTATCATCTTCTGGGAAGTGGTCAATCAATTCGGCATCAAAGTCGCCGTTGTCACCATAGCCGTCGCGGTCGAGGTCAGACCACTGGGTCGCAATATCCGGAAATGCGTCCGCCCCATCCGCTATCGTCCAACTTTCATCTGGATCCGACCACCCATCTCCGTCACCATCCAAGCAGCCATGGCGGTCTTCGGTCGAGGTTCCGACGATGTTGGGGCAGTCATCCTGAGTTGCGGTCGCACTCGGTGCTGCAAAGGTTAGGATGGTCAACAACATAACGGCGCAAAGAGAGGTTCTCACCACCCGGCCTCGCATACTGCGAGGCTACCGCGGTTACGATATCAAGGCTCGCTGAAACTGAGCACCCTCTACAATCTATTTTTCCGCTCAATCCTCGGATTCAATCTTGAGTTTGTCATCGATGAAGGCGCGCATGTATTCGGGTAGTTCACCGTTCAGAAAGATGACATCGTTCACATCTTCGAGTTTCATCAGCGAGTAGAAGATTTGCATCGCCGTCATCGGAGTGGCACTGCATCCGGTACAGCCGCCTTCGAGTGAGATAGAGATGATTCCACCCTCGGTCGAGACCACATTGACGACACCGTCGTGCGCATCGAGCACAGCTTGAACAGGCCCTACTGAGGCGAGAATCTTCTCCACATCCAGCTCCGTCACGGGGTTCCCTCGGTAGTTCGGTGGGGTTGGGCCTCTTTCAACCATCGCTTAGGCTATGATGGCAGACCGCCTCTCGACCGCCATGGGCGGGCCTCTGCGAGTGGCTTTACTCGACCTGTTGGTTGAGCGGGCTGAGTTTGGGCATGGTGGCAACATGGAGGTCATTGCGCCGTTGGTGGCGAAGGACGGCAGGGTCGAGGTTTTCCTGCTGACTCCACAGTTTCAGTCGCATGTGAGCGCCCAGAAGGCCCTCATCAGTTGGACTCCGCTCGTACTGACGGCCGGTGACGTCCCGACTTGGGACGAGGATTTCCCGTTCGTCGCTGATCGGACCGTCTCGGTAGAGGGGGTCGATGTTAGTGGTGCAGACGGCGCTGCTGCGGATGCAGGTGGCTCGGACGAGGTGGGTCCTGTTCGATTGCTGCGGGTGGCACTACCCCAATCGAGGGACGGCGGCATGGAGACATGGCTCAATCTGATGCAGATTGACGCGGTGGTCTGCACCGGGAGCCGGAGAAATGTTTCGATCCACGAGCCGTGGATGGATGAGGCGGCCAGTCTCATGCGGGCAGCGGTCAATGCAGGTCTGCCGACTCTCGGAATCTGCTTCGGCCACCAACTGCTCTGCAAGGCGCTCGGAGGCAAGGTTGTCCGGGCTGATGGGCGGACTGACGCGGTCGAGACTCTCTCGCTCACCGAGAGTGGCGTATCCGACCCACTCTTCTCAGGCTTGGCAGCCCCTGTCGCCCTCTTCACCCACCAAGACCATGTCGTGGAGCTCCCGAAATGTGGCGTTCTCCTGGCCAGTGCTCCCCACAATTCCGATACTGCGGTGAGGATTCTTGACGGTGAGGGAAATCAACTCCCAGTTTGGGGGGTCCAGTTCCATCCCGAGGCGGCCAAACATCGCATCGAACGGTCGGTTCGACTCGGGCACATCAGTGCTGAGGAAGCGAGCGCCTTCGAGCGGGAACATGACGGAGCCAAGATTCTCTCGAACTTCGCGGAAATTGTCTCTTCACATCGGCGCAGTAGGTCGGTTTGAGGTGCTACACCCGGGTGTGGGAAGACCCCGGGATTGGAGCAGTTCGGAGCGTGGGAATACCCCTGCATCGGGCTTGTGTGGCCCATTGTGATTGGATATCGCTTAAATGCCGTCCCTAGGTCGCCGCGCCAACGGTGATAGCATGGATGCTGAACAAATGAAGATGGTCGGACAGGCTGCGGTTGGAGTCGCACTCGTTGGACTCGTGATTGCTTATGGACTCTACAGAAAGGTCGTGGGGATTCCCATCACTGACAAGAAGGTCGCTGAGATTACTCAGGAGATTCAGGATGG
>DAVI01000093.1:2031-3071 GCA_002505495.1 Euryarchaeota archaeon UBA59 | reverse complement strand
GTCGCTGTCGCACTCTACTTCGGCGGAAGTCTTGGCCTCGGCTGGCAAGTCGCCGTTGCCTTCCTCTGCGGTGCGCTATGCAGTGTTGGGGCGGGCCTCTCGGGCATGCGCTCTGCAACTGCGGCAAATGGCCGGACCGCAATGGCCGCCAAGACCGGTGGTCAGGCAGAGGCTCTCCAGACCGCCTTCAACGGCGGTGCTGTGATGGGACTCGCAGTCGGTGGTCTCGGACTACTCGGCATCTCTGCCATGTACCTCTGGCTCGGAGACGACATGGCGACAGTCAGCAACATCGCTGGCTTCGGAATGGGTGCCTCAAGCATCGCTCTGTTCGCACGCGTGGGTGGTGGAATCTACACCAAGGCAGCTGACGTCGGTGCTGACCTCGTCGGAAAGCTCGAGGCAGGAATCCCTGAGGACGACCCTCGCAACCCCGGTGTCATCGCTGACAACGTCGGTGACAACGTCGGCGACGTGGCTGGCATGGGTGCTGACATCTTCGAGTCGTTTGTCGGCTCGATGATTGCGGCTATGGTAATCGCAGCGGCGTCAGACTCTCTCGGCGCTGACTATGTGCTAATCCCAGTTCTCTTGGCATTAGTGGGATATCTTGCCAGCATCGCTGGAATCTTCTCAATGTCCATCTTCAAGGGAGGCGATGCAGCCGCAGCACTGCGAAACACGACCTTCGTGGGAGCTGGCCTGCTGATGGTGGGCGGTTACTTCGCGCTCAACCACTTCGGACTTCCATTAGACCCACTATGGGCCGTCGGTGTTGGTGCTGCAGTCGGCATCACCATCGGATTGGCAACCGAGTACTACACCGGAATCGAGCCGGTTTTCGGTATTCCAGTGAAGGCCATTCCATTCATCGGGGAGGCGAGCAAGACAGGACCGGCAACCAACGCCATCGCCGGCCTCGCCGTCGGCATGCAGTCGGTCTTCGTGCCAATCATTCTGATGTGCGTCGGAATCTACTACGCAAACGAATTTGCAGGACTTTACGGAATCGCTCTGGCAGCGATGGGAATGCTCGCAAC
>DAVI01000093.1:638-1917 GCA_002505495.1 Euryarchaeota archaeon UBA59 | reverse complement strand
TCCGAGATGGCCGGCCTTGGTGACGACGTGCGCGCCATCACCGACGGACTCGACTCCATCGGAAACACCACCGCCGCCATTGGAAAGGGCTTCGCAATCGGCTCCGCCGCACTCACTGCCCTTGCGCTGTTCGCCGCCTACTCTGCAGCAGTTACCAATATCGATCCTAACTTCACTCTCGAGTTGACCAACCCGATGGTCGTAATCGGACTTCTCATCGGTGGCTCGCTACCCTTCGTGGTGGCTGCAATGACGATGAAGAGCGTAGGAAACGCGGCTGGTGAGATGGTAACTGAGATTCGTCGCCAGTTCCGTGAGATTGACGGGCTACTGGAGGGCAAGGAGGGTGTCAAGCCCGACTCCGCCCGCTGCATCGAGATTTCGACTCAGGCGGCCCTGCGCGAGATGGTGGCACCCGGCCTTGTCGCAGTTCTGTCCCCCCTCATCGTTGGCATACTACTCGGCTTTGAGACGCTTGGCGGCCTACTCGCAGGCGCAACGGTAACCGGTGTCCTGATGGCGCTCTTCATGGCTAACGCCGGGGGCGCTTGGGACAACGCCAAGAAGGCGATTGAGCAAGGTCACATCGAGGGTGCAGTCAAGGGAGACGCTTCTCACAACGCAGCAGTCGTCGGCGATACCATCGGTGACCCCTTCAAGGACACTAGCGGACCTTCGCTGAACATCCTCATCAAACTGATGAGCATCGTCAGCCTGGTGTTGGTTCCGCTCATCGCAAACCTCACCTGAACAGGTGATTCGACGAAGCGCAGCCCTCTTGAGAGGGCCCCACACACGGGAGTTTGAGCGAGATGCGTCGGAACAGGTCGTCGGCAGTGCTTGTCGCACTCTTTTTGCTACCTGCTCTGGTCGGCTGTGTCGGCAGTAATGAGGGTGGTTCTGACTCCGGTTTTTCCGAAACCGCGCCATTCGAAGTCCCGGAGTGGGAGGTCGGCGACTGGTGGCTCTACACATTCACTACGCCTGAGTTCAGCGACGACACTGCTCGTCTGGTTGTGGCTGAGAACGACACAGAGGAAGGCACGGCCTACACACTGGCCATCTCGAACCATGTCGAGGCTCGACGACACGCGGCGCTGAACCACAACCCGTTTCTGGGCAGGATCACCCACGGAAATTTGAGTGCCTACGAAAATGGAGAGCCCCAACCGGTCTTCCAGTTCCCCTTTTCGAAGGGTGACAGTTGGTCGTTCACCCTGTTCGCCACAGAATGGGAGGTCGATGTGCTCGAAGTCTATCTCATCACGGACGGCGCGAC
>DAVI01000093.1:0-433 GCA_002505495.1 Euryarchaeota archaeon UBA59 | reverse complement strand
ACCGACCTCTACGCAGGTTCGTGGGACCACGACAGTGGCACGCCAGATGCCGAGATTCGTGACACCTTCTTCGTGGGGGACCACCCGAGCGGTGAGGAATACGACGAGATGGTCTACTACCTCTCGGCCCGCATGGGTGGTGGCACCGGCTCTCTGACTCTCCGTGACCACACCTCGCTGAGCGCGCTTGAGAGGGTTTGGCAACCCGGTGAGGCTGAGGAGGGCCAACTTGGGGAGATCAATTCCCCGTCCCAGGAATACACTCTCACCGTCACTCTCAGTGGCGACTCAGAGATCGCCATCATCATCGCCGGTGGAATCACCTTCTCCTGGACCCTGTAGAGTGTGGACTAACTAGATTCAGCCATGAGCCATGTATTTGGTTAGAACATCTGCTCATGCGTTCAGCTCAAGAAGCTGACCATTTTGGCGG
>DAVI01000099.1:21368-24879 GCA_002505495.1 Euryarchaeota archaeon UBA59 | reverse complement strand
GTACGCTGTCGTTGTCATCGTCAGTGTCTTCGTCGGAATCACGGCAACCATCGGAGTCGCGGTCGTTTGAAGCGTCCGGGATCCAACCGATGACTCCCTTGGGGCAACTGTCCAGCTCGTCGATGATTCCATCGTCATCATCATCAGGGTCACTGTCTGAGTCGCGGCAGCCGTCACGGTCGTAGTCCGATACGAAGTTCGAGGTCCAGCCGTATGGCGACCCTGGGCAGCGGTCTTCAGAGTCAGTTATGCCGTCGCCGTCGTCATCGTCATCTTCATCGATATCTCGGCAACCATCACCATCGTGGTCATTGGCAGGTGTCGACTGCCAACCGAGCTGCCCTTTGGGACAGTCATCGTAAGGGTCGCCGACCCCATCATTGTCGTCGTCTAAGTCTTCGCTGATGTCGTAGCAGCCATCAGCGTCGTAGTCTGTTGTGGGGGATGATGAGAAGGAAGCGCCGTCGGCGCAGTCATCCTCTTCGTCGGGAATCCCATCTCCATCTTGGTCGTTGACCTGCTCATCCAACGGACTCACTTGGAAGGAGGCCGATGCCCTCGACTCAGTAAAGAGACCACAATCGCTCTGTGCAGTGCCGTTGACACTACCTTGGAGTTCCCCGAGAGAGAGACTGAAGAAGCCGGAGGTGCCGTCGAAGGAGACCGCGTCGGGTAAGATTTCGTCGCCGCTGTCGTAGAACATCGTGACGGTGCAGGTTTCGAGGTAGGTGTGCCCCACTTGTCCCGTAACCTGTACTTCCTCGCCATCCTCGTACCATACTTGGGTCCTCCAAATTGTGATTTGTGCTTCCGATTCCACTGGCGGTCTTACTGTGAAGTTCTCAGTGAATGATTCGGATGACTGGCCGGCTGCATCGGTTGCTGACACTGTGACTGAATAGTCTCCAGGTGCCAAGCCGGCCATGTTGAAGTCCCATGCACCGTTGGCATCAGGTGTCTCATACAGGGTGCCCCACGGGATTGAGAAGGAGATGGTCACGGTCGCAGTGGTTGGTGACTCGTCGGAGATAGTTCCTGAGACCGGGACAAGTGAGCCCCAATCGATGTCGCTGACACCGTTGAAGGTCAGAACTGGTGGCAGGTCTTCCTCGTCGGCGGAATCTGTATCGTTATTGGCAAATGGGCCGATACAACCCGATACCAGCATGATGAGTGTCAGTCCAAGAGCTGACCAACGGCGTGCCCCCATGAACAGGCCGAGAAGGTTTGCACCCATCAAGATTCATGCTCTGAGTCAGGGACGACAGACGACTCAAGACGGCCAGAATCAATGATTGGATTCGGTACCTGATGAGGTGTTTCGCCTGCTGATACATTGAGTGGGTGTATCCAGTGTAAAGTACGGTCTGTAGCGAATTTAAGGGTGAATACCAACTCATAGTGGATACTGACAAGCGACCCATATTCACTTCCTGGCCATGGCCCCTCCGGCATCTCCACCTCATTCTTGCCGTTCTGAAGTGTGACCGGCCTGCCCTCAGCCCGCAGCCTCATGGGTTCCTGAAACAGTTGGGATGAACCTTGCCCGATGAGCAAGGGTGTAGATTCGCCGATTCCTGAGCCGTCAGCACCTCTCGGCATCCAACCATCTGGCAGAGGAGTAGACAGGCCTGCGGGTGGTCTAGCATCGGGTGAGAGACCATGCGCTGACATCCAAGCCGTCCTGTCCGGTGAGAGAAGACCGACGCGAAGCCACGCCTTGGCTGAAGTCACTTCCAGCGAGTCCGGGAATTCACAGGTGAAACGAACTGGTTGGTCGGCAACTGCCTCCTCGATGGTAATCTTGGGCGAGGGGGGTGGATTGCGGGAAAAGCGCCTCTGTCGTCTGACATCCGCCACATTTGCCATCACCCGCAGAATGATTGGGGTGATGACCAGTGGTGCTGCTGCAACGAACAGCATTGGATACTCGAGCATGCCAAATCGGACACTTCCTGCGAGTGACTCAGTCATGACCCCCCAGCGTAGGAGGGCCGGCTCAAGTGAGTGAACCACAATGCCGAGAATGAGGAAGGTGACAGCATATGGAATCAACTTCCGCGCCACTTGGTGCATCGGGTGAGGGGAGAGAGCCCAACCGGAACGAGAGAGGCGGCGTTCTTCTGATTCTTCGGAACTTGGCGCAGATTGCATGTTGATGGCATTCCTCGGAGGCGAATCGACCCGTGAACGGTGAACGAACCAGCTCTCCTCTGTACCGATAGTGAGTTCTGTCGTTTCATCGTCCGCAAGCCAGCAGACATCAGCAATGGGCAATTCCGAGGCCTCATGTGCAGGCTCATCGAAGGGTGGGAACCGAAACCTAAGATGCATCCAATCAGCCATTCACTCACCCTTTCAGCAGCGCCCAGGTCGCTTTTGCTGCCATCGGCCTGAACTCGGGAACATCCTTCAGCATCCTGATGCCGAGTGGGACCGGCTTTTCTATTTCTCCGAACTGATTGATGATTTCAACTACCTCTGGTTTGGCGAACGTTGTGAAAGTTCTCTCGAGGGATACATCATCACAATCTGTGAGGAACAGGTCTCGCAGGATACGGGCTCTTTCCTGCTCCTTTTTCATCGCCATCAGCGGTTTGAAAACTCGCTTCAACTGAGCTGCTGAGAGACGATCTCTCTCTACCGCCTGCAATAACTTCTCCAACACCAAGTCGACTTGCTCGAACCCAGGTCCAATGCCTCCCCCAGTTGTTGGTTTACACAGACCTGCTGCATCACCAAAGAGAGTCACACGCTCCTTGCTAGGCTTGGAGACCAAACCACACGGAAGTGGGCCGCAATAGCGACCTACTTCCTTGCAGTCTCTGAATCTGTCAGCCCATGTAGGGTGGCTCATTAGTGCGTCGTAGAGATGCTCGCAACTTCTGCCCTTGAGGTCGGAGGGTCTCGCCCAAACCCCGATTCGCCAACTTCTGCCGCTCGGGATGGCCCATGCGAAGAGGCCGGGAGCGACCAAATCACCGGTGTACATGTCGAGGAAGCCTTCCTCACCGCGGTAGCCCACCACTTCGGCTTGAAATCCGATCATCATCTCCTTCGGCCGCCCCATGCGGAAGTGGCGACGGACCCATGAGTGCGCCCCGTCGGCGCCACACAGTAACTTGCAGGTCACTTCCGTCGGGGTGCCCCGGCGCGATACGATGAGACGGACCCCTGATTCGTATACCTCCGCAGATTCCGGTTTGGAACCTAGCCAGAGAGATGCGCCGACATCTAGCGCCTGCCTGACCACGCCTTCGTCGAACATCTTGCGGCAGACGATGTGGGTGCGAATTCGGTCGGATGTGCCAACCTTCACGCAGATGCCGCCTGGGCTGTGGATTCTGGCTCCATGTACCGATGAGAGGATTGTGGATTCTAGTGACACCCTGTCCATCGCTGCAGGAGTCACGAGGCCAGCGCATTGGAAGGGACGGCCGATTTCATCGTGCTCTTCAAGCATCAATACCTTGAGGCCGCCCTCCACAAGCCGGCGACCGAGATATCCGCC
>DAVI01000099.1:18811-21272 GCA_002505495.1 Euryarchaeota archaeon UBA59 | reverse complement strand
GAGTTGACGGCATGTTCTGGCCGGTTAGAGTTCAGCGTTCAGATGCCCTGAGGGTCTTCCGAAGGACTTGGGCTCAGATCAGTTACCCTTGGCCTTGCCCTTGGCCTTGCCCTTCCTTCGACCACCGCGGCGTCCCTTACGTCGGCCGCCAGTGCGCTCAATCATCAGTCCGATGAGTTCGCTGGCGGTGCCTTTGGGACCACCGGTGAGCTCGTCAAACGACTTTGCACCCACGAGTTTGCACATATCCTCCTCACTCAGCTCCGTCTCGGTGGTTTTGTCACGCAGCAATTTCAACTGTGGTTCGCTGGCTGCTCTAGGTTTTGAGTCCCTAACCTCGATGAGTTTGCCGATGAGGTCGCTCGCCTGTTCCATCGTCAGGGTTGAGATGTCATTGGACTCGACCGTCGAGAGGGCTTCGTCCAACGGAAGGTCGCCAATTTGGTCGATTAGGCTGATGATGAAATTCGTCTGCTTCTCTGTCGCAGGCGGGGACCCTTCCTCGAGCAGTTTCTTGATGAGATCGCTCATTTCAGGCCCGGTGAATTCCTCAGCTTTCCGACCATCGAGAATCTCCTTGACATCTGCCTTTGAACGGTGAGATGTGAGCCTTTTGAACTTCGACAATTGATTCGGCGTGGGTGTTTTTCTCCGCCGTTCCTGAGCACTGGTGTGTAACTGCTTGAAGTGGCTGGTGAAGCCGTCCCATACCGAATGTCCGGACCTTTCGTCGACCTCAATCTTGTCGAGGCGGTCCTCCATCTCTGCAGTGAATTCAGCTGAAAAGAGGAAAGCGACCTTGGCCTCATCTGATTCCTCGCTGTACATCGGTGCGACCTTTGTCCAGAGTAGGCGGCCTACATCCGTGGGTTGGAGTGAGCTTCCCTCTTCGACGACATACTTACGAGTCAGTAACTTCGCGATCGTTGTCGCGTAGGTCGATGGTCTTCCTATCCCTTTTTCCTTCATCTCGGCAACCAATGTGTGCTGCCTGAAGCGGCGGGGGGGCTTGGTCTCGTCCTCGACCAATGTCGGATTCTCGTCGCCCTCATCGATTACAATCTCGTCACCAACATCGATTGAGAATGAAGGGGGCTCAAGCCGTGGGGTCGAGCGTTCAATCCCCTCATATGCAGCCTCCCAGCCTGCGTGGACTCTCCAAGAGACCGTGCCCGTGAGTGGGCGAGGAAAGCCATCAACAGAGGTGTTGAGGGAGCGCCTTTCGTAGCGTGACTCGTTCATCTGACTAGCCGCGAATCGGGCCCAGATTAGTCGGTAGAGTTTCATCTGCTTGTCATCGATTCCATCCGGCTGTGAAATGGCTGGCCTGGTCGGTCGAATCGCCTCGTGAGCATCCTGTGCGGCCCCATCCTGTTTTCCGAGAACTCCCTTGCCAATGTGGTCAGCACCCCAATTCCGCTCAATTACCTCCTTCACCGTATCACGGGATGCAGCACTTGTACGGGTTGAATCTGTTCGGAGGTAGGTGATGTGTCCGCCGTTGTACAATTCGCCAGCGGCCCGCATCGTCTGGGCAGGTGTCCAACTCCAGCGCCCTCCAGCTGCCTGTAGCATGGCATCTGTCGTGAATGGTGGTTGAGCCCGGCGAGTAGGCTTACTCGCCTTCACCGTGTCAATCTTGAGAGCCTCATTATCGGTGAGTGCCTGGAATGCCTGCTCGGCAAGTGCCTTGTCGTTCGTCCGGTTGGCGTCGAACTTTCCCTCTTGATCACGCCACGCATCACCATCCGCACTCTCGTGGAAACGGGCATTGAATTGAATTCCCTGCGCATCAGCCTTCACTGCGAAGTAGGGAGTGGGCACGAAAGCCTCCCGTTCCAACTCACGGTCGACAACGAAGCCGAGTGTCGGCGTCTGTACTCGTCCCATGGACTGAAGTTTCCAAGATCGGGCGAATTTGGAAGTCCGGAAGCCGACCAGCCGATCCATGTAGCGGCGTACCTTCGCCGCATCAACGAGGCACATGTTGACCTTACTCGGCTTTGAGAGCGCTCCTTCGACTGCACTCTTGGTAATCTCATGGAAGATGATTCGGTGTACATCCGCGATGTCACCGAGAATCTCCTCAAGGCGCCAAGCGATGAACTCCCCTTCTCGGTCAGGGTCAGTTGCGATGAAGATGTTGTCCACTTTCGCCTTCTTCGCTTCCCTCCGTATACCGTCGACGATGCGCTTCGCATTGTCGGTCCAGTCCCATGGTGGTTCGGGCAACTGGTCTTTGGCCGCCGCCCACATCGCCTTGCGAGCCTGTTCGTGTTTCCCGGAAGGCAAGTCTTGAACATGGCCTTTGCAGGCGCGGACGATGTATTTCTTTCCAAGGTACTTTTGGATGGTCTTCGCTTTGGCCTTTGATTCTACAATTAACAGATCCATTTTCACTCCTCCAAAGGGGCTACCAAAAAGGTTCTCCGAGCCGCCCCATTTTGACCCGCCACGCGCG
>DAVI01000099.1:13136-18736 GCA_002505495.1 Euryarchaeota archaeon UBA59 | reverse complement strand
CGGAAGATGACTGCCGGAATAGGGGGGACTATGTCCCCCCGCGAGTGCGACTCAGATTTCTCCCCGCACGCTCGCGCTCGCATGCGAGGCGGGGCGGCGTTTTTGTGAGCCGTCTGCGCAACTCGGCCCGTCACCTCATCCGGCTCTTCAACGCCCGGAAACCGCACAGCCCGGTTTGTCATCTCAACTCGCTGCGCCGGGCCGACTCATCCCACGGCTCAGTCGCGGCGGGGCCTGCGCAGTCGATGCAACCAGGGTATCCCGCCTCAAGCAAGTCGTGAACGAGTTGCTGGAAGATATGCCACGAATCGCTGCAATCACCCCGGCCGGTAGGAATCCAACAGACGGCGATGGGGGGTTCAGGTCCTCCGATTCGAGCAATCAACTGTCCATCACACCGGATGCAGAGATAGTTCCAACCAGCCTCTGAGACCACCTCTGGCTCCCTAATCAGGGCAGGGAGAGAATCTGAGATGTGGAGAGCGAGGGTGTTGGCTTGTTCAGCGTACTCAAGGGGAATCTCAAGGGTGCACCCATCCGTTCGGAGAAGTCGGCGCGCCGCCTCGGAGAGTGAAGCCCGTGTGGCAGCCATGCGCTTGCGGATGCGACGGAACTCTTGAAGAGTGCCGGCTGAACGGAGAGGGGAGCAGGATGGCTGACCTCGGCGTGGAGATACCCGGTCTTTCAATGGCAAATCCGTTGATGCTCGCATCTGGCATCCAAGGTGGAAATGCTGCTGCTCTCCATCGAGTGGCGTCGAGTGGGGCTGGTGGGCTGGTCTCGAAATCGATTGGGCCGGTTCCTCGTGAGATGTATCCCGGGCCCGTCTGCGTAGAGGCAATGGACTCGGTCATCCTCAATGCGATGGGGCTTCCCAATCCAGGCGCTGACAAATTCGCTGAGGTGGTGAGGGGTGAGGAATTCGCCAAACCGATGTTGGTCTCAATCTTCGGTGGAGATGCCGAAGGTTATGTCGAGGTGGCTGAGAAGATGGCAGATGCTGGGGCTTCCTGCCTTGAGTTGAACCTCTCCTGCCCACACGCAAAGCCGGGCAGTCGGTCGCTCATCATTGGGCAGCAACCAGAACTAATCAGGGAGGTAGTCGCCGCGGTCAGAGCGGCGGTTGACATCCCGATCTATGCGAAACTCTCTCCGAATACTACGAATATTGTTGTCGAGGCTGAGGCGGCGTTGTCGGCAGGTGCTGACGGTTTGGCGCTGATTAACACGGTCTCGGCGATTGAGGTCGACCCGTTTGCCGGGAGGCCTATCATCGGGAATCTGCTGTGTGGGATGTCCGGCCCGGCGATTCGACCGATAGCACAGCGGAAGGTTGCAGAGATTTCTCTCGCCATGCTGAGGGGCGAGTTGCCCAACGTACCCATTCTTGCGATGGGTGGAATCATGACGGGGCTCGATGTCGCTCGCTTCATCATGCTCGGCGCCTCAGCAGTGCAGATCGGCAGTGCCCTCATCTGGGATGATGTCGACGTCTTCCAAGGAATAGCGGATGAACTCTCCTCGTTCATGGAGCAGAACGGCTACGACGACCTCGCCTCGATGCGGGGAATTGCCCTAGACTCCCTGGAGGGGCTCTCATGACCCTCAGGGCAGCGCCACAGAACCGGCCGGAGGACTTCGACCTAGCCGCCCTTGCCGACGGCTGCTGTGAGCGTCTAGCCGCCGCCTACGAGGTGAGAGGAATGATTGCGCCGCCAATCCCACTACCTGTCATCGAAGTTCAACACGAGGCTGAGGGAGTCGTCACACTCTGGGTGCAGGTCCCGCCGGAAATGGTCGCCGACTACAATCCCGGCCAGTACTTCATGTGCTGGAACCCATACGACGCGACCGGCAGCATGGGCCGCCCCAACTACCACTCCGAGAAGCCATACAGCGTCGGCGATGTCAAAATAGATCGCTCGGGGGTTGACGAGAGAATCGCAGCCGACACCGGTGGTTCAGGACGCACCATGCTCGGATTCACCGTCAAGGACCTCGGGAGACAGAGTGGCGAGTTGACCCGCATGGCGGTCGGCGACTGGCTGGCGGTTCGAGGCCCGTTTGGCACCTCCTTCCCTCGCATGAACAGTGGTGACAGGCTGATTCTGGTATCCGGCGGAATTGGCTCGACACCCATGCACATGGCCGCTCTCGATGCGCGGCGCAAGCTTGGTGAGCGGCTCAGAATCGACGCAATCATGGGATTTCGAAACGCTGTCGAAGTTCACTACATCGAGCGGATGGACAACCTCTGTGACAGTCTGGAAATCACTACCGACGATGGCTCCATGGGCACTTCAGGATTCCCTACCGGCCCACTTCCAGACCTGCTCAGCAATGGCCACGAAGGACGCACGGTCCTGCTGACCTGCGGTCCCGAGCCGATGATGAAGCCGGTACTCCAAATGGCAGTCGACGCTGGGGTAGAGTGCTACGCAGCCATGGAGAGATACCTGCCCTGCTCTGTTGCAATGTGCGGACTATGCATGGTAGGCGACAGGCTCACCTGCGTTGACGGCCCGGTGATGGAAGGCGACTGGCTCCTCCAACAAGCCGACTTTGGGGCGGCCCACTGACGGAAAGAGCATCTCGCGGATGGGAAGCACCCTTAACCGCGCCACTTTCAGCGGTCACCATGGCACTAAGCCGGCGCAACCGCCTGCTCGTCCTCGGCCTATTCGTCGTGGTCGCCCTCAGCATGGTCCTGCTCGGCAATGAGCCCGAGATTCAGTACAGCGTCGACGAAGTGATGGGTGCGCCAGCAGAGCACTCCGGAGATGTCCACCTACGCGGCACCGTCATCATCGACTCCTACGACCCGGCAACCCGCCAATTCACCCTCGGTGGAGGGGTCCACAACCTGACCATCGACGCCAACAGCATCGCCTTTCCACCGGCCTTCGAAGAGGGCAGGGTAGTCGCCATCAAGGGGGAGCTAAGCCAAGTCGGTGGGGAGTGGCGTCTGTTGGCAAGCGAAATCATCACCGGCTGCCCCTCGAAGTACGAAGCCGCAGCCGAATGAGGTCGCAACGGACTTCATCGTTATTCATAATAGCCAAACGGCCTGTCTGACAACATGGCCCCCGCTGACAGGCAGCACTACATTCCCGTCTCCCGGGCTCGTGTGAGAGAGGAGTTGTTCCAACTTGAGGGTGTCAGCGACCAACAGCGGGAGTCTCTTTCCAAAGTGGCTGGGATGCTTGAGGCGATATGGCATCACAGGGCGCATGCTGGATTGGAAAGACTGAAACTGCTCTATGAGAAGTTGGACCCAGACCAATTTGGCGAACCCCAACTAGGCGGGAGGGATGAGTTTCTCTCGGTTCTCTTTGAGACGCTCGGAAGTGGGAATTGGGAGGAAATCAGCGACGAGGAGATGCAGGCGGCGATGGAGGGAGAGAGTGTCTTTCCAATCAGCCTCGACATCAGATCCGATGAATTCGTGGCCATGCATCTATTCAAACTCGGAGAACTGGTTGTCTCCGATGTGCGCTCATCGTGGTTTGGGCTCAAGAAGGAAGAAGTTGAAATCGACTCGTACGACAGGGTCATCCAAATCATACAATTTCAGGAAAAAGAGTGGTTTGAGGAGAGAAAACGGTCCAAACACTACCCAGGTGTTGAAGCCAGTGGACTCCACCTCAGGCTGTTCAAGACGGTCCCTAAACTCGACTTGGAAACCATCTACCCCAACACCTCCCCAATGATGAGGGTGATTGACAAGGTCAAGATCATCGCACCGTTGCTCGGTGGCTTCGTCACCTTGGGACTGAAGTTCGGGCCGTTGCTCGTTGGAGCGGATACCGGCGACACCTCACTCTCGGTCATCGCCGGCCTATGCACAGCTCTAGGCACCTATGTCCTGAAGACCTACATGTCCTATCAGAAGACCAAGGAGAAGTACCAGACACAGGTCTCAAAAGACCTCTACTTCAAGGGACAGGCGAACAACACTGCGGTGCTCAACCTTCTTGTTGACCTCGCTGAGGAACAGGAAGTCAAAGAGGCACTGCTCGCCTACACCTTTATTCTTGTCGAGAGTGATAAGAAGTATGGGCGGAAAACTCTCGATAGTAGAATCGAACAGTGGTTGACCGAGACCTTTGGTTATCAAATCGATTTTGAAATCGCTGACGCCCTGTCCAAACTACAGCAGATGAAGCTCATTCGCGAGGAGGCCGATGGGCTTCTTTCCGTCCCCCCTACAGCAGAGGCGTTGACAATCTTGGATGAACAGTGGGATGGCATCTTCAACTATTAGTTGAGATTCCGTTCGACTCATCAAAAGCTCGCTATTGCTAGGTATTGTTTGCAGTGCGACCTTTCTCTTCGCCGGCCGGCCGGGGATTCTCCCCTGGACCCCATCAATCGTCGATTCGCTCTTCGGCCTACAAGTGAGGCATTCCGCTTGGCGTTGGGTTCAAATGGACCGACAGGCGCCCAGTAGTCGGGCTAGGAGGGGAGTTGGCGTTCCCTGTATCACAAATCGCAACTGGTGGTCCGAACGCCCGGGGGCGGCGCAAACGAGCCGTGGACGAAGCAACCGTGGACTATGAGACCTCGCCCCCAAGTGACTCAGGTTGGTGTAAACGGAATCCGGAGGGAGTCTGCTAGTACCGCAAGCCGGGGGATAAGGCCAGGCCAGGAATGGAGCAGCCCAACCCGGAGCCTAGGGTGCCTTGGGGACCCGGGGTTGAGAAGACGGAGGCATTCTCGGACGCGGATACGAGCACCCACCCTGGGCTCGCCCACTCCTAACTCAACCAACGTAGTACGGCCTCCAGACTGAGCCCGAGGATTCCCGATATCACCGCTGGAGACCACCCGAGTTGTCGCATCCTGCGGACCTCCTGCTGCATCTTGCAGCGTGGCAGCCCATCCTCACCGTCCCTGACATGGAAGTTCTCGCAGAACCTTCTGTCGCACTCCTCGTGGCATCGTAGGCACCTCTGGCGGGTCATGGCGCCCGACGACGGAGAGGGAGCGACTTGGTCAGCCACCACAGGAGGCGGAGGGTGTCCGGAAACTGTTAGATGTCAAAAATTACCTGAGCGACCCAACCGGGCCCCACGAAAGTCGGAATATCTGGCTCAACGCCTGGGAATTCGATGCTCGGTGGGACTTCGTGAAAGATTAGTTCGTGGCGTGTGACCGCCTTGATCTCGACCTCTCTCTCCACTTCGTCTGCATTGACATAGGAAACCTGCGCATCAAGGTTGTTCGGCCCGATCTGGACCTGTGAATCGACCAACCAGCGCCCTTCGACTTCGGCTTGGTAGAGCACTTCCTCGAGCCATTTCACAAGAGTTCGGTCCAACTCCCCCTGTCGCTCCACACTCCATTGCCCGGTCTTCCTGACTAGACCTCCCAACGCTTCAGCCCCAGCCTCAGACAGGAGAATGGACTGCATGCCGCGGGTCGCCTCGGTGATGACCGCTTCAGGTGAGGAGCCGAAGGCGCGTAGGCCGATGTCAGCCGTGGTCGGCAGTATCCACCAACTCATCGGCTCACCTCTCTGATATCTGGAGTTGCCAAGCGAGTTCGTCCAGGCGGGTTGAGAGGGTCTTGCGGTCGAGGACTTCGAAACTCGCCTCGGC
>DAVI01000099.1:11076-12818 GCA_002505495.1 Euryarchaeota archaeon UBA59 | reverse complement strand
CGAAGAAGTTCCAGCCCTCGAATCTCGAAGAGTGCGACGGTCGCTCCGACAGTCCGGTGAAGTCCAGTCAACTTCGGGTCGCAGATGACCGGCACATCGGCAGCCTTCGCCGCAGCGATGACTCGACTTGCTCCCGCATCGCTGATGACCCCCTTTCCATAGTCACTGAGAACTACGGCACCGGCACCGGGAAGTGCGGCAATAGCGGAGTCTGCGAGCCGCTCAACGATGCTTTCAGGAAGTTCCTCTTGTGACTCCTCATCGAATTGGAGCAACAACTGATGTCGGTCTATCAGACTCTCTCTGCTTCCGTATATCCTCGTCTTAGCCACCGTCGAAAGGTGGGCTGCGACTCGGATGTCTGAGGTGTCGACTCCTTCCTCGTACAATTGCTGGGCGACGATGTGGCCATTTTCGTCACCTCCGAGAATGGCGAAGAACCGAACCTTCAATCCGAGGTTTACCAGAGCGCGGGCTATGTGTGCGGCAGCACCGGCACTTTCGTTGGTGCGGATGACCTTTACCACAGGCGCAGGAGCGAAGGCGTTGAGGTGATTTGCCCAACCGTGGAAGTAGCGGTCGAGAATCACATCACCCATCAGAATTACGCTGTTTGACGAAGGTGAATCAACCATCACCCTCAGCGAGCGAAGCATCTCGATTTCTGCCTGCACGACCTCGTCTACAACAGGCATGACATCCCCCCGTGGCTGTGGCGAGTTGCCTCAGCCAAATCAAACAACCGCTGCCAAAATGACTCACGAATGTTCCGATATCCAGTCTGCCTGAACTGTTCTCGCCCTCTCTGAACCCAGCCCGAGAGAGATGGCCAACGAGTCGAGCATCGCCTGTTCCTCTTCTGAAATCTCGCCGTCCTGCCAAGCGCATTCGAGCACCTCAAGGAAAATCGGAATGTGTTGGTCGTTCGAATCAGCCCTCTCGGCCATCACCTCTTTTTCGATTTCGTCGGATCTGTCGGGCTCCAGACCAAGGTGCATTGCTAGGTCGTCGAGCATGCTCCGCTCAGTACTGGTCAATTTGCCGTCGTTCCAGGCGCGGTGCAGAATCCTCCTGTAGAGGGCCTCTCCATCACAGTCCTCCGCCAATTCGAGTTCGGCTAGTTCGGGGCCGTACCTTCCAGAGGAATCAATTCGTGCGAGCACAGCGAGTAGCGCGATTTCATGACCGGCGATTGCGCCGATTGTCGTTTCACCGCCTTCGGTGAGAACGGTTCTATCGACTATTGAGTCACGCAGCGGCTGTGCCGCTTCGATGCCCGATGAAGTCAGGCCATAGACTCGGCAGCGCTGGCGGGCGCCAGGCACATGGCGAGTTTCTTGCTCGACACAGGCGGCGCTGAGGAGTCTTTTGAGGGTACGAGGTAGATGCTTGCGAGCGACGCCGACTGCCTCGCTGATGCCAGCTTGGGTCTGCTCATGTTTACCCTCCCATTCTGACCGTTGCAGGGGATGGTCTGAGAGATGGAGGAGCACCCGTTGCTCCACCGTGAAGTCTCCTAGTCTACCCGGAGTTGCCATTCTACTCACACCCCCACTGGTCGCCGAGTCTGCCCCGTGTCGCCATTCGCCTCACCCTGTGAAACCACTTCAGCCTATCAAGGCTGACGGCTGAGATGGGGATATTTGGCAAAGAACCCGTCAAAACACATTCGTGGTTGGTGGTTGAGTCCTGACACGATCCCAAGAAGAGGCCGATGGGCTCAAGACAGAAGGGCGGGACGA
>DAVI01000099.1:4415-11003 GCA_002505495.1 Euryarchaeota archaeon UBA59 | reverse complement strand
CGATGGGCCGGCTGCTCAGCGACTCCATGACAAGTCATGCCTAG
Source organism: Euryarchaeota archaeon UBA59 (assembly GCA_002505495.1). Classification (GTDB taxonomy): domain Archaea; phylum Thermoplasmatota; class Poseidoniia; order Poseidoniales; family Thalassarchaeaceae; genus MGIIb-Q1. The sequence continues at coordinate 10,959 of DAVI01000099.1, read as the reverse complement.
GTCGGCCATTCACCAACAACCACCTACTTCTGAGCGACGCCGAGGTTCTCTTCTGCTCCCGCCATAGGCACCTGAAATTAGCCGATGGGTGGCTACAGGCGCGGGCTGGCGAGCGGAGTGGACTGCTACACGAAACTGCCGCATTGGAGGCGATGAGGGTCCCGGGTGAGAAGGTGGTCCTATCACACAACATAGCTCACTTGGCCAAGGACCAAATCGTCTCTGAGGGGACTTGGGCTTTCCGCTGGTCTCGAAATGACAAGGTGCGCAAGAACAATCCCCAGTCCGAGGTAATCTGGGTTCGTGATGACGAGCCGATCGACTGGCTGAGCCTGCACAGGTGGGCGAGTGAAGTCGGTGCACTTGGGAGAATCGCTGAGGTTCTGATTGTAGACGATGAAATGGGGGTAACCACCTATAGAGTGCAGGTGTGTGACCCTAAGGGTACATTGAAGGGATTTGATGAAACAGAGTTGCATCAGTATCTCAACTCGCTGGTCGAGGATGGTTCATCCGGCGCCCTGCTGTCAGGTGAGAGTGAGATGGCGAAACAGATTGGTGCCCCTGTCCCAGAGGGGACGTGGGTAGACCGAGACGAAGTAATACTGCTCAGGGGGGATGAGGATGGCACAGGCACGACCAGCCTTCTCAGAGACGTCCTTAGCAGAGGTCTGCTTCCTAGACCCGGGTTCAAGTACGGTACTCGCTGGCGACTCTACGAAGGACCGATCGGTGAGGACCATGCACCCTGGCTGCTTCAGCCCGAATGGCTCGCTCCGACCGATTGGGCTCAAGCCTGCCTCTCTGCTAGATTGGCGACTGGAGTCAACAAGACCTGGCTGTGCGGCTTCAACCACGAAGCGAAATGGCACTATCTCGGGCTGGTACGCCCACCCGCCGATGGACGTTGGAGTGGCTTCCGACATACCTAGTCAGTTCTAACTTACTTGATTTAAGAACCGGCCACAAACGCCATTATCCTCACTGGTCATCCAAATCTGGAATCGCATTTGGGTCGCTGAAACCACCACTCGGCTGAGGGCCAGCGGGGCGCATCTCGACTCTTGAGTCCTGACTCACATCCTCCTTGAGGTTCGAAGGGGTGACACCCGAAACGGTGTACTCTCCGCTCGGACCAGAGGGCCTAGATGGTCCGCCGGCAGGAGAATACTTCTCCCCCTCCACCTTTGGCATCTTGTCGATGTTCACCTTTCGTCTAGCCGCATCCTTCATTCTTGAGAGCCGTGACTTCTTCTCCCCCGAAATCCCAAGCAGTACAGAGAGTGCGAGCATTCCGGCCATCACTAGGATGATGTTTGAGGGGTCTGAGAAAAAGCGTACGATCTCCCCGCCCTGCTCAAACTGCTCGGCAGTGAGAATCACCGTCATCGATTGTTCAAGACCATCCGCATCTCGCAGAATGATTTGGCCCGAGGCGAGCATGCCAGGCACGAGTAGCCCATCTGGATCGACAGAGAGGTTCACGACTGAACCATCAGAGAGAGTCTGGGTTCCAGAGGTGGTGGAGATTCGCTCAAGTGGTCCATCCAACCGAACCTCGTATTCCCTGTTACCAAGCCCGTCAAACTCGAGAGGAACCTCGATGTAACTGAGCCCTTCATACGGTATGTCTGAGTTGTAGGTGTCCGAAGTCAAGCGCAGTCCTATGACAAAGAAATCGATGTCAAGTGCCACCTTGGCACCACCCCCGCAGGATGCATTGCCAATCAATCGGCCAGATGTCCCGGCGCTTCCAACAGTATCCCACAGAATCTCTCGCGTCGAACTCTCACCGGCAGAGAGGGGCGTCGCATCGGAGAGGCCGGTGACAGTGCGCCCGTCGGAGGAGAACAGATCAACCTCAGGCGTGCATCCGACGGATGTGGTCCACTCCATGGTGACTTTCTCCTCCGGTAGTAGTTGAATCGGTCCGTGAAGAGGGAGCACAGAGAAGGTTGGGGCACCAGCGCTTGTGATGGTCAGGCTGAGCGAGCGCGATTGAACGTCTGTGACTTCTGCGGTCCACTGCACCTTTCGGCCATGATGGTCGAAGATGATTCGTCCCTCGGCGCCGAACAAGTCACCCTCACCGAAAACGTCACCCGCTTCACCCTCGTCAGAGCCGTCGAGAAGCCCGCCGTCACCATCTGCCTCCAAGACGTAGAGCCAAGCGTTGTCGGGATGGGTGTTCACCAAATTCTGCTCTGCGTTGCCGACAGAGGTATCCTGAACGGTCACCAATAGGCCGTGCCCGGGCAGCTCTGAATCAAATCCGACATCACCCCGGAATGACATCCAAACCCGTTCACTCGGTGAGATTTGGATGACCAGACCTTGACCGCCATTGGAGATGGGCTCTATCTGGTAGGATTGAACCTGTGGAGTGGTTGCGGACATTTCTATCTCTGTCGCCCGGTTGACTCCGATGAGTTCCATTGTCGCCAGTGTGGGCAGTGCCGGACTGTTGCCGTTCACCCCGTTCCAGTTGCCGCTCGCCATGATGTCCCAGTCTCCGACACCGTTCCAGTCCTCTCCAGTCCCCTCCCCGTGCACATCGTAGAGGTCGAGGGCGCCCATCTGGTGCAACATTTCGTGGGTGATGGTGCCGAGACCTGAATCAAAGCCAGTAATCGTGTAGTGGTCGAACTTGTAGTCACCAACTTCGACAGTTTCCATCAACGGCCCGAAATGGCTCCAAATCTTGTTCGAGCCGCCCGCATCTTCCTGCGCCTCGCCAGTGTGGAGAATCAGGAAGCGGTCCACCCAACCATCGGAATTGAGGTCGTATGGAGCCAGGTCGACACCGACCAAGGCGTTCTTGATGACTGATGCGGCTAGTCCAGCCGGGCCATCAGAGCCCTCTGCTCCGGTATCACGGACCCCCCCGGTGTCGGCACCCCAGTGGCTGTCCGGGTAGGAGGCGTGGTAGACATCTGGTTGGACTGTGACGGTCAGGGTGGAGACTCCACCGGTCAATTCGGAGATGTAGTCATCAGCTCCGTTCGTTCCCATCAGAAGGGTATTCGCCCGCTCTACATTTCGAAATCCAGTCTCAGGTGCGTTTGTGAAATCAACTACTACGACCAACCAGCGCTCATCCACTTGCATCTGGACCACAGGAGCTTCCAGTTCGGGTTTCTGGATTTGATCATCAAGGAATTCAAAGACCGGCCCTAGTCTACTGGGCTCCTCGCTAATCCACCAGCCTCCGGCGAGAATCAGCAGCGCCATCGGCACTGCGTAGCGGGCTCTCATGCCTATTCCCTCACGCGCGTGGGCCTTCAATGAATCCCCGATGTGACATCAAAGTGGGCGTTGAACCCGACTTCAGAGGACGCGCAGTCTGATTCCTGCCGCCTCCACTGTAGAGATGAGAGAATCATCGATCTGGTTTGAGCCAGTAAGTAGTACCTCACCACTCTGAGGTCGCGTACCCCAAGGAAGCGAACCGGCTTCAGTGACCAATAGTGCCGACAGGCCATGAGGTGCCTCTCCGAGAAGTTGCAGTTGGGCTCGCCTCGCGGCATCCTTCGACCACGGACGGGAGGCGCGGGCGAGGTCGAGTCGGTCAGCCCACTCCTGAAGAACAACGCTTCCGGGGCCTGCCAGTGGCCCGGATAGTCGGTTGAGTCCGGTCAACTCGCACTCAGCAACATTCAACGCCTGCTTGACCGAAAATGGTAGTGGAGAGCCGTCACAGCCGCCGATGACAATAGAATCCACACGCTCCCGCTGAATCCTGTCAGCGAGTCCCTCCTGTTCCTCTATTTCGAGACAGAGAGCGTTCAGCCGAAGGACTCCGATGTTGCCAGCCAACGAGTTCTCATCGACCCGCTGACAGGCCCCCTCACAGGAACAGTCCACGAACAGAATGCGGCGCTCACTGCCAGCACCATCGAGTACCGGCGAAGCTACGCGGCCGCGCGGGTGGTGGGCGACGGGTGTCCGGTCAGCAAACCACTCTGCGCCGAGTGCGAGGGTGATGAGGGCTGGCAGAAAAATCCCCTGGAAAGCGGGTGGAGTCACCACATAGAGGAAGAACGCGGCGACGAAATGGAGGCGAAGTCGGAACGGGTCGAACGGATCATCTCCGATGAGCGCGAAGGCTCTTCCGAGGACCAGTGCAAGAGTGAGCATGAAGGCGATAAGAACGAACCAACTGGCTGCAAGTGCCATCTGGAAAAGTGCCACGATGTCGTATTGTGCACCGACCCCCTCGACGAGCGACGACTTCTGAGCCCAGCCGACGAGCGCCGGAACCCCCCATAGCCAACCGGTGATGAGAATGGTGCTGCCGAAGAGCAGGCCGCCGGCCAGCATTGAGGAGAGCCATGCTCTCTCACGGGGGAGCAGACCAGGCCTTGCAAACCTCCAGGCCTCCCACGCCAACCAGGGGAGGACCGACCACAGCGAGAGTAGTCCGACTGCGGTCCAGCGGGTGTCCAGCCAGGCGTACGGGCTGTAGATGGAGAGTGTCCCCTCTGCCTCTGCGAGTGGCAGTGATGCGAGCCAGAGGGAGAACATCTCATCGATGAGAAATGCCCAGACAATCGCCAACAGCAGAATACCGAGCATCACCCTCTGTAGACGGATGGATGCCTCGGCGAGGTGGACTCCAACGGGTTCACTAAAATCGCTCGGGACGGACGGTTCGCCCACGAGAGGCACCTCAGGCGATGTCCATGACCTTGGGCTCTCGCTTTGCTGCCAGGACGGTTCGATAGACGCCGTAGGCAGCCCAGAGGCTGATGAAGAGGGACAGTCCATACAGGTATGCTGATTCTCCGTTTGATATCCAGTAGAGACCAAGAAGGAAGGTGACGGCTGAGGTGATTGCTCGCCGCAGACCTTGTGGATAGGCCAACTCCTTGGCAAGCCATTCTGGGCCCTCTCCGCGCTTCCTCTCCATTATCTCCTTCTGGACCACCGCACCGATGATGAGTGCGATCAGGCTGGTGAAGTAGAGCGCGTTGCCGGTCACGAAGACTCCTTCGGCAATCTCCAATTGCCGCTCATGGGCGAGAGCCTCCTCGTCAGGTTCGCTGACAAACAGACTGTTGTAGTCGCCCACGCTGATGGTCCGAGTTCCTAGTTCGGCTTGTGCGCTAGTCGTTGAGGGCGAGTTGATGACGAATGAGAGCAGATTCCAGTGGTCGCCAGCATCGTTTGCTCCACTGTCGTCAACCGAATTTCCGGCTAGGTAGAAGGAGAGGTCGCCTCCATCCTCAGCGGGTGCAGTCCAGGTGACTAGCCAGACTGCCGGGTCAGTTGCATCATCGTGAGAGATGTTGTCGCTCGTGCTACCTGCCGACGCCGGGTCATCGCTTCCAGCGGCGGGACGAACAGATTGGTTGTCAGCCCAAGAGAAGGTGCCCTGTCCACCGGATGACATCATGAAGCCTCCCGCAGTGTTGGATGAGTGCTCGACCTTGATGGTCAGTTCGTAGGCAGCCCCGAGTTCGTAGGCGTGCGGAACCCCGGACACCGAGACGACAACCTCTGTCGAGGGACCGGAGGCGGCACCAGGTGCTGCAGAGCCGTGACAGTTGCAACCGTTTAGCACAGTTGAGTCTCCACTCATATTCGACTCTGGAGGGCCACCAGACGATGCGAGAGCGTGAGTTGCAAGCATCAGCACGAGGGCGCTGACGAGGAGCAGACGGGTCGAGTCGAAGCGCATGACTACACCTGTGGAACCGCTCGACCCGAGGACGATTCATAACCGTTCCTTGCTGGACTCCCCTAGGGGAGTCCTAGCAACGAGTGCTCAAAGTTCCTTGATGGCAGCGTTCAGTTCGTTCATCATCTTCTTGCCGTCGCCGAACAGCATCATCGTCTTGTCCTCGAAGAAGAGGTCGTTGTCAACACCGGCGTAGCCAACACTTAGGCTGCGCTTGATGATGACCACCTGGCGAGCCTTGTCAGCGTCGATGATGGGCATTCCACCGAGTGGGCCCTCGCCGCTCCTCGCGACCGGATTGATTGTGTCGTTTGCACCGATGACAAGTGCGAGGTCGCAATCAGGCAGTTCGGAGTTGATGTCGTCCATCTCGATGAGTTGCTCGTAGGGCACATTTGCCTCTGCTAGTAGCACATTCATGTGACCAGGCATTCGACCGGCGACCGGGTGAATTCCGTACTTTATATCGACTCCATCCGCCTCCATTAGGTCTGCGAACTCCTTCACCGCGTGCTGCGCCTGGCTGACCGCCATGCCATAGCCGGGAATGATGACACAGGTTGCAATTCCGTCACACGCCATGGCAACCTCCTCTGGGTCACTGCCGACCTTGGTGCGGGTGACCGACTCACGGCCACCGCCACCGTACGACTTGAACAGCACAGCAGGCAGAGTCCGATTCATCGCCTTGCACATCACGAAGGTGAGCACCAATCCCGCAGCGCCTACCATGGAGCCGGCGATGATGAGAACATTGTTGCCAATCACGAAGCCGGTGAAAGCCGCGGCAACCCCTGAGAGCGAGTTGAGAAGACTGACAACGACTGGCATGTCAGCCCCCCCAATTGGGAGAACGAACAGAAT
>DAVI01000099.1:3998-4246 GCA_002505495.1 Euryarchaeota archaeon UBA59 | reverse complement strand
CCCATCAGCTTCCCCATCGCCACCAGACTTCCTGTGAGGGTGAGCCAGCCGACCAGTCCCGAGAGGCCAATCGCCACCCAAGTCGCGTACAGTTCGACTCCAGGGTCCGGGATTCCGGTCTCTGGATCCTGCAACCTACCGAGGACCTCCGAGAGACCGACCAGTGCCGATGCTCCACCTCCAAAGCCGTTGAAGAGTGCGACAAGTTCGGGCATTCCCGTCATTTCGACGCGGGTTGCCATCCACCA
>DAVI01000099.1:3100-3829 GCA_002505495.1 Euryarchaeota archaeon UBA59 | reverse complement strand
ACTGCGAGGAACATTCCCTGTGCGCCCATGCGGTTTCCAGCGGGTGCGGTGCGTGGGCTGGACAGCTTCTTGATGCCGAAGATGAAGAGGGCTGCAGCGACTAGGTAGCCGATGTCGAATAGGACAGGTGCGACCATTTCAGTCACCCCTCTTCTTGCGGCGTTTACCAGCAATCATCTCGAGCATTTTGTTGGTGACCATGAAGCCGCCGACCACATTGATGGTCGCCATCACCAGAGCGGCGAAGGCTAACCAGGCGGCTGTTCCCGGCTCACCGTCGTTGAAGGCCGAGTTCGACAGAATCAGCGCCCCTACTATTGTGATTCCCGAAATTGCGTTGGCGCCTGACATCAACGGCGTGTGTAGCGTTGGAGGGACCTTGCTGATGAGTTCGAAGCCGAGGAAGATGGCGAGCACGAAGACCGTGATGCTAGCCACAAGTGCTGCCAATGTCAGACTCATTCAACCACCTCCGAAAGACGGGTTTGCTTCTCATGCATCGCACCGCCGGTGCAGATGAGAACGCCGCCCATTCCTGAGACGAAGAAGTCGCTTCCCTCAGGCGCGCCGACGAGGATGTCATCCTCCAAGTCGAGCGTCAGTTCACCCTCCTTGACCAGAGAGGTCACGAAAGTGGTGAGGTTGTTCGAATAGAGCATCGAGGCGGAAATTGCCAACAAACCCGGTAGATTGGTGGTGCCGATGATTGTGACCCCGTTTTCAGTCGTG
>DAVI01000099.1:2581-2964 GCA_002505495.1 Euryarchaeota archaeon UBA59 | reverse complement strand
AAGATTCGGGCGGTCGTGACGATGATGTCAGCTTCCCTTGCGACCTCACAGACGGTATCGTTCACCTTTTGGATGAATTCAGGGGTTAGTGGCTTTGCGTAGCCCGATTCGTCCTCGAAGTCGTCCATTCCCTCGACCTCGATGAAGCGGCCTCCGACAGACTCGATCTGCTCGGCGGCTGACCTTCGGACATCGGAGGCGTAGACGATTGCACCAAGTCGCTTGGCGGTTGCTATCGCTTGCAGGCCGGCAACTCCAGAGCCCATGATGACGAACTTACAGGGCCGGATTGTTCCAGCACTCGTGGTCATCATCGGGATTCCCTTTGAGATATGGGCAGCACCCATCAGTACCGCCTTGTAGCCAGCGAGGTTGTCTTGGCT
>DAVI01000099.1:1183-2397 GCA_002505495.1 Euryarchaeota archaeon UBA59 | reverse complement strand
AATTCTGGCATTCCGATGCTGACAACAATGTCAGCGGAGAGCGCGGTTGAACGGTCAGTGACCACAGCGCCTGCAGCCTCGTAGTCAGCGTCAAGGTGGTGGGCTGAGAGCCCAGCTCCGGATTCAACTGAGACCTCAAAGCCAACCTTTGCCAGCTTCTTGATGGAGCCCGGTACGATGGCAACTCTCGTTTCATCGCCGGACTCTTTCACTACCCCCAATTGCATTCTCGCACACCCCGCTGAATACGGTCTCGCACGCGCACGAGCGTGACCGAGTAGAATCAGCGATTGCGGCGACCTGCAACGGGTTCTTGAATATCACCGAGCGCGGTCCATGTCTGAAGTGGCGTATTTGCCATCTAGCGATTTTCAGCATTCACACGACTGAAGCGGTGAGTATTTGGAGCACACACCTCACGAACGAAACAGACAGGTGGCACGGATGGCGACTGGCAAGGCGAAGATAGCGGTCATTGGAGCGGGAAATGTTGGGGCGACTTGCGCCTTTGTTCTGGCACAGATGAAGTTGGGAGACATCGTTCTTCTCGACATTTACGAGGGATTCGCAAAGGGCAAGGCACTGGACATGAGCCAAGGCGGCCAAGTGCTGAACTACGATGGCTCCATCACCGGCACCTCAGACTACGCCGACATTGCGGGCGCACAGGTAGTTGTGGTTACCTCGGGCTTCCCACGCCAACCGGGAATGTCGCGCGAGGACCTCATCGGAAAGAACGCAGACATCATCTCGCAAGTTGGGGCCGGCATCCGAGATCACGCACCTGACGCCATCATCGTGATGGTGACAAATCCACTCGACTTGATGACTTACCATATGCAGAAGGTCACTGGATTCCCAGCCAACCGCGTCGTTGGACAGGCAGGAATTCTTGATTCGGCTCGCATGACCCACTTCGTGGCGCAGGAACTCGGTTGCGCCAACGAAGATGTCTCTGCGATGGTCCTTGGTGGACATGGCGACACCATGGTTCCCTTGCCTCGCTACACTACGGTCGGTGGGATTCCAATCACGCAACTGCTCGACGAAGCGACGATTGAGTCCATCAGCAAGCGAACTGCCGGAGGCGGTGGCGAGATCGTCAAACTCCTTGAGAAGGGCTCAGCATTCTACGCACCGGGCAGCGCTGCCGCAATCATGGCAGAGGCGATTGTTCTCGACAGGAAGCGACTGCTTCCCTGCTCGGCCTATCT
>DAVI01000099.1:453-1109 GCA_002505495.1 Euryarchaeota archaeon UBA59 | reverse complement strand
GAGAGCATACTTGAACTGGAACTCGAGGATGCGGAACTTGAGAGCCTACAGGGCTCGGGCGCCTTCTACAAGGAACAGTTGACTGAGTTGCTGGGATACTGAACCGCGGCACCCGTGGACCATCGTGCGGCGCATTGATGACCGCCCCTCCAATCGAGAGCCATGGCTGAGCGCCACCTCTACCTCGAACACGACGGCAAGGTCCTGCTTGTCGACCGTGACGGCAATGGTCCTCAACTTCCCGAGAAGGGCCGTGATTCATGCGATGGCTGGCTACTTCGGCTCCCCACAGAGGAGGAGGCAGCGGCCATGGGGATTACTTGGGAGGTCAGACGGACCAACCGGTTTCGGCTCGGCGATGATTGGCATGAGGTCACCCATGCACTTCCGAACATCGAGTGGCCGAAGGACTGGGCGTGGAAGGACGACCTGATTTCCGATTCAGCAGTACACCCCGCAGCCCGGGATTCAGTCTATAGAACGCTCCATAGAGTAGTATCGAAAGTTGTTCTCCGAAACCCTTCGGGGCAAGTCCTCCTACAGAAGGTCAAGCGTGGTTTCTTCACCGGACACTGGACCCTTCCCGGTGGCTTCCTCGACTACGCCGAGCACCCGCGCAAAGGTGCGGAGCGGGAACTGATAGAGGAGTTGGGAGT
>DAVI01000099.1:0-273 GCA_002505495.1 Euryarchaeota archaeon UBA59 | reverse complement strand
GGATGGACTAGAATTCAAACTCAAACCAGATGAGGTCGAGGAGGCGCGCTGGTTCGAGCCGGAGGAGGCGATGGCAGTTGCGGCCTCTCTCTTCGACTTGGAGGCGTTTCGGATACTGTTGGAGGCCGACTGATGGCCCTGCCTGATAGTCTCGTGAAGGACCAGCTTCTACGCAAGGCGGTGATTGCCGGCTTCGTCTTGGTTCTAGGTGCCTGTATCCTTAGCCAGATAATGATGCAACTTGGTGGCGGCCCACGCGATGAACCGATGGAT
>DAVI01000086.1:2382-4058 GCA_002505495.1 Euryarchaeota archaeon UBA59 | reverse complement strand
GTTTCATCATTTGTAGGCTGGTCTGGTAATCAAAATACTGAGATTTCCATCCCTTGGGCTAACATCGGTTCCCCAACCAGTTTTGCAGTATTGGCATGGGCGCAGTGGCAGGACGAAGGCAATGTCTGGACATCATTCCCGTCTGAAAATCCCGCATCCAACAATGGTGCTGAGACCTTCACATACGGCTATGTGATAGCGGACCGAACGGTTGAACAAACGCCTGGATACACACCAGTTGTTGATTTTTCAGGAACAGTAGGGAAGATGGACGATGCCTTGAATCTGGCAATCGTCTTTCACCAACATCAGCCGTATTACAAGAACAAGCTCACCGGCATGATCGAGATGCCCTGGGTGAGGGTACACGGCATGACTGAGTATGTCGACTCGCCGGGAATATTATCGAAACATCCCGGCACGAAGGTGACCTACAATCTGGTTCCGTCATTTGTCGAACAATTGGTCGAATACCACCGCGATGGGTCGCTCGACGTCCACACCGACTTCGCCCGCCGCTACTGGCCCACCGACTCCAACGGCACTGTCTCGGGCTTTCCAAATGCGACCTCTCTCGAACTTCATACCATGCAGTTCCAGTCGTTTTGGAACTCCGGTTGGATCTACAATGTGACCCAAGATGACCCTGAACTCGGCTGGCTCCATCCTGCCGCCTCTCGCTATTCGGAAATCTATGGGATGACCATGCACAACCTCAAGCCAGCCACGATTATGGCAGATGATTTGTTGTCGGCGCAAGACTTCCTCGACCTTCAGGTGCTCTGGTATCTGTTCCAGTTCTCACCTGACTATGTACTCGGAGAGTATCAGTCTATAGAGGATTCAACCGCCGCTGGTAGACCCGCTCACTACGATGCGACGCTGAAGGCGCTCTACGAGCAGAACGGTGGCTACACGCCCGCCGACTTAGCCTATGTTTTGGATGTGCAAGAGGCACATCTCGCCAATGTTCTGCCGATGTACTCAGCCTTGGCGGAGCGCGGCCAAGTCGAGTTGACGACCACGCCCTACTACCATCCGATCATGCCGCTGCTGATGATGGACGGCTGGACCTTCGAGGATGGTATTCGAGTCAACAAGGATTCTTGGCCCGAAGATGTGGCTAGCCAACTTACCAATGGGATGGACTTGTTTGAGCAGGAGTTGGGCTTCCGTCCGACCGGCATGTGGCCCTCTGAACAAGCAGTCTCACCTAACATGGTGCAGCCGGTCTCTGATGTCGGGATTCAGTGGATGATCACCGATGAGGTCAACTTAGCCGGGTCGACCCTGCCCGGGGGCGGGACGGTCGATACCAGCGTCGCTTCCAACCTCGCAATTCCATGGATTGCGACCGGGTTGGGTGCTGACGGAACCCCAACCGGAGTAGGAGGAGGCGGCGAGGTTGCCGTCATCTTCCGCGATCGTGTCATCTCAGACAGAATCGCCTTCCAGTACGGTTCGATGACACCCGCCGCCGCAGTCACGGACTTCATTGCCTACATCGACGGCGTCCGCAACGAACTCTTGGCCGAAGGTAAGGACCCGAGTGAGCATCTACTGACCGTGGCCCTCGACGGCGAGAACTGGATGTTCATGTCTGAGTTCCAGCACCATGACGGCGGCCGCCCGTTCATGGACGAGTGGTACGGGCGGCTCTCCAGCCACCCATCGAT
>DAVI01000086.1:0-2327 GCA_002505495.1 Euryarchaeota archaeon UBA59 | reverse complement strand
CGGCTCGTGGATTGACGGAACTCTGTCCACCTGGGCCGGTGAGGCGGAGGAGAGTCTGGGGTGGCAACGGCTCATTGAGGCGCGACAGGCATTGGTGGCGTTTGAGGAGGCGAACTCCAGTCATTCCGGCTTGGATGCGGCATGGGAGTCTCTCTACATCGCAGAGGGGAGCGACTGGTTCTGGTGGTACGGACTTGACCAGGACAGCGGCTATGATGAGAACTGGGACGTTCTTTTCAAGGTGCATCTCTCAAACATCTACCGAGCCATCGGGCTGGAACTCCCCCCTTATCTCCAAGACCTGTGGACCAATCCTGCAGTCCCCGAAATTCCCTATTCTGGCACCATTGAGCCGATGATAGACGGCATTGCCTTACCCGGCGAGTGGGATGGCGCGGCAAAGTACGACGCTACGACTGTGGATGGCGGTACCATGGACATCGTGTCATTCCACCTTGGCTACGACGCCTCTAACGTATATGTGCGGGTCGACCTCGCTACCTCCCCCCATTTCTTCGAGGTAGCCGACCTCAGTTGGGGACCTGACCTCTCAATCTACTTCATGCAGCCCAACGCAATCAACTTCAACGAGGTTCAGACCAACTTCCGGACCTATTACGGAAACGATGTTCTCGGCTTTCCGGCCAAGAAGATGGTCTCATTCGACTTCAACCAGTTGCGCCAGGATGGCAAGGCTAAGTGGAATCTGTTCGATGCGCAGGGCAAGGTCGGTGAGAACGAGCAGTGGGTTCTCTCCTCGACCTCGATTCTTGGCGCCTGCGCCGCCGATGAGGTCTACGAGTTTCAGATCCCTTGGTCAGAGCTGGGGCTCGCCCCACGTTACTCGACGCGCGTGAAGGTGGTAACCGCGGAAACTGCCTCCCTCTCCTATGGTGACGGAGTTGACGCTGAGATCGCTCCCCCGGCGCCAGCCGAGATGGTGATGCCGGACCTTGAGCAATGGGTCACCCTGCTCGACTTTGACGACCCGGTGGGCGACGAGAATGGTGACGGCGACTACATCTATCCCCTTGCCAGTGACTTCGCCCCTGGCTCCGGTCTGTTCGACGTCACCCACCTCAAGATCAGTCAGAGCTCATGGAACGCCCGCTTTGAACTGACATTTGCCGAGATGACCGACTACTGGAGCCTTTCCAACGGATTCAGCCACCAAATCGTGCAGATCTATGTCGACCGTGGTGACTACATGTGGGGCGAGACCGACATGTTGGAGGGGGCCAACGCGGTCATCCACGACGACTGGGCGTGGGAGGTTGCAATCTCTGCCACCGGCGAGCCGGGTGCGGTCAAGGCTGTAAATTCCCAAACAGGTGAAACCTCAGCGAAGGGAATCGAGGTTTCGGGGGACATCAGCACCAAGACTGTGACCATCACAGTGTCGAAGACAGTCATCGGCCATGACATTCCGAACTACCGCTTCGTCATCGTCTCTGGCTCACAGGACGGCTTCGGGCCGGGCAAGTGGCGTGATGTCGATGCTGTTGCGAAGACTTGGCGCCTCGGAGGCGGAGATGACCCGAATCCGAACGACGGAGTCGACTACGACCCCAATGTGCTCGACATGGTGATTGAGGGAGACGGTCAGGCGGCAATGCTCGGAGCGTACGATGTCGCTGCACAGGAGTACGCCGTTCTCACAGGCATTGAGCTCCCTGAGCTCGCCCAGCAGGTCTACGGCGCCAAGGTGGTCAGCACGACAGCAACCACAGCCATCCTGGAATGGTCCACCACCCGCGATGCGGGCGCCAACCTCACCTGTGGGCCACTCACCTTCGAAGAGGCTGGCGGAGGGTTGTCACACACACTCCAACTGACCGGTTTGGAGAGCGACACCACATACGAATGCGCAATTGCCGTAGAAGGGGTCGATTCGGTAACACTCTCATTCAACACCAGTGCAATTGTCGACATCGATCCTCCCGAGATACTCAATTTCATTGTCGAGGTCATCGCAGGCGGCTCGCTTCGGGTCACATGGTACACTAGCGAGGAGACGACGGAGTCGATTGAGGTCTATGGCCAGACCTTCGTGGGAGACAATGTCGCTCTGCGTAAGAATCACGAAATGACGGTTGTACCGTATCCAGAACTCCCCGCGCTTCAGACCTACACGCTGACCCTCACCGTCTCAGATGCCTCTGGCAACACGAACTCCTCCAGTGTAGACTTCTTCATCGAGGAGGAGGACGCCGCGTCCCCACTCCCTGACGAAGGTTTTCCTCCGAGTGGGCCGAATGAAGAGTTCAGTGATACTACGAGCATCGGAGAACTATTCGGGAATCCTGTAGTACAAATCGGATTGCTGT
>DAVI01000004.1:7911-10399 GCA_002505495.1 Euryarchaeota archaeon UBA59 | reverse complement strand
TGGACGCTGGGGGATTTGAACCCCCGGCCACCTGGTTGCAAACCAGGTGCTCTTCCAAGCTGAGCTAAGCGCCCTGTGACCCGCCGACCCAAGAGCCCGCTTTGAGGTTTGGGCCGCAGCCTCATTCCTCTTCGACGATTGCTGAGATGTCGAAGTCGTCGTCCGTTTCTTCTTCCCTCAGCGAGTCGTCGTCGGATTTGAGCAGCATCATCAGCAGTATGACCGAAGCGAGTCCTGAGGCGATGGCCACCCAGAGCAACCAGTTTCGGGAGTCTGTCGTGCCTTGTGTCTCGCCTTCGGCGTGCTCCCCATCTTCGTCATGTGAGTCCTCTCCCGGGCTATGTTCCCCTTCCGAGCCGTGGGAGTCGTTGGAGACTGTGATGTTGCCTTCTAACACCGTGTTATCAGAGATCAGGTCGTAGTAGTGGTAGACTCCATCTCCCCATGTTCCGTTGAAGGGAATCTCGTAGGTGACTTCGCATTCGGAGTCGATCTTGGTCCCGTTTTCATCGAGAGGACATGATGAACTTAGGTTACCTGAGTCCCAGTCTAGGGTTCCGTTGTAGAGTCCATCTCCATCTGAATCGTACACGATTCTGTGGGTGATGTTCTCTCTGTCGTCGACATTTATCCACCACACTGAGTCATTGAACATCAGTTGCGGTGAACCCGCAGTCAGTTCTTCCTCGCGTACGATGATGGTGAATGTACTTGCATCGTGAGCGACTGCGGTTGCGGGCAGGTATGCTGCTAAGGCCAACAGCAGCAGCGAGAACCAAGCGACTGCGTCTTTGCTCCCCATTGTTTCTGGGCGGCTGCACCCATAAATAAAAGGTAACGGCATCGGTGGCAGACGCATGGATAGAAGGCTTGTTGCAGCCGCTGCGGTATTGGCCCTCTTTTTGTTCAGCGCCACTCTGTACGCGCTCGTTGTCGGGCTGACATCTGACTCCTCCGATCACGACTCGTGGAAGATGGTCGACCCGCTCACTCAGGATGAGGAGCATGACCACAAGAATGCCACCGAGCATGACTTCGGCACCCCTAACATAGAGTTCGTCACCTTCAATGAACTGACCGAGCCGGGCAACGCCGAGATTCAAGTTGCGGACAGCCCAGACGGTAACACCTACGCCTACATCGCCGGTTGGAAGGAGTTGCACATCGTCGATGTCACCGACCCGTACAACACGACGGTTGTCGGGGTGTATCTGGATCCCAACACACAGGTTCTCGACGTCAAGTACCTCGAGTACAACGGCAGGGAATACGTCATCGTACAGAACCAGATAGTGGACAGTGGAAACGCGGACCCCAATGTCGGTGAGTGGGGTGACCCGGCCCAAGTCAGCGTGACTCTGGTCGATGTCACTGACAAGAGTGATCCGACCTATGTCGACTCGTGGTACGACACCGACCACCCTAGCGGCCCGCACAACCTCTACACCCACATGATTGACGGCGAATGGTACATCTTCGTCGCAAACCCGGATTATGAGGAGTGTGACATTGGAACCGGTGAGGCGTGCGGTGGCATCACCATCGCCCACCTCAACTTCGCTGGGTACGGAGACCTGCCCAGAATCGTGAAGGTGGGAGAGGCGGAGGTCTCGTGGGAGACCACCAACGGCGGATGGATTTACATCCACGACATGACCGTTCAGACCTGGCCGGGCCAAGACACAAACGATCCACGCTACGGCGGGACCTTCATTTACGGCGCCTACTGGGAGGCTGGCCTGCGGATCTTTGATGTCACCGACGTGCCCCATCCGTCCGACCCTGTGAGATACTTGCAATACGCCGGACCCTGTCTTACGCACATTCCAGTGAGTTGCATCTGGCGGGCTCCTGAGGTTGGGATATGGATGAACTTCTCAGACCTCGACTTTGATGGCGAGCCTGACGCCAGTTGGAGCGGCAATGTGAACGGCGGTCGGGCGTCTTACATCCACTACACCGAGCCTTTCGACAAGATGGTCGATGCGAGCCACCTTGGATATCCGGCTGGTAAGCGCCACCTGACTCTGTTGGCGACTGAGGTTCTCGAGACCACGGTCGGAACCGGTCTGATTTACCTGCTCGACACCACCGACTACGAGATTGTGATGGGCAAGTTGACATTCAAGCCGAAACTGCTTCACAACTGGGAGATACCGTTCGCCGAGGATCACTTCATTCCCGGTGGTGTCGAATGGCTGCTGTTCAGTCCGCACAACGCGGACACTCAGATATTCTCCACCGGTCTTCCCGGCCAGCCGGACAACAGCCTTGGGGGTGCTTGGGATGGTCGAATCTACCTCGGATCTTACCATAGTGGGTTATGGGTCATCGATGTAGAGACTCTGATGCTCGCCGGCATGCAGGAACGCAACAAGACAGAAGTCTACTTTGACGCGACTGTCGGGTACTACCTGCCCCACGGGGCCGATGGGGTAGAGCTCTCCTCAGACTACTACAACTTCGAGTGGATTCCATTCATCTGGGC
>DAVI01000004.1:7499-7722 GCA_002505495.1 Euryarchaeota archaeon UBA59 | reverse complement strand
GGCCAGTTCTAGATGAGTGAGTAGCGCAACGACATAGCGGAATGGTATTGAATGGGGCTTCTCACCCGGGGAGTGTTTGGGTGCCCCAAGCACCCGTCGGAAGTGACTGAATGCAGAGGAGAATTCGATTCGACGAATCTGGTGCTGCCAACCAGTTGGTCGTCTACGCCTTGGTCGGTCTCATCTCCCTCAGCATGCTGTCGATGGCCGCATGGCTCGCCTT
>DAVI01000004.1:3608-7330 GCA_002505495.1 Euryarchaeota archaeon UBA59 | reverse complement strand
GATGAGAACCACAGCCACAACGATCTGCTTGCACATCGTCTTTGGACAGACAACATGGAACTCATCGACTATCACAACCTAAACTGCGACGGTAATCTGAATCCGCCGGCGGAACTCGACAACACCGCAGGCAGGGAGTGCTTCCCCGAGTGGAAGAACGAGGGTCCGACCCCGGGCGACAACTCAGAGATAGTTCTTGAAGGCGACTTTCCTGATTGTGTCCAAGGTTGCTACGCATATGTCGCCGCCTACAACCAGTTCCACATTCTCGACATTCGAGAGCCGAACAACATTCAGATGCTGTCGACCTACTACGCGGAGGTAGCTCGAATCATCGACATCAAGGTGACAGATGACAACAACTGGGTTCTCATCAACCACGAGTTAACCAACAGTGAACTCGACCCGATTCCAAACGACGATGACGCCAACAGCGGCGCCAACCGCTTGGACCTAATCGATGTCAGCGACAAGCGCCACCCAATCAAGAGGGCTGAGTGGAACAACCCCCCTGCCGGATTCCACAATCAGGACATTCATGTCTACTGTGATTGGGCCAATGCTCCACCAATGAGTGATGACTGCAATGTCTTCCTGTTCGGTGCCGACCCTTACCCTGAGATTGTGGGAGGTGGCTCCTACAAGGGGACGCAGGTCTTCTACGCCCCGGATGGATTGCTGTCGTTCGCTGCCGGGGAGAACGAATCCAAGGAAATCGAACGCTGGGGCGGTTACTCACCGGAGCCGGCGACCACCTGCGGAGGAACCATCTTCAATCACGACAACATCATCCTGAAGCACCCAGTGACTGGGCAGATCATTCTGTTCGCCGCTTACTGGGATGGAGGCCTTCGAATGGTTGACGTCTCCAATCCGCCACCGGTCGCTGACCCGTATGGAATCTCGTGGCCGCAGAACAATGAGGTTGGTCGCTGGATGGGCTGCTCGTCAGCAGACACCGGCTGGTACGGGCCCGAGGGCGGCGGACATGCCAACATGACAGCCGAAGAGTGGGGTTCTGCAGCAGACGGCAACGGCAACATCCACTATGTCGTGCCTTACGACCATCTAGTTTGCAATGGAATCAGCGAGTATGAGCCTGAGTATGAATGGCCGTCTTCCTGCGGTAGCGGTCCGGATGACCCAGTGTTCGGAATCAACTGGCGCCACTACACGTTGATTGCACCGGAGTACGGCTCCAACCAGAACCATACTGGCTACATTTGGACCATTGACACGACCGACCCGACCAAGCCGTTTCTGGTCAGCAAGTGGAGGCTTCCCGGCGAGGGGACGCTAGCCAATGGCAGCAAGCACCCTCAGCACTACATCCCAGGAGGATACATCTACAGCCCACACAACGGTGACACAGGCCTTTCGGGCAACGTCTACTGGGCCCACTACCACGCTGGCGCCTGGACGACCGACCATGGAGGAATCTGGCAGGACATCGTGTGGGAGAACGGGGTTGCGGAGCCCGAGCGCGGCTACCAGGCAATCATCGAGTTGGGCGAGACTAAGACGGTTGGATACTACCTTCCCTCCGGCCCAATCTGGATATATGACCCAGCGGACCACCTCGAGTACGACATGGCGGATTGTTGGGCTTCTTGCATGATTCCGTTCGACTGGGGTCTGGCCTACGACCCGCGCGGCTACATTTTCATCTCCGAGATGGTCAGTGGCATCTATGTCGTGCAGGCCGATGAGGACCGAAGATCCGGATACATCTTCCCTCCGCTGTACGAAGCCGTCGAAGAGTGAATCAGCCGGCCAACGGCCGGCTCTGTGTACTAGGACGGCCATTGGTATCGCAACGGGGACGGCTTGATATGCGGACTGTTTGGATGGCGTCGCATGGATGGCAAGGTTGCTATCGTGAGCGCCTTGCTGGTCGGGCTTCTGATTAGTTCGGGCTTCGCGGTTTTCTTTGCTGCCAATATCGGCGATGACGATTCGACCGGAACGGACACTGGGGACGGCAGTGGTGATGGTTCCGACGGCCAACAGTTTGACCGCGCACCGACTCTGTTTGTTGGTCCGTCCAATTTCACATGGGGTGACCCACTCGCCTTGAGCGGTTGGGTTGTTGATGAATCTCGCAATACCACGATTGTCTCAGCCAATGTCTTCACAGCCGAAGCACTCACTTCACCCTCACTACAACTCTCGACCTACGCCGACGAGCGTGGAGTTTGGATAATTCTGCTACCTTACGACGAGCCAGGTTCTTGGGTGGTCGAAATCAAGGCGACAGATGCGACTGGTCAATCGAGCCCCTCCGAAATGGTCGATGTAACTCTCAATCTACCAAACGAACAGTTGGTGCTGGTAACGCTGCGTTACGAAGCTCCGGCCGAGAATGAGTCAGTCGGGCTGGTCACAGGCGAACTCGTGCACCTCTTCAAGGAGACTTGTTCGGTTGAGTTTTGGCCTGAGGGACAGTCTGCGATCGAGGGCTTCGTGAATGGCAGCGATGGAACCTTCCGAATTCCAGTTGACATTGAAACAGTCGCCCGTCAAGGGGAGTTGTGGGCGACCTGCGGACTCTACGACATCAAGTCGCGAAACATCACCTTCCAACTACCGATTCCAGTAGAGCCGCCCGAGGAGGCGGTTTCTGATGAGGACGGCGACGGTATCGTCAACTTGAACGACGACTGTCCTGACACTCCGAGCGATGAACCAGTCTGGCCAGACGGCTGCTCAGACTCGCAACTCGACAGTGACGAGGACGGTGTGACTGACGACTTGGACCAATGTCCCGAAACGCCAGTCGGAGCGATTGTCGACGGAGTCGGCTGTGCTGAGAGCCAGAAGGATGCTGATGGTGATGGGGTGTCCGATATTGGAGACCAGTGTCCCGGGACGCCACTCGGTGAGGTTGCCGATGCGAACGGCTGTTCGGACTCACAGAAGGACCAGGATGGCGATGGTGTGCAAGACTCTCTTGACCAGTGCCCCAACACCTTCCCAGGGACCGTCGTGGGGCCAGACGGATGTGAGTTGGTCCAATGGGATCCGTGGGACTCGTTCGTGTGTACCGGTTCAGGAATCTACCCGATCTACGACCTGAATCAACAGTATGGCTACCCTAGAAACAGCAACTCGCCGTTCACCTGTGAGGTGAGCGTTTCCGAAGACGGGAGTGAAATGGTCGTGGACAGCAACGGAATTCCCAACCACGACTTCACTTCCACTAGGGGTTGCTGCGCCAGCGAACAGAATTACGAGTGGACCATACCACTGAATCCAGTAAACGATACTGCGGGTGGCAAGGAGTATGTTCCCGAGAGAGGTCAGATAGCCATCGCGGTGAACGGTGCCCCTCTGTTCGGCCCTGAGGATGGCCCCGGCGGTGACGCAGTGGCGCTGCACCACAAGTACTACCACGAGGATCGTCAGAATGTCGAGTTGGGCATCTGTGGAGGTCACTCGGGTCCGGGTGGGACCTACCATTACCACTGGGACATGAACTGTGTATACTGGACTCCTGAGGCAGGTCAGGACATGACCGACTACCACTGGACCCTCATCGACAGCAGCCAGCACTCGCCTATCATCGGCTGGTCATTTGACGGCTACCCAATCTACGGAATGTACGGCTGGGATTCGAATCAGGATGTCACCATGGTGGAGAGCAGTTACCAGTTGAAGTCCGGAGGAGACGGCTACGACGGAATCGATGACTGGGAGTATGTTCACGAGATGGGTGACTTGGA
>DAVI01000004.1:490-3528 GCA_002505495.1 Euryarchaeota archaeon UBA59 | reverse complement strand
CCAAATCTGCTACTACGGCGAGGCTACCGGAGGTCCGAAGGGTGGCGGAGGAGGAGGTCCCGGCCCGGGCCCAGGGGGTGCGATGCTCCAAGCCTTTCCTGACCTTCTGCTAGATGAAGAAGGCAAATCTCTGTTGAACGGTGAGAACATTGGAGCGATGTTGATTCAGTCTGCTTGGCTTTGGATTTCACTCATCGCACTCGCCTATGCAGGATACCGACGAAGGAAATGATGCACCGGAATCTTGCGGACAATCACAGGAGAGGTTGCTCGCCGAGCCACTCCAAGTCTGAGATGTAGAGTTGGCGAATGTCGTCGAGGCCAAGCACGAGCATGGCGAGCCGCTCAAGCCCCATTCCCCAGGCGCAGACCGGCCACTTGCAGCCGAGAGGTTCGGTGACCTCCGGGCGGAAGATTCCAGCACCGCCAAGTTCCAACCACTGGCCGCGCCATTTCACCTCGACCTCGAGGGAGGGTTCGGTGTAGGGGAAGTAGGCGGGTCGTACGCGCACTTCGGGGTAGCCCATCTTGGCGTAGAACTCTTTGAGTGTGGTGACGAGCATAGGAAGGCTCGCTCCCGGCTCCATGATGATGCCCTCAATCTGGTGAAACTCGGGAAGATGGGTTCTGTCAATGCTCTCCTTGCGGAAGACGCGGCCGATTCCAAAGACTCGGCANNCCCCAACCGCTGCTCCCGGTGTCACCGCCTCGCTCGTGTACGTCGGCCCATTGGTCCATACGGTCTGGTGGGAGGGGGATTGAGGCAGGCTCGTCGAGATAGAAGGTGTCCTGCATCTCTCTTGCCGGGTGGTCCTGCGGAATGAACAGCGCGTCCATGTTCCAGCCTGCAGTGGTGACGAAGTCACCATCGATTTCTGAGAATCCCATCTCAAGGAAGATTGCGCGGATTCGTTCGATGAGGGATTGCATCGGGTGAGGTTTTCCCGCTGTCGGGGTGGGCGCTGGGAGGGTGACATCGTATGGCTTGTAGTCGGCGTCTTGCCACTGCTCTCCACTCAGCAGTTCTGGAGTGATGTCGGCTACGAGAAGGCGCTCGACGAGGTCGTCGTCTGAGAGGGCGGAGCCCGTCGGAGTGAGAGCCCAGGTTCTGACGACCTCCTCAGAGGAGGTGATGAGCCCCTTGCGCTTGGAGAAGTAGTCGACTTGGGCGGTGTCGAGGGCTGATTCCGGGATTCCGCCAGAGCCGTCCGCACCGTCACCTGCGAGGCTGGCGACAAAGTCAGCGCGCATCGCGAGGGTTGCGACGATTGCACCTGTGTTACCGGGGACCTCGAACTTGCCTTGGATGAGTTGGACTCCCAGATCCTTTAGCAATCCGACGGCTATTCCGGCCTCATTCTTGGCTACCGCCTCCGAGGCTTGCAGTTCTGCCATGCCGGGGCTGCCTGACTGTTCGGAGAGCCACTCCCATATTCGCTGCTCGAGAAGGCCGTTTTCCGCGGCGACAACACCTTCGGTGGCGAGTTTC
The DNA here is from genome assembly GCA_002505495.1 of Euryarchaeota archaeon UBA59. Taxonomy (GTDB): domain Archaea; phylum Thermoplasmatota; class Poseidoniia; order Poseidoniales; family Thalassarchaeaceae; genus MGIIb-Q1. Next base: position 2,039 of record DAVI01000004.1, on the reverse strand, counting down.
CAGAGGGTGGACCTCGCTTCGGTCTGGTTTACGAGACCGGCCTCTGAGAGGGCTGCACCAGCTCCTGCGACATGCGCCTGGTCGGTCCAGTCGCAGGCGCTCAGCAAATCGGTGAGATTCCAGGTTTTTGATGGCTCCTCGCGCATCGCCTTGAGCATGCGGCGACCGTTGTTGCTGAGTTCCAAGTGGCTCCCTCCACCCTGTCGACCGGTACGCCTCTCTTGACGGTTGCCCGCGGCGGGCGAGGATTCATTGCATAGTGGACCCTCCTTCAACCAATGCGAGGAAAAGCACTTGTGACCCTGTTCCTTTTGTCAATCGCATCGTTTTCACCAATGGCATTGAACTTTGAATCCGCTGACCCGGAGGTTCTACGGCCAACTCATGCAGTCGATGGGCGTTCGATACCAGCGAGGTTGGAACCAGAGCCCCCGAATATCTTCTGGGATGAGGCCCATTCAAACGGATGGTCGGATGCTAATAGAGATGCCAACACAATCAATCGAATCATCATTCACGTCACCCAAGGTTCGTACTCGGGAGCCATCTCATGGTTCAACAATCCCGATGCAGGTGTCGCGGCTCATTATGTCATCAACAATCACGATGCTCCTTACTCATCCAATCAGAATCGCCCGGATGGCGAGATCACACAGATGGTATTGGACGAGGACATCGGATATCATGACGCCAACGCAAATGCCAACAGCATTGGCATCGAACATTCAGCGTATCTTGACCCGGACAACGGATACCAAGTTGAAGGTGGATTCTCGGACTACATGTACAACGAATCAGCAATGTTGGTTGCATGGCTGACCTTCATCTACAACATTCCAGTGGACAGACATTTCATCGTCGGTCATTCGGAGGACGATAACTTCGGAGGGACCTCCAGCCATCAGGACCCGGGTCCCGATTGGGATTGGAATCTTTATCTCAACCTAGTCAAGCAGTATCGCGGCGTCTACGGCATGGGTGTGGACATCAATCGGGTTGTTGAGGTCACCAGAGATGTGACGGTCCATCTGGGTCCGCATCCATCGACAACCACTGGGCTGGTTGCTCACGCGGGGGAGAGATACAGTGTCTTGCAACAGTGTATCTGCAACGGAAGTGACTTCATGAGAATCATGTTCAACGGCTCTGAGAGCACCTGGATACCGACCGACGCGGTCTCTCAAGTCCCCTCTGCGACCCTCGTCAGGGTTGTTCTCAACGATGAGTACGATTGGCTGAATGTACGTGATACCGCATCCGTCACCGGCGTGGATTTAGGAAATGTGTTTCACAATCAGTCATTTGTGATGACAAACAACGGAACTTGGAGTGAATTTTGGTTTGAAGGCGAGCCGACAGCCTTCGCACACTCTGCCTATCTGACCGAGGAGTCGTGGATTGCGCCACCACCGGACCCAGTCCCCGGCTGCACCAATGAAACTGCACTCAACTACGATGCAAATGCGACTGTTGACGATGGTTCCTGCGAATACCCACCACCCGAACCTGAGCCAGTCCCGGGGTGCACCAACGAAACCGCCCTCAACTT
>DAVI01000004.1:0-241 GCA_002505495.1 Euryarchaeota archaeon UBA59 | reverse complement strand
GAGCCCGAGCCTGAGAATCCTCCCGACGAGGAGGTTGGCGATGGAGTTGGGGGAGACACCTCGCCAGGCGAGCCCGATTCGGCAGAGGATGGCGCGGCTGGCCTAGTTGTCGGGGCGGTTCCGATGGCCGTGGTCGGGGCGATTCTCCTACTCGCCCTGTTCGTCATCGCCGCGGCGTTCGCTATGCGGGATTGAGGGTCACTCCTCTTCCTCGGGATGGTCCCAAAGTTCTGTTTCGCAC
>DAVI01000022.1:17548-18932 GCA_002505495.1 Euryarchaeota archaeon UBA59 | reverse complement strand
AATCTCACAATACCCTGAAATCGCGCTGACTCCCCTTTTCGGCCTGAAAGGGTGAAAGAGGGTAAGGGTCGCCTCACCTCACCATAGGTGATATCGTGGTGTGGTCGAGAATCAAGCATGGCCTCGCCGCCATCGATGATGTCCTCGCCACCTATGCCCGGATTTTCGGAGTTGGCTTTGTCAACCCCATACCGAGATACGCGACTTTCATCTTCGTCTACGGAGCCATCTATTCTGTTGCACTCTACACTAACAAGCCACTCGCATTGGTGGCCATCTGGATGGGTTACATCGGAGTCATCGCAATTGGCAGGGCATGGACACAGAACGAGAATTTCCGCTCAAAGATAGCGAAAAAGTTGGAGGATCACGACCCTGACTCTCTGCCAGACCTCAGAGGGGTGGCCCTTTTGGCGGTTCTCCAAATGATTGTTCTAATCCCCTTCTTGCTTGAGACTAGCCACGCTGTTTTCGGCCTCTACTCTGTCCCTGAAGGTGCCGATTGGCCCACTTGGATGGCCTTTGGACTCGACCTTCTTTTCCGTTCCTTCCTAGACTGGTCAGAGGTTTACTCCGTCCATGTTTCCGGGGTAGGACTCGACTCGATGGGGGGCCGGCATCTAGTGATGTTCATACTGCTTTCAATTGATTTCATGCTTATTCAAGGAATCATTCGCATTGTCGGTATCCAGCGAACTATAGAAGAAGGAGTCGCTGTCGCAGGAAAAGATCCCGAAATGGCGTTCCGATTGGGCAGGCGTGCAACCCCTCGCCTTTCTCGAATGATAATGGACGCTGATTTGGAACTAGAAGTTCGTCTCCGATGTATCGAGGCCTTGGGAATGATCGGTGACTCGGGAGGTGCGCCTCAGTTGGTCAGAGCATTGGGGCAACGGAACCTGCACACGAGAGCGATTGCCTCGCTGGTGATGATAGGTCATTTCGATTCGCTCTTCAGCGGAATAAAGAATCCTGACCCGCTGGTCAGAAGGGGTTGTGTCGCAGCTCTTGGCAGACTGGAGGACTCGGTTGCCAACGAGATGTTGGCTGAGGCGATTCGGGATGAGGATTCGAGTGTGCGCCAGCACGCCCATCAGGCGATTGGGCGAATCGCCCACCCATCGGATGTTCCTCTTCTCGCCATCGGTCTGAAGGATGAGAATGCGGATGTCAGATTCGCTGCCTTGCAACAATTCAGCAACTTCACCGGTGATGAGGCGATGAACACAGTTCTCACGGCTGTGAACGACAAGTCAGACGGGGTCAGGCGTTTGGCGATGGAGATACTCGCCCGCTTCCCCCACGCAAAGGTCGTCCCCGTACTTGCCAAGTCGCTCAATGACCCAAATCAAGAGGTCCGAGAGGCAGCTGAGCGTTCCCTCAA
>DAVI01000022.1:0-17434 GCA_002505495.1 Euryarchaeota archaeon UBA59 | reverse complement strand
GGGCCAAACTACAGCAACTTCTCAGTGGTTGTGACGAGTGATGTGGCCAACTTCTCAAGGCGCTCTTGCATGGCCTCATCGATGAATGCCCCCTCTTCATCGAACGCCTCCTTCACATTGCCGACCGCCAGTTGTTCTGGAATCACATTACCATGGAGCCAGCGGGCACTCAGTCGCATATGATTGAGGGTGTTGGAATTGGTCTGTCCGCCAAGGGTACTCATGACCGCCCAGACTTTGTCACCGACATGGCTGAAGTAGACCCAGTCGAGTTGGTTCTTCATCACCCCAGACATGGTACCGTGGTACTCCGGGCTGCTGAGCAGATACGCATCTGCACTCTCCGCCATATCCTGGAACGCCTTCACATTATCGTCCGAAGACGAGTCGGGTGAGCCCACCAATGGTAGTGGAGTCTCCATGTTGTCCCAACAGATCGTCTTCGCACCCGCTGCCTCACAGGCGGCCAACCCCATCTTGAGCAGATTGCCATTTGCAGAGTCATGGCTGTAAGTACCACAGATTCCCATTACAGTGATTTGCCTACCCATATCTTCGCCAAGATGGTCGGGTTCTTGAGGTTGTGTGATTCATTACAGACGAAATATCGACCCCTTGGGGTCGTCCGATAGCAGCGAAGGCTTATCCGTAAAACGCGCTGGTCGTGCTTCGGGTTACCCAAATGGCTGAGCACGGTCACACCAACTGTCCTAATTGCGACCACTCCTTGGAAGGGAGAGAACCGGCCTGTCCGAGTTGTGATGGGGCTCTCTTCGGCGTACCACCGAAAAAGTCGACTATCGGTGAGAAAGTGGCTGAGGTAGCCGAGCGGGTGCAACCTGCTGTGAAGGATGTAGTAGCTACGGTTGAGGAGAAGAGTACGCAGGCAGTTGAGATGATGTCAGAAGTGATAGGCGACCATGTGATTCCTGTCTTCTCTCGGGTTGGAGCCGCGGGAGCGGAAGCCGTAGGGACGGTCAAAGACAAGCTATCCTCCGGAGGAGATACAAACTCCGATGAAGGTGATGGTGAAACTGAGACCGTGGAAGAGGACCCTTTGAGCGACAGCCCCGCCGACGAACCATCGTCAACCTCTCCGGAAACTGACGCTGACACTCTAGTCGCTGAAGGTGAGGCGCTGAGTCGGGATTCCAAGGAATCCGAGGCACTCAAGAAATTCAATCAAGCGATTGCACTCGACCCAAGTCACGCGATGGCTTGGTTCAATCGAGGGGTCATCCACGAGATGCGTGGCGAAGTTGAGGAGGCTTGCAAAGCATTTCGAATCTGCCTCGATATGAAGGGAGACCACGGTCCTGCAGCAGCGAACCTCGCTGTGCTGCTCGACCGACGCGGAGATTCGGACTCGGCCGCAGCCGTCGCACAACAGGCACTCTCATCATTCCCTGGCCATCCAATGCTAACCAAGATTGCAGCCGGAGGTGCCCCTGCCGCCTCAGTTACTCAAACCGCTGAAGAGGAAACGGGGGCTGCTGATGAGATTGTAGAAGTATCCGAACCAGTAGTCCAACCAGAACCGGAATCCGCCATTCAGTTGGACTTGGACGCCATCGTCGAAGAAGCTGCAGGGCTGGTCAAGTCCGGTAATCCCGAAGACTCCCTTGAATTGCTGAGGGAACTTCTCCACGCCGAAGCTGCTGAGCATCCGAGGGCTTGGCGAATCGCTGCTGCCTCTATGGCTCAGATGGAACTTGTTGACAACGCCATCGAGGCTTTCACCTACACTTTGGACCTTGACAACGAGGATGCTGCATCGTGGTACAACCTTGGTGCACTACACAGGAAGACTGGACACGAAGATTCTGCCGTGACCTGCTTTGATGCTGCTTTGGGGCTGCGCCCGGCCTACTCGAAGGCAGCATCGGCCCTCGCTGATATCCATACTGCAAATGGTGACCTCGGTCCCGCAATAGACGCTTGGCGCTCTCTACTCCTAGTCGAGCCGAACCACCCCGGTGGTGTCACATTCTCCGAAATCCTTGTCCAGATTGGCGAAGGAGAAGGAGAAGTTCTTGATTCAGCAAAGGATATTCCGACCACCCTACCCGAAGGACCTGCCCTCGCTACGGAGGCTCTCATCCACATTCCTCAAGACGGCGTCTCCTCCAATATCCAACTGCGGGCTCGCGCCCTGACCCTTACAAGTGCATTTCCAGAAGCGGTCAAACTTTGGCGCTCTCTGATTGAGGACAACCGAGATGATGTCGGTTTGTGGAACGGCATGATGCGAACCTTCATCGCGGCTGGTGACCAAACCACCGCTGAAAAGTGCAGGCAGAAGATTGCCTCCCTCACTGGTGAGACGGTTTCTGTCGACATCGCTAACGACGCCCTCGCTCCGGCAGAACCTGAGCCAGAGCCTGCAGTGACCTCAGAACCCGAAATCGCTGAGCCCGAGCAAACAACTGAGGCAGAACCTGAGCAAGCAACAGAGCCAGCCCCAGAAATCGAAGCGGAAGCCGCCGACGACGGCCTGATGACTACAGAAGAGGCACCCCTCTCAGGTGATGACCCGTGGGGCGATGCGTTCGAAGACTCGGAGAGTGAGGTGAGCGAAGAATCGGAATCTGCCTCAGAGCCTGTGTATGTTCCGGAGGAGATTGCCGAGGCAGAATCCGTCTTGGATACGATTGAGGAACCCGAACCAGTCACTTCTGATGAGGAGCCGGACCCGGAGGTAGACTTGGCAAAGGCCGCTCTCGATGCGCAGGCGAAGAGAGCCGATGCTATTGCAGCGACACCAATCAGAATCGATTCGACTTCAATCGCAAATCAAGACGTGGAATGGTACAACAAGGGACTCTCTCTCATTATCGATGAAAAGTATACCGAGGCACTCGGTTGCTTCGACAAGGCGTTGCCTTCATTCGTTGAAGATGATGTGATGGTAATCAGAATCCTTAACGCCCGTGGTAATGCGCTTTACTATCTCAAGAAGTATGGCGATTGCATCGAAGCGTATCATCAAGCGATGAAAATCAATCCATCCGGAGTTACCGGCGCTACCCTCTACAACATGGGTACTGCCTACGCAGAGGTTGAACGCTATGAGGACGGTATCAAGTGCTTTGAGCAAGGCATGTCACCGAAGAGGACCGATCCTCTCGAGGGTAGAGAAGCGAAGATGGCCAAGGAACAGATTCGCCGCTGCAAGATCCTACTCAAGGAGCAGTCCAAGAAATTTGACCGTCTCGCCAGAATCAAGAGTTGATCAGGGCAGACTGACCGTGACTGCAACCGACTTTGAGGTAGGGGTGTTGCTCCCCTCCGCGACACTCTCCAGCGGCACCAGCACATTTGCCTCTGGAAAGTATGTGCAGAGATTGCCTCTCGGTATTTCATAGGCCACCACCTTCCATGCTGGGGCGTGAATCGAACGCCCTTGGAAATGGCTGGTCAAATCCACCTCGTCACCGGGGTCAATTCCCAGTTCGGCCATGTCTGCAGAATTCATCAAGACCACTCGGCGCGCCCCATAGACACCTCTGTAGCGGTCATCCATGCCATAGATGGTCGTGTTGTACTGGTCGTGACTGCGAACGGTCATCATCGTGAACTGACCTGACTCGGCGACCGCATTCGGCAGGTCGTGAACAGTGAATTGCGCCTTACCGGAGGGGGTGTCCCAGGTTGGTCCATCCCGCGGGCCGTTGGGGAGGTAGAAGCCACCATCCTCGCGTACGCGGGAATTGAAGCCCTGAAAACCCGGAATCACCTGCTCAATGACCTCTCGGATCGAGTCATAGTCTTGCAACACCCCACCCCAGTCAAACGGCTTGGAGCCGAAGCATGCAGTCCCGATGCCAGCAACGATTGCTGGCTCGGAGAGTAGATGCTCGCTGGCCGGTGTGAGAGAGCCTCTGCTCATGTGCACAACACTCATGCTGTTCTCTACGGTGACGAACTGCTCGCCCGAGGCTTGTTGATCAATTTCGGTTCTGCCAAGGCATGGCAGGATGAGAGCCTCCCTTCCCGTCACGAGATGCGAACGATTCAGTTTGGTTGAGACCTGTACGGTCAGACCGACATTTCGCATCCCGTTAGCGACCTGCTCGGTGTCGGACATCGCTGAGACGAGGTTTCCACCCATACCCATGAACAGACGAACCTCTCCATTGAGCATCGCCTTGACCGCTTGAACCGTGTCATAGCCACCCTCATGAGGAACGCCAATTCCGGTTGCCTCTTCCAGTCTGTCAAGAAACTCGCGATTCGGATTGTGTTGGATGCCCACTGTCCTGTCACCCTGAACGTTCGAGTGCCCTCTCACCGGACAAGCGCCTGCTCCTACTCGGCCGAAGTGGCCCCCCATCAGGAGCATGTTGGCAATCTCCTGAATCACTGATACGGAGTTCCTGTGCTGGGTCAGTCCCATCGCCCAGCAGATGATGAGCCGCTTTGAGTTAGCGACCGCTAGGCCCAACTTCGTGATTCTCTCTCGACTGATTCCTGAACCTTCTACGATGTCGTCCCAGTCAGCTTCTTCCGCGGACTGTTTGAACGCCTCGAATCCCTCAGTATGTGTGTCAATGAAATCCCAGTCGAGTTGCCCCTCCTCAAGAATGACCTTCACCAACCCCTTCAACAACGCTGCGTCACCGTTGATCTTGACCGGGAAATGGTCGTCTGCAATCTTGGTGCCCGAGCCAATCATGCTCAACACCTCCTGTGGATGTTTGAACCGACGCATTCCGGTCTCCTCGAGTGGGTTGATGCTGACTATTGAGCCACCATTGCGTTTGCAACTAGCCAGCGCGCTCAGCATCCGAGGGTGGTTAGTACCGGGGTTCTGACCGATGACCAGAATCAGGTCTGCCTTGTCGAAGCAGGAGAGTCGAACGGTTCCCTTACCGATGCCGATGACCGGGGTCAGTGCGTAACCACTAGATTCGTGGCACATGTTTGAGCAATCTGGAAGGTTGTTGGTGCCAATCTGCCTTGCGAGTGTACCCCATAGGAATGCCGCCTCATTAGAGGTTCGTCCACTGGTATATAGCACGGCTTCGTTTGCAGAGTTCAGATTCTTGACAGCATCGGAAATCATTCCGAACGCATTTGGCCAGGAGATTGGTTCGTAGTGGTCAGAGCCATCTCGAAGCACCATCGGCTGGGTGAGTCTACCCTGTTTGTCGAGCCACATGTCGGGTTGTTCCGAGAGTGATATCACCGAATGCTCAGCGAAGAAGGCGGGGGTGACCCGCTTTCTCGTCGCCTCGGTGGCGAACGCCTTGGCTCCATTCTCACAGAATTCAAAGCCGCTCCGATGACCATCAGGGTCAGGCCAAGCGCACCCGGGACAGTCGTAACCATCGAACTTGTTGACAGTCCGCATCGCACCCCAAGTACGCCGCAGTCCGGCTTCGCTCAGGCCTATTCCAAATGACTTGGATATGCCGGCAAATCCGGCTGCTACCTGCTTCGGCTTCCCGACCTTGAGCCGTTCTTCCTGTATCGGAGTGATTGCCCGAGTCTCTCGTTTTCCCATACTCCTCGCCTTCCCGATACGACACCTGCTCTAATCGCTTGCCGCCGATGTGCCCCGAACAAGCTCAATCATCTAGAAACCTCCAGGCGCCGGTGTGGACATTGAATCGGTCACTGCGGAGAAATCCGATCAAGGTGAGCCCGCTCGCCCGCGCTGCATCTACCGCCATCGTGGTGGGTGCGCCCAAGCCAGCTACTACTGGGAATCCAGCGTACGCAGCCTTCTGAATCAATTCGTAGCCGATTCGCCCTGAAAGCATGAGCACCTCGTTCTCAGCCGGAAGAGAAGATGTCAACAATCGGGAGCCGACCAACTTGTCGAGCGCGTTGTGGCGCCCGACATCCTCCTTGAGCCCAGTAAGTCGGCCACCGTCATCGAACAAAGCGGCAGCGTGGAGTCCTCCTGTTCTCTGGAACACAGGCTGAGAGGAAGATAGCATGTCTGGAAGCAGCATCAGAATTTTTGGTGATAGCCACGGATCACCCGAGAGTGCCAGTCTGCTAGGAATGTCGAATTGCTCCAAGGTCTCCCGCCCACATAGACCACAGCCCGAAGAAATGGGGAATGGGCGTACGAATTGAGCCAGATCATCAACGCAGCCCGGAACCAATTCCACGGTCACGGAGTCATCTTCAGTTGAACATGACAATACATCTGCCCTAGCCCGAATGATACCCTCTGACAGAAGCCATCCAAGTGCGAGTTCGACTTCATCTCCCGGAGTCCTCATAGTTACTGCTAGTTGTCGGGTACTTCCATCCATCCGGACATTGATATTGAGCGCAAGTTCCTTAACGAGTGAATCCTTACTTATATTGAGTCCACCTTCTTCCCAACGTTGGACTGGCATCTCGCTCGCTCCGTCCTCCGTCATGTCCATGGCATGACGCAACCATCCGATGAACGCTTCGGGAACTAAGGTTCCCGTATCAATTGGTTGAAAACGGTCGGGCGTTTCGAAGTATCCGTGACTGACCAGCATCTAGACCTCGCCGAGAGACTTGTCGACTCTGGGCTCGATAGCAAAGAGGCACGGGTTATTCTGACTCTTTCCACCGGCTCTCCGCTCAAGGCGAGTGAAATCGGCACACTAGTCGGAATAACTCGTATGGATGCCTACAACACTCTTCGCAGATTACAAGATTCCGGTTTGGTGATGGCCACTGTAGACAAACCGATGCGCTTCACCGGACTCTCGATTGAGGATGTGTTTCAGCACCTCATCCATCGGGAGGAACAGGAACTACGCCGACTGAAGGCGCACCTCGATGAGTATTCGGAGGAATCCGGTAGTTCAAGCTCAATCCAATCTCGTCCGACGCAGAAGGAGGCGACGTTCAGTGTCATCAAGGAGCGGAGCCACATTCACGCTGCGATGGAGAGATTAATCGAGGACGCTGAGCGAGATATCTGGTTGCTGCTTGGAAGGTGGGGGATCCTCCACCTCGTGAAAACCGGTGCACTCACGGCAGCAAACGACGCTGCTCGCCGCGGCGTCACGGTCAGAGTTCTTGCAACCCTAGACAAGAAGACGCTGAAATTCTTTGGGCAACTCGATGACGCCATCGAAATTCGTCACAGTGATGCAGTCTCTATTATGCATGGCCTGACGATAGACGGAGAGGTCGCAATCCAGAGTGTATCCCTAGAGACGAACCCAGTGGGTCGTGGCAAGGATGACGCAGCACTGGTAATCGAAGCGCATGATTTCCTGTCAGCCCACACCGACCTCGTTGAGTCAACTTGGAAGGGTGCCACCGCCTACTCAAGCGCCGCATCGAGAATCGAAAAGGGAGAAATCGTCGAACCTCTCCGAGTTAGCCTTGGGGACGGCTCCTTCTATCGACGACTAAAGGAGTTGATTGCAACAGACATCTCAGACCAACACCCAGACAGTGCTGGCTGGACCAACGCGATCCTTCGTCGAGGTGAACGACTCATCACTCCGGAACCTAGCCTCCCTGCCTTCGAAGTACTCGGCATAGACACGAATGAGTTGATGCGCAACATCGGTCGAAGAATTGGCGAAGAGATTGCTACGGAACTCAGCGAAATTGAGGAAGATGATGAGTTCTGGAACCAACTTGTAATCGAGTGGCGAGAAATGGGCATGGGGAAACTGATTCTCGAAGGTGACCCGATAAAAGTCGTCAGAGTAGAGGATGCTGGCTCGTGTGGAAATGCGCCGGAATTCGGAGGCCCATTCTGCCATCTCGATGAAGGGATTCTCGAGGGAATCATCCGACACCGGTTTGGAGTCCATGCTACAGCGGTCGAAAGAGAATGCATGTCGTCCGGACAAGACCACTGCCACTTCGACATCGTATTCACTGAAAACGACGCATGAGTTAATCAATGACGGACATGGAGGACAAATCAATGGATTGCCCGGCAGATGCAGGCTTACTCGCGCAAGGTGTGGCAAACGATGAGGTGTTCGATGTCGTGCCAGTCAACCTCATCATCACAGAAGTCGCACATCGCAAGCTACAGGAAATTCTGAACTTTGAGCCAGGCGATGTGGTGCTTACGGTCGCCATACACAGAGGTGGTTGCTCGGGTTATCTGTACGACATGCAAATCATCGACCGCCCCGAAGGTGAGGGATACCAATACGACGATATCGACGGTATCCCTGTCGCCATAGCCGACTTCGACAGCAGTCTTCTCTCCGGCATCGTGGTCAACTATCAGGACACATTGATGGGCGGCGGATTCAAGATTGAAAATCCGAACGCCGACAAGGAGTGCGGTTGTGGCAAATCCTTCGGCTGAATGGTGATCTCAACTTATCCATAGAACCCCCGACTTTGTTCGAGGGGCAACTCACTCCTCTTCAGTTGGGGGTGGATTCATCCTAGCTGGTTTCTTCGGCGGGAGAGTCACCACTCCCTCCTCAACCAGTGATGGGAGCGCCATCAAGTCCTCAAAACGGATCGTTGCCTCAAGCGATTGTTGTGGGAAGCGATGGTCATTGTCGAAGAATTCCCTCAACATGCATATCAAACGCAGACTTAGACTGCCGTCGCGGGTTCTGGTGAAAGAGTACAACTCCGGCTCCTCGTCGTCGATGATGCGCTGGTGAAATCCATCTCTGATGCCCTTTGCTCGCTTCGCTGCGGCCCACTCCACCAAGGCGCCCACGATGGTTGCTGTGTAGAGGACGACCAGAATCGAGATTGCGAAGATGATCGGGTCATGCAGGCCTACGCCCGGGTGCGTGACTGTCAGGAAAACCTGCCGAGTGAGTAACAAGAGCAAACCTATGCCGACGACAGGGGCGAGCAAATCCTGCAGAATCGCGTCGAGTGGAATGAGCCTTCGCTGTGCATTGTCAGCAAACGCTAGCTCCCCATCAATTGCCACCGCCGTCACTATCGCCACACAAGCGAGAACCAAGTAGACCCCGGCCGCCACTACCAGCGCCAACATGTCCGGGAGACTGAGGTAGTGGACGACCAGATAGGCAAAGAGGCCGAGGAAAACAGTAGTTGGCATCCTGTGCAAGCCACGGATGTAGGTGTCACCTTTCTTGGCGCCGCGATCCAACTTCGGCACCCCAATCAACTGCCAGTTCGTGATTTTCTTGATCATCTTGACAATCCCTGCCAGGAGTCCGAGGTCAACCATCACCCACTCTGTAAGCCTGAGCAGAGGCACAAGTGGCAGAATCAGGAAGACCGCAAATATGGAGAGGACAGGCCACAGGATCATCGATGGAAGAAGGAGGAAATGAGGTAGGCTCAACGGGTAGAGGAGGTCACTTTCCAATCTTCCCTGCTCTATTTCCGGCAACTCCCACCTTCTCGCCGCCTTGTCCAGACTCGCCCTGAAAATCTGCAGCGGGTAACCGTGGTCGAGGATGCCCTGAACCATCTTCCGGTAATCATGATGAGACTTTGAGCGTAGAAGCCGCTTTCTCCAGAGCCGCTGGGCTGGCACTGCGAGGAGCATCGGCGCTAGCAGGAGACCGAGCACCATTGCGAGCACTGTCGGGTCGTCTGTTGACCATATCACGGTTGACCGGCGACGACTTACACTCATGAAGCGAGCGGTCACTCCTCGTCTAGAGTGACTATTCGCCCTAGGATGAGGTGAATCGACACGGGTCCGAAGGCGTGGCTGTCCGTCGTTGCGAGTGGATCCGGATTGTCACCCTCAAGAATAGCCTGGCCCTTCTCATTCATCCGAGTCACCCTCTTGACAACTCTGACTGAGGATTTCAGTGGGTGAATGCTGAGGACCACCTCGCCAACCTTCGGGGGCGCTTTCTCGTAGGCGCGCAGGTCGCACTCGACCTCGTCACCATCTCTGAAGGTTGGCCACATGCTGTCGCCGTTGATTCGAACGAGACAAGTATCGCCCGAATGTTCGGACATGTCAATCGCTCAACTTGCGCGTACCCAAGCGTCGTCACGACCCTTTGCGCCCCAGAAGATACTGTGAATCTCTTCGCAGGCATCCATCAACTCCTGAGCGTGAACAGATGAGACTTCGACTTTGCAGGCGCTGCACAATTTGGCGGCGTTCCAGAATATGTCATGTAGGTTGGGAATCGATTCAAGGTGCTCCGGTTTGAAGAAATCAGTCCACAGAACGAGCAGTTCATCCTTACACTTCTGGGCCTCGTCCTCCTTGATCGCCGCATACCGACTCATAGTGTTGAGATATGCTGCCATTCCGGCGCTGTCCCCTGTGTCAGGGCACTCGAGTGAAAGCATTTTGGTGGTCATCGATTGGACTGCCTCAGCAGCAATTCTCGCCGAAGCGGGGTCATAGACCCCACACGGACCGTCACAGTGTGCCTCAGCCTCTATCAAATCTCTCTCGTCTGCCATGTTCAAGCCTCATTTTCCCAATGAAGGGGGTCGGAATATCAACCCTCGCCTGAGTCTGTCACACAGTTCAATCTCGGTTAGTAGATGGCTTGCCGGGAGATGAACTGGGTAACCTTGATTGGACGGGGGCGTCCGAACCCCCGGCGTGGCCCGCATAGCCGTGACGGATGGGATGGCTGATTCCGCAGTTGAACGGTTGCAGAATGCCGGACATGAGGTGACCCTCAAACACTACTCATCGTCGGAGTTGGAGAACGGGATTCTAGGTAGGTTCGATGCCGTCGTGGTTCGAAGTGCGACCAAGTTGACTTCCAAGGTAATCAAGTCTAGTAGCGGCAGAAAGGGGTCACTGAAACTGGTTGGCAGGGCTGGAGTGGGAATTGACAACATAGATCTCAAGGTAGCCACGAAATCAAAGGTGGCCGTCTGCAATACTCCCGGTGCCTCAACAAAGGCGGTCGTTGAACTCACGATTGGCCACCTACTCGCATCCACCCGGCACATCGCCTCCGGTGACCGGACTCTCCGTTCTGGTGAATGGGCAAAGAAGAGCATGCGGGGGACCGAACTGGCCGGCAAACGGCTCGGTTTGATTGGCTTCGGGAGAATCGCCCAAGGGGTTGCGAAAGCGGCACGCGTCCTCGGGATGACTCTTCACGCCTACGACCCCTACCTCCCTGCCGAAGTCGCGGCTGGCCAGCACTGCATTCTCCACGATGATGTTGACGAGTTGTTCAGACTGTGCACCCATGTAACCATCCACTGCAACTTCTCCCCTGAAACTCACCATCTGGTAAACGTTGACCGACTGGCGATGATGTCAGGCGTTGGTAGGGATGGTGTGGCCTGTGGCAACCATCTGGTGAACTGCGCCCGTGGTGGAATTGTCGATGAGGATGCAGTTCTCGCGGCTCTGGAATCTGGGCAGTTAGCAAGTGCGGCACTCGACGTCTTTGAGCATGAGCCGCCGGGTGACCATCCTCTGTTGCAGCACACCAACTTTCACGGCACACCGCACATTGGTGCTGCGACCATCGAGGCACAGGGGAGGATTGGCGAGGAGATGGCCACTCTACTGATTGATTTCTTCGACGGCAGACACCCTCAAAGTGCGCTGAACCCAGAAGTCCTGTGATGAGAGGGCCAACACTCACTCGAGTTTGTGCATGGCTGTCAGGTCAGCAGCGAATTCCTCCAACTCATCTGGAATTGTAATTCCTCCAATCGGCTTGCCTCGACCCAATCCAGCCTCATTTTTCGCCCGCCAGGTATCGGCGTTGAAATCGAGGATTCTCGCGGTCAAGCCACGCAATCTTTGACCCTCGTCGGTCGCTCCGAGAGCTTCCACCGGAACTACCGGGAATTCTCGCACGTCAACCGCGGAGGTACCATACAGAGTTGTCGAGAGATGATGGCTGAAGAATGGACATATCGGGCTGAACATGGTCAGCAAATCACGCACGATTCGGTGGATTGTCCACGCCGCATTGGCATCATCATCGTAGAGCCGCGACTTGGAAAGTTCGAGCCAGTGGCTTGGAAAGACACCGGTACCGAAGTTTTTGAGGGCTTGAGCTGCACTATAGATGTCGATTTCCGTGTAGGCTTTTTCGACGGTTGAATTCACCTTGCAGAACTCAGCGAGAATCCATTGGTCGGCAGGGCGAAGGTCAGTCGGAGCGGAGTCGATATCCTTTGGAACCTCAAACTGGCTTGCGAATCGGGCAACATTGAAGATTTTCGTCAATACTCCGTAGTATTTCGCCTCGATTTCCTCCGGATTGATGTGGAAGTCATCGCCGACTTGCGCATCGCACGCCTTCCAAAGACGGAAGCACTCAGAGCCAATTTTGTTCGCCTTCAACTGAACTGTCTTGTCCGGCCCCTTCACCTTCCAAGAGCCTGTTCTCCCACCTGCGCCACATTCCAAAACCGAGTCGGCGTCGATTCCGTTGCCGAGGGACTTTGACATCTTACGGCCCCATGGATCCATACCTAGCCCGTCAATCCAGACATTTTCAAAGCCGGGCTTGTCGAAAAGCAGGGCAGATTTGAGAAGCGTGTAGTAGAGCCATGTGCGAACGATTTCCTTCCCCTGTGGACGGATGCCGGTCGGGAATGCGCGCTCGAAGGTCGAGTCGTCGGAGAGATAGCCAGAGACGAACAAGTTGGAGTTGGAGGAGTCCATCCAGGTGTCGAAGACCTTCTCTTCGCCGCGCACCTCACCGAGTGTGGAGGCGAGTTCACTGTACGGGCCGAGTTCTTCACGGCTCTCTCGGTCGAGCACGACGCTGCCTTCTGGAGGCCCCTCCCGCCACGGTTGAACATAGGTACCGACTGGTGGGACGACTACTTTCGTTTCGTCTTCTGAATACCAGATTGGAATCTCAGTGTGATACCAGCGGCGTCGGCTGATTGGCCAGTCTATGGAGATGTTCTCCATCCAGTCAAGGAGGAACTGTTTGTTGCGTGGCGGAATGAAGTTAATCTCATCGGCGAGTTCTGCAAGTCGCCCTTGAATGTGGGTCTGCCGGATATACCACTCCTTCAGGAGGATTATCTCGACCGGGTTCTTGCCCCGCTCCGAGACCGGAACCTCCTGTTCACGCTCTTCAATGGAGACGATTCGACCATCTGCCTCCAGTGCCTCGATGATTTGCTCTCGCGCCTCGTTCACTGGCAGTCCGGAAAACGGCCCCGCTACTTCCGTCATACAGCCGTTGAGGTCAATTGCCTGGAATGGGTCCAGTCCGAGTTCTCGGAAGACCGCTACGTCGTTTTGGTCACCAAAGGAACAGATCATCAGTACGCCGGAACCGAATTCCGTTTTGACCGATGGGTGAGTGCGGATTTCGACGCTGCTACTGCGGCCAGCCACTTCGACGGGGAGGTGAACCTTCTGGCCGACCAGATGCTGATAGCGCTCATCATCAGGGTGAACCACGACGATTCCGCAGGCGCATATGAGTTCTGGGCGAGTCGTCGAGATGACAACCTCTTCGCCGCTCTCTGTCGTCCACTGGACATCGACGAGTCGAGTCATGCGTTGCAAGCGCTCGACCTCCGCTTCGGCAATGGTGGTCCCCTCAACAGGGTCGTAGATGTTTGGTCGTAGGTCCTCGACGATGTCACCTCGCTTGAACAGGTCGACGAAGATGGCCTGTGTGACCGCACGGTAGGAGGGTGAATCAGTGAGATATTCCTTGGCGAAGTCGCAGGAGAGCCCGACTCGGCTTGCGGTGTCTCGCATCGCTTGGGTGAACTCTTCGATGGTCTCTTCGCACAGTTCAAGGAATTCTGCCCTGTCATAGCTCTTCATCTTGCGACCGGTGTTCCTCTCGACGGTGAATTCGATGTTGATGCCGTTTCGGTCAACCCCCCATGGAAAGTAGACCTCCTTGCCCATCAACCGCTGACAACGGGCAATTACGTCGATCATCGAGTATTGGGCCACCGCACCGATGTGCCAAGTGCCACTCGGATAGGGCGGCGGGGTGTCGATGACGAAGAGTTCCCTTCCGGAATCCGGATTGAAGCCGTAGCGGGCGTCATAGGCCTCCTTGTCGGCATAGTGCGCCTCTTGAATGCGCTTCTCAAGGTCGATTGTCCAACGCTTCTCTTCTATTCGCGGACTTGCCATTCAGATTCCCACCAAGGCCCCGTCACACGTCAACAGCGAGGGTCCTCTAGCGCACGGGCAACCCTAGGTGTTCATGAGATTACCGCATCAAACCTACCTGTTGGCAGTTGAATTGACCAACCTTTACTCTCGGCCATAGGCCGAGTCGCGGCGAATGCTACTCAAGACCATGCGTGGGGATGAGGGATTAAAGGCGGATTCGATTGCACGGAGTCAGTGGTGAGCCGAATCACTGATGACGACGAAGAACTCGACGGGCCCGGCACGAGCGCCGGCGAGCGCCTGAGTGACGGCGTCGCAGCAGTCCGTGAGGCGGTACAAACCCGCTTCGAAGAGTTCGACGCCGATGTTGCCATGGAGGTGATTATGGCGGCACCGCGGAGAATTCGCAAGGAACTCCGTCAGATGACCGTTTTCGGTGTACTTACCAGGTTCCCAGCCCCGACAATTGTCCTCTGCCTACTCGTCACTCTGTTCTTCACCTATCACTCCGGAATCATCGACAAGTACACCGGCGAGACCTCACTGAATGTCAATGGCGACTTGGAAGTATACCTTCCAGAGGGAAGTGAAGTCAGCAAGAATCTCAAAGAGATTGAAAAGGATTGGACGACCAATGTGATGATCATCTATGTCGAATCGGAGAATCAAGGAGTAACTGATGTAGAGATTCTCAAACAACTAGACGCCATAGAACGGCCACTGAACTACGCCGAATCCGATGGCGGAGAAACCGACGGCATCATCTATGTTCTATCCATCTCCACCGTCGTTAAAGAGGTCAACTCATCAGCCCCGAGAGTTGCAAAGGCGTTCATCACAAACTCACTCGGCGACGGAGGTTTGGGGGAGAACCTCAGCGACCAAATCGATTCACTAGGCGACACACTCGGCGGCTACAGCATACCTGATGAACAAGAGCGGGTAAACCGAATCATCAGTGAATTACCTGAGAACGCAAAGGACAAGTTGTACCGCGATGTGGGCGCAGGAGCACTCTCGACAGTCGGCTTCCCAAACCGGGCAGTCATCATCGTCGGGGTAATCGACACCGGCTTCAGTGGGGGCAACGCGTGTCCCGAGGAGGGTGTCAAAGAGGGCTGCGTCCCGAAGGTCTGCCAGTCCCCGGACGAGCGCTTCAAGGAGGCCCAAACCGACATCATCACCTACACGGAATGCTGGATCCAGCAAACCTCAATGGACAACAATTGGAACGAAGCTGAATCTGGTTGCTACGATGGCCCGGATGGTGCAAACTTCAGCGGGCCAAGTTGCCTCGGAATCGAAATGACTCTCACTGGGCCCGTCCCCATCACCAATTCAGTAACAAAATATTCGTTTGTTCTCTTCTGGCAAATCTTCCCTCTCGGAGTTATTGCAGTTGCGGTTGGTCTCTTCCTGTTCCACTCCGACCTCATCCAAACCGGCCGAGTTCGCCCCGTTCAGGGAATCAAGGTGGTCATCATCTCCGGGCTACCCACGCTCTGTTCGGTCTGGTGGACTCTAGGCATCATCGGTTTCCTCGATTACGAGGTGACCATGACCGTCATCATCGTCGGGCCTATTCTTCTAGCGCTCGGCGTTTCGTATGGCCTCCACATCACCAACCGGTACGCAGAGGAGTCCGGAACTCCCGAAGAGAAGATGGCGATTGCGTTACAGTCTACAGGCAAGGCCGTGCTCCTTTCTGCAGTGACTACTGTCATCGGATTCATTTCGCTTGTCAGCACTCCGATGGCTCCGATTCAAACTGTGGGAATATCTCTCGCTGGGGGAATCATCGTAGTCTATTTCCTAACGATGATCATGGTTCCTAATCTCACGATGTTGCTCGATTTGAAGAAACCGAGTCATCCACCTCCGGCGATAGTTGAATTCGTAGTAGAGCAACCCCTTCGATGGACCAAGGTGACTCTCTCGATATTCATGATTTTGATGTTGGTCTCTGCACTGTGGGCGAGAAACCTGGTTGAGGAAAACATCGACCTGCTTGAGATGGCGCCTGAGGACCAACCCCCGATCATGAAGATGAAGCAGTATTCATCTGAGTTCAACGCTGGACAGATTGGTATGCTGATGGTGGATGGCTACATCGCCGGCGACCGTGACGATGACATTTCGGAAAATGACGACCCGTTCGCTAAGTTACAGGATATTGAATTGCTTGAGAACAGGACTGACTCTGTTGACAAAACAACGGCCGTAAGTATCGTTTTCCTCATGAAATCTGTTGGTGTCTCTGTGAATTTAAGCGGTACTTCGGTGCTACCCTTCTGCGACTTCGTACCAAGCGGAACCGGTAACGAGGTCTGTCATGTGATCTTCGACCAAGAGCACGAACAGGATGCCACCTTCTGGCGAGTCTTGACAACTTTCAACACAGAGGACGACGCCAACAAGCGTGTTCAGATATTCCTCCTCGATGTGTTTTATTCCTCACTGACTGAAGAGACCAGACAATTGTTCATCAACGAAACCTTCCAACGCAGTCTCATCTACATCGATATGCCATTCATGAATGTGCAGAATACCCAAAAGGCCGTCGACGAAGTCAACATTCACGCCGATTTGAACTATCCCGGAGGGATTTCATCATCACCGCTGATTGGTGTGGCCGCTGTCACCATAGAAGTGAACGACCTGATTGTTGGCTCACAATGGACCTCACTCGGTTTCGCATTGCTGGCAACAGTGCTCACACTCGCAATCTTCTTCAGAGACCCGAAATACGCGATATTGACAACAATTCCAGTGGTATTCACGGTCGGCATGCAATGGCTGGTGATGCAGCAAATGGGCGTCTCACTTTCACTTGTCACAGTGATGATTGGCTCAATTCTAGTCGGCGTAGGAGTTGACTTCTCAATCCACATTGCCAATCGAGTTCGGGAACTAGGAGGAACCCTAGATGCGATCAGAGAGGCATGCACCACCACCGGGATGTCGCTATTCGAAGCGGTGGTGGTGACCTGTGCCGGTCTTTTCACGGCATATTTCATCCCGATTCCGGCGCTCAAGCCGTTCGTCTCAGTCATCATCATTCTGCTGATCGTAGCGGCAGCTTCGGCCCTCCTCCTACTGCCGGCGCTCTTCGCCTTCTTCGTCAAGAGCGGGATGGGGCTGACTGGCGGCTCGGCCTCGATGATCAGAACTGCTCGCCTCATCGCCGAAGGCGAAGACGAAGAGGTCGTTCTCGCCCCCTCGGCACTCGGCTCAGACTACGAAGCGTGGTAACCACCCCAACAGAGAGAGCGATAGCGCTGGATATCTCCGTTACGAGTTCAAGCGACAAACCTACGGTCGGATTGTCAGGCCTAAGCGAAAACCATCAGTGACTGAGGGTGAACTCAAAAGACCTCGGCGTCTGGGTCGTAGTGATGGTCAACTACTGGTTGATGAAGAGTGAGCCCGAAGTCTACCCCTGGAAACAGTTGGTCGCAGATGGTTCGA
>DAVI01000120.1:35758-36454 GCA_002505495.1 Euryarchaeota archaeon UBA59 | reverse complement strand
CACAAGGGTCCACCCCATTGCAATCCGAGTTCAGTCTTCATCGGACTCGTCGGTTTTCCAGTCGGGCTCCTGAGCGTCCTGCTCGGCCCAGAGCACGTCGTCGATGCGCAGAACTGAGATCGCCGCTTCGGTCGCCCCCTCGATTGCGTGTCGAGTGACGAGTAACGGCTCGACGATTCCCGCCTCCGCCATGTCTCTGGGCTCTCCGGCGAACAGGTCGAGTCCGATCCAGTCGCCCCCTTCGTCTTGAGCTGCATTGAGTCGAATCGATTCGTCCAGCGGCGACAATCCGGCGTTCTCCGCCAAGATTCTCGGAATTGAGTCAAGCGCGGCTGCAAACGCCTCGATTGCCAACTGCTCTCTGCCGGGAACCGTCTCAGCGTGTCGGCGCAGCCGACGAGCGAGCGCCATCTGCGTAGCGCCGCCGCCGGGCAGTAACTGTGGCGACTCAACAAGATTGCAAGCGACCTGAATAGCGTCTTCGAAGCACCGTTCTATCTCTTCGATTCGGATGTTGCTCGTCCCCCTCACAACCAGAGTAAGCCCCCGACTCTGCGAGCCGACGAGCAGAAGGTGATTGACGCCATGCCAATTGGTCTCAGAAAGGCTGGAAAACTCACCCAAATCGTCCTCGGCAGCGAGTGAAATCTCGTGGACTAGGGTAGCCCCGGTCGCTCTTGAGAGAAGTTCGAGGTC
>DAVI01000120.1:31378-35694 GCA_002505495.1 Euryarchaeota archaeon UBA59 | reverse complement strand
CATAGAAGGTCAACACCGAGTGCCGAAATCGCATCGACCCGCTTCTGAACGTCAGCCAGTTCCCGCTCGTTCAGCGCTGCCAACATTCCCAGGTCAGTCACCTTCAGACTGATGTCAATCTCTGGCTTTCGCCGAGATATTCCGCCATCAAGCAGCATGATTCGGCCCCCTTTGGGAAGCAGCTCCATCTGAGGGTGAATCTTCTCTTTGGGAAGCACCAAACCGTGCACCAGTTCGCTCGCCATGCTCTGTTCACCCCGGTCGGTCACCACCTTCACCAGTGAGGCGTCAGCGCTCGCCACACCGTCCACTTCCTCGCTCAGGGAAAGGGCCGCTTCGACAGCTAGGTTAGAGAGGTGGGCGCGGATACCCTCGTCGGATTTTCCGGCAAGAGAGGTCTGGACTGCCTGCAGATGCTGCTCCTCGCTCATCGGTCGGGCAATCTCCTTCAACCCCGATTCACAAGCCTCCCACGCCATGCGGAAACCTCGGCCGATGATGCTCGGGTGGACTCCCCGCTCGGTCAGTTCGAGGGCGTTCTGGAGAAGTTCGGCGGTGAGGATGACCGTGGTAGTGGTGCCGTCACCAGCCTGTGAATCCTGAGCGGTTGACTGGTCGATCAGCATACGGGCGGTCGGGTGCTCGACTTTGGCGTTCTGCAGAACCGTCACTCCGTCGTTGGTGACGAGGACATCTCCATCACTGACCAGCATCTTGTCAAGGCCACGCGGGCCAAGCGTGCTGCGAACTGCGTCTGCGAGGGCCGAAGCGGCGGCGACATTGTTTCGCAGCGCCATCCGACCCTCCGAACGCTTGGTGTCGGAGAGCAGAGTCTCATGTTCATGCTGAGTCATGCGACTCGCCGACCCGAGCACCCGACTTAAGGCCCATCATCATCCGGCCAAAGGGTTCCAGCGATTATGCCGTTAAATGGAACATTTCTCTAATCCGAGTCAAAGACTAGGGTGAAGGGTTCATATATGGCAGTCGTTTCCAACTATACAACCGATGGTTAGTAAGTGGTGTAAAACGATGACCGGAGACCGATTCATAGCGGGTGGCGAGGACTGGGAAGAGCAGATCGTCGAGCAACTTGTGAAGATGTTCCAAGAGATGGGAATGGACATCGACGCCAACCTGATGAAGCAGATGATGGATCAGATCAAAGAGCAACTTGATGGAATGGACATCGACCCCAAGAAACTCGCAGAAGGCAAGGTCGAACTGAACCTTCAGGGAACCATCAATGACCTCGCCAAGATCATGGGTGCTAATTTCCCAACCATTCCACAACCGGTTGACGTGGCCACCCCCAAGGAGGCTACCGAGGATGAAGAGGTAACCGAAATCCCAGAGGCAGATGTCTTCGTCGATGAGGGTGCGATGTCACTGACCATCGATTGCAGCCGTGTGGCGGACATTCCTGACGACGGAAAGGGCGTCGAGTTGACTCTCGTGAAAGACGGCAACTGCCTGAGTGTGTTCGTCGAAGGGCGCCCCCACCCGGTCAAGCGCTACAACCTCACCCAAACTGCCGACTCTGTCGAGGATTGGTCCCTCAACAACGGCATCCTTGATGTGACTTTGAAACTCAAGAACTGAAAAATCAACGAAAAATGGAAGTGAATAATATGGCAAGAAACCCAGTGATTGGAATTGACCTTGGAACGACGAACTGCTGTGTGGCGACCATCGAGGGCGGAGAGCCCGTCGTGATTGCCAACTCGGAGGGTGCCCGCACCACGCCTAGCGTAGTCGCCTTCACCACAGAGGGTGAGCGGCTCGTCGGCGTGTCCGCGAAGCGGCAGGCTGTGACAAACTCGAGTAGAACGATTCTCTCTGTGAAGCGAGAGATGGGAACCGATTGGAAGCAGAAGATCGACGATGCTGAGTACACACCTCAGGAGATTTCCGCATTCATTCTCCAGAAGTTGAAGGCTGACGCCGAGGACTATCTCGGCCAGGAGGTCAAGCAGGCTGTCATCACCTGTCCCGCCTACTTCACCGACGCTCAGCGCAAGGCGACCAAGGATGCAGGCAGGATTGCCGGTCTCGAGGTTCTTCGAATCATCAACGAGCCTACTGCAGCTGCACTCGCATTCGGTGTTGACAAGAGCGACGACGAAACTATTCTCGTCTTCGACCTGGGCGGTGGGACCTTCGATGTCTCCGTGCTTGAAATCTACCAGATTGACGGTCAGCCTCAAATCGAGGTTAAGGCGACTGCAGGCAACAACAGGCTTGGCGGCGACGACTTCGATGACGAAATCATCGATTGGGCAGTAGGCGAATTCAAGAAGTCCAGTGGAATCGACCTGTCGAAGGACTTGCAGGCTATGAGCCGCCTCAAAGAGGCTGCAGAAAAGGCGAAAATTGAGTTGTCCGGCACCAGCCAAGCGCAACTCAATCTACCTTTCATCACGATGGTTGACGGACAGCCAGCCCACCTCGACCTGAACCTCTCCAAGGCGAAGTTCGAGGACCTCATCAGCGCTCTCATCGAGAAGACGATGGGACCTACGCGGCAAGCACTCAAGGACTCCAAAGTCGGAAAGGATGGCATCGACAAGGTGCTGCTCATCGGAGGCTCCACGAGGGTTCCTGCTGTTCAGGAAGCGATTCAAAAGGAACTCGGAAAGGACCCCTACAAGGGTATCAACCCGGATGAGGCGGTCGCTCTAGGCGCTGCCCTCCAGGCAGGCATCATCGTCGGTGACGAAACGGTCACCGACGTGCTGCTACTCGATGTGACACCCCTCACCCTTGGAATTGAGACTCTCGGCGGTGTGACTACGGTGATGATTGAGCGCAACACTACCATCCCGAGCCGGCGCTCAGAGGTCTTCAGTACGGCAAGCGACAACCAGCCAGCCGTCGAGATCCATGTGCTGCAAGGCGAGCGGGAGTTCGCCCGAGACAACATCACGCTCGGTCGCTTCTTCCTCGAAGGCATTCCACCAGCACCCCGCGGCATGCCACAGGTCGAGGTCGCCTTCGACATCGACGCCAACGGAATCGTCAGCGTCTCAGCCAAGGACATGGGAACTGGCAAGGAGCAGTCGATTCGAATCGAGTCTTCGACCTCGCTGTCGGAGAACGAGATCCAAACCAAAATCGCCGAGGCGGAGCAGTTCGCCGAAGAGGACAGCCGCAAGAAGGCTAAGGTCGAGTTGCGAAATCAGGCTGACAGCATCATCTACCAGACCCGGCGCACCCTCAAGGAGGCCGACGACAAGTTGGACGAGGAGGACACCAAGCCGGTCGAGGAGAAGTTGGACGAGTTGGAGGAACTCATCATCAAGGATGGTACTCCAATCCCGATGGAAGATATTGACGACGCTGCAATCCAGACCAAGGTCAAGGAACTAGAGGAGTCGATGCACGCCATCAGCGCCAAGTTGTACGAGGCGGCCTCCGCCCAGATGGAAGCCGACGAGGCAGCAGAAGGGATGGCAGAAGATGGCAACGAAGTCGTCGATGCTGACTTTGAGGTCGTCGACGAGGACAACTGAAACCATCCACTACACTCGTGGATTGGTGGTCACGCGCTCACATCACTCGCCATCGATTAGATGGACGAGCGTACGCACATGAACCCCGGTCGCTCCGTGGTCGACAGTAGCGTTGGTCGAAGTTCCCCAGGCAGTTCCAGCGATGTCAAGATGTGCCCAAGGGTACTGCTTCTTGTCATCACCTTCTCCCTTTTCGGGGACAAACTGTTTGAGGAATGCAGCAGCAGAGTTTGAGCCACCATAGGGCTCTCCAAGATTCTTCACATCAGCGATCTTCGAGCCGGTCACCTGCTTCTCAAATGCTGGCAACAAAGGCATCGGCCAAGCCAACTCATCGACTTCAGCCGCCGCCTTTCGGAGATTCTCACGCAATGTGTCATCGTTGGACCAGAGCCCTGTCGCCTCGTGACCGAGGGCGACAACAACGGCACCGGTTAGGGTGGCGAGGTCGATGATGTAGGCGGGGTCGTATTCCCCGGCCTTCCAAAGTCCGTCAGCCAGAACCAGTCTTCCCTCAGCGTCTGTGTTCAGAACTTCCACAGTCTTTCCAGAGTAGGTGTCAATCACGTCACCGGGGCGGTAGGCGTTGCCCGCGAGGGTGTTCTCAGCCATGCAGGAGATGGCCATCATGTGGCCCTGGTGGCCGATTCCGTGCAGCGCGACCATCAGGCCGAAGACGGTTGCGGAGCCGTGCATGTCGAACTTCATCTCGTCCATTCCCGAACTCCCCTTGATTGAGATTCCGCCGGTGTCGAAGGTGATTCCCTTGCCGACGATGAACGGGCATGGCCCATCCTTGGCTTC
>DAVI01000120.1:24735-31255 GCA_002505495.1 Euryarchaeota archaeon UBA59 | reverse complement strand
TTCACATTTCCCTTGCCCTTCTTCCAGGCGCGGGCGCGGTCCGCATACTCCATCGGATACAACTTGTTGGCCGGCTCATTTCCTAGGTCGCGGGCAATGTGAACTCCGACTGCGATTGCTGAGGCTCGCTCGCAACCTGCTGACAGAGCCGCAGTGTAGCGGTCGCTCGCCTCGAAGTGAGCCGACAGAGGGGTGTCGTCATCATCGTCATCATCATCCTTTGAGAGATACTTGTCGAACTTGTAGTCGCGCAGGATCATTCCCTCCGCGAAGGCGGCCATCGCCGCTGAGCGCCAGCCGGTGGTGAACCGGACGAGGAGGTTCTTGCCGTGAGACTTGGCCAATCCGGCCACTAGGTTGGCTCCGCCATCACGGGCCTCCTTGGTCGAGAGGCCATCGGACTTGCCCATGCCGAGCAGGAGAACTCGGAGGTCGCTACCCCAGATGGTCAGGCTCTGGCCTGACTTTCCCGAAAAGTCATCTGAGGATATTGCCTCTTTCACGAGTGAGGAAGAAGTTCGGGGGACGCCTGCAAGTGCCCGGTTGGGAGCCTTCGAAACCCCTTCGAACAGCGGTAGCACAAGTGTCGTGAATCTAGGTTTCTTCGTTCCATCAAGCGGCGCTTCTCCAATTGTTCCCGTTGTCATATCCATGTCAATCGGGCCACCTCATCGGGTGACCCTATTCAAAGGTGAGCGTCGTGAGTTGTGCCGTCAACTGAGGGATTTTCACCGCCGTCCGGCTCGATTGCCCCCGAAAACCGCCTCTTCGGCCAACCATTTGCGGCACCCGCTGCCCCAAACGCTGCAAGGAGCACCAGCAGGAGCCCGGGGGCAGGAAGCCACCCATCCTTGTCCGTCTCAACCATTTCGACCAACTTTTCGTCTATCGGCTGGTGGACGAACATTGAGGCATCAATCACCCGCTTCTGGTAGTGCAGCGCGAAGGTTCCGCCCGGTTGCAGAGAGAGGTTGCTCGCATCGAGTGTGACATCGCTCGTGTTGCTAGCGTTGACTGTGAAGTTCTCCGACTGCCAGAGCACCTCCATCGACTCCTCGAACACATACTGGATGCTGGCATTTTCAGTCGACGCGTGCCCCTGATTAGCGACATGCAACTCAATCTGCTCTCCCGGTGTGACCTCCATGCTGGTCACATTGAGGCGGGCCCGCCAATACCAGACATTGCTGATGAGGTAACGCATCACCTCCAGCTCCACCGAAAGCCTGTCTGAGAGTGACTGTACCGTGCCCAGCAGGAACTGCTCGTCGTCCGTCTCGAAGGTGAAGGTCGGGAAGCCCATCACACCGTAGCCGTAGTCCCGACTGGTGCCGTGGGTGGGATAGATTCCCGCATTGGCATTTCGCACCGGAAGGTCGGCGTCTATGGTCTCGTGGATGGTGTCACGGATATGCTCAAACATCTCCCAGTCGCTGGGCATCTCCCCAGTGAATCCCCATGGATAGGCGAGAATCCAGGTGCCTGTGTGCATCGTGACATAGAGGTCGGCGTCGGTCATCCATTCGGCCATGTAATCCGCATTGTTTCGGGTCTCAGCCTCAGAAAAGGGGCCATCCCCACTTGCGGTCTCATCGGTCGTCCAATGGTGGTCGTAGTTCCTATTGAGGTCCACCTGATTCATGTTCCAGCGGGTGTCCAAGTCGTTGCCATCCGCATTCAGCATTATCATGATGTGGAGTTCCGTGTTCTGCAGCACCTCGACTGCTTCGACATCGCCATCGGCCCACCCCTCAATGTAAAATTCCGCCACGAGGAAGGCCAATTCAGTTCCCAGATGCTCATTGCCGTGATGGCCACCGTCGATGTACACCTTCTCCTTGGGTGAGCCGTCCGACTTGTTCTCCACCGACCAATCGCTGATCCGGACCACCCACTGGTCACGTCCATGTTCAGTCTCCCCAGCACTGACAACCGATACTATCTCGGGATAATCATCGGCCCATTGACTCGTGTCATAGGTGAGAGTAGCCCAAGAATGGTACCAATGCTCTTGGGCGATATCCGGTTGCTGAGCCGCGGCCGTTGGCACGCTTCCCACGAAGAGCAGGGCGACACAAACCAAAGCGACGACTCTGCGCACAGCCACCAGTAATGGTGGCTCGATTTGAGGCTATGCCTCAACCGTCAAGCAAGTAGCCGAGCAGAATCGGAAGCACGATGGTGGCATCCGACTCGATGACGAAGCGAGGTGTTTCGATGCCCAACTTCTCCCAACTGATCTTCTCGTTAGGTGGCGCACCAGAATAGCCTCCGTATGAGGGACGGGACTCAGATATCTGGGCGAACCACGACCAGAGAGGGACCTGTTCACCTAGGTCTTGGCGTAGCATGGGGACGACACAGATTGGGAAGTCGCCAGCAATCCCTCCGCCGACCTGCAACAGACCTGCGCCGCCTCCGGAACCACTTGAACTGCCTGTCCCACACACCTCTCGATACCAAGAGGCCAGATTGGTCATGTAGTGGGTTCCCGAGAGAATCTGCTCGGCGGAAATCTCACCGGATAACACTCGGGCAGCGAAGATGTTGCCGAGCGTGGAATCCTCCCAGCCTGGGACGAACAACGGTAGCTCAGCCTCGGCCGCAGCGAGAAGCCAGGAATCCTCCGGGTTGGCGTCCCATTCCAACTCGCCTGAGAGGAGCAACTCGTAGAGGTATTCGTGAGGCAGTCGGGCACCTCCCGTCAGCCACAACCTCACCAACTCGCTCTCGACCTTTCGAATCGCCGCCTCCTCAGGAAGAGTCCTATTGGTAATTCGATTTTCCAATTGGGATTCTTGCTCCGCTGAGAGTGAGCGCCAATCATCGATTTCGCCATACTGGGAGTGGGCAACGAGGTTGAACAGGTCCTCCTCGAGATTGGCGCCGGTGCAGCTGATGGCCGTAATCTTTCCAGCCCTAATCGCCGGGGCGAGCGAGCGACCCATCTCAGCGGTCGACATAGCCCCTGCAAGGGTCACCATCAGTGAACCTCCGGAGTCGACAAACTCTGTCAGCGAGCGAGCCGTCTTGGCCAACTCGCCGGCGTTGAAGTGGCGGAAGTGCTCATCGACGAATTCGCGAACGGCCATCTCACTCACCGTTGAGGAATCTCTTGAGCGAGTCCTTTCGCACCAACTTGATTCCGGGAATGGCTTCAATCAGGACTGCGTGAATATGGTCTGTGATATCGTTGGGGTCGGTCTCCCCACAGGTGAAGGCGTCGATTGCCAGTAGACCGCGCTCGGAGTAGCAGTGGGCGCTGACATGGCTCTCGTCGAGCAATACGACGGCTGCGAATCCGGGTGGACTGACCGAGCCGTCAAACGGTTCAGCGTGGGCGTGTACCTCTCGGGCTCCAGCCTTGGCCGCCGCCTCTCTGAGTAGTGCCAACATCCATTCGGCATCGTTGCCGTTCGGACTCACATAGCCGACATAGTCGAGGGTGACATGCTTGCCGTCGCTCACGCCTCCACCTCCAGTCGAATGCGCCGCGCCAGATGGGCGGCGACTATCTTGGTCGCCAACATGGCGGCTGTGAACTGGGTCAACGGACTCTCAACACCCGGCACGATTTCGACGACATCCGCTCCCAATACTTGAGCATCTGGCGCCGCGAACAGCGCCTCAATCACCTCCACCGCCTGCCAGAAGGCGAGACCTCCGGGAACTGGAGTCCCAGTCGCGGGAACCAGCGAGCCGTCGAGCCCGTCGACATCCAAGGTCAACCAGACCGGCCCCTCAATCGCCGCCAACTCGTCGAGTAGCCCATTCCAATGAATCTCCCCAGCACAGGGAGAGAGAAGGTCGCGGGCAAACCAGGTGGTCACCCGCTCATCCTCAGCGATGAAGGCCGCCTCCTCACGGCTGAACGCCCGCACCCCGACCTGTAACAGCCGACCGACGCCCTCGTCGAGCGCCCGCCGCGCCGCACAAGCATGGCTGAATGGCTCTCCATCCAACTCGTCGCGTAGGTCAGCGTGGGCATCGATCTGAACCAACGTCAACCCGGCTAATCCACCAGCCGAGTCCCCAGTCAGAGCCGGATGACCTGCAAGCGCCCGCATCTCAGCCGGCAGAGAACCGTGCTCGCCACCGAGAATCAGCGGAAAGCAGGAACCGTCCATCCAGCGACGGCAATACTCCTCGATACCAGCCAACTGCGCCTTTAGAGTACCACCTTCACCATCCCACGCCTTGACCGTCTGAATCTGAAAACCGGCGGGTAATTCCCCCCCTAACAGTGGATCGTATGTCTCGACCTGAGCGGACGCCTCGATGCACGCTGCCGGACCATTTTCCGTGCCCTGACCATAGGAGGTCGTTAGCTCGTAAGGAAGTGACAGAACCGCCACATGCGCGCCGCCATCCCCCGATTCGGGTAGACCGAGAAACTGACCCTGCCCCAACTGCTCGTCCATACTTCCCGCCGCCCCCTCCGCGGCACCCTGTTTTATGATTCGCGCGGGCCCTGGGACGGCCCAAAGGGCCGATTTACGCGCATTGTTGATATACAACGGAGTACAGAATAGTAGATGCCCGGGGAAGAAAAGCGTCTCTTCGACGCGGAAAGGGTGGGGGAAATCAGATGGGAATGACACTTGCTGAATTGACAGAGGCGATTAGACGCCACATTGACAGAGAGATGGAAAAGACGGTCGCCGAGAGCATGGCTGAGCATGCGCTCGGATTCTTCGGTTACTACGACCGAATAATCGACAATGCGCTCGAGCCGACCGACCGGAACCTGTTCTACATGTTCCAGGACTACGACCTGCTAACAACCGAGTCCGAGGAAACCACCCTCTGGGATGGTCGCGAGTGGCGTATCCATTACTGGAAATTCAAGGCTGAACTCGCCGATAAGGCGAAGGTCTACCTCGAAGAGGGACCTGTAGAGGAAGAGGAGGTCGTCGTGAACATCTACGACGACATTCCCTCGGACATCTGGAATCGTAGCGATGATGGCTACGAGGAACCTCTCTTCTGAGAATCATACGACGCCCAGTCGTGCTGCTTTTGCGGCGTGAACCACGAGGGTTAGGATTCATTAGGGAACAGACCAAGGTCTGTGTATGGTCAGAACTCGCCGCCTGCTCATTCCTCTCTTCACTATGATGTTGATGCTCGGCGTTAGCGCCGCGCCCATGGTGGCCGCGACTGGGCACGATGGAGTTCTCTCCATCAAAGTTGACTGGCTCGACCACAACGGTGATGATACGGCCGACAATTCCTATGTTCTGAGCATCAACGGAACCGCCCCAAATCCTGGAGACTGCTCTGTCACCGCCAAACACCTCGACTCCGACGATCTAGAGATTGGGATTTGGACATATAGTTGGGGTGACCCGAACTACACACTGTACCCGCTCGATTCCAACAACTATCGAGTCACCCTGCCGTCCAACATCTCTTTCGGAGACTCCGTCGAACTGACCGGAACCTGCGGCTCAAACTACATCGACACCTCTCGGACGGTCGATGTGACACTTTGGAACCAACCGCTTGCAGACCACGAAATCACCATCACCACAGATTGGACTCTGCGCCATGAGATTGAGAATGAGACCGCTGAAGAGTATGTGCTCGAGTTTGCCGGGCAGGGCTGGCAGCGCCGCGCAGATGGCATATTGCAACACGATGAGTTGGGTGCTGGAACGCTGACCATCGACGAAACCTCGGAAGACGGCACGAATGTCTACATGTTCATCAATCTGGACAGAATCTGGCTCAACGAGACTATGGATGGTGCTGAACTTACCAGCCAGATATTCGAGATGGCCGGCTCGGGCAACATGACCATCAGCCGCGAAGAGGAGGGTGTGACGACACTCATCACGGCGAACGTCGTCGAGTCCTACATACTGCGCTCGATGGTGCAGGGGATCATCGAGGAGGAATTCCGCCTAGAGGCGAACGGTCACCTCAACGTGAGCGAGAATTCGAACGATTCTGAGTGGAATCTCGAAGGTGACCTCTCCCTCCTGCTCGTCGAGATTCACGACTTGGACGGTGTCCGGCTGCTCGACTACACCGAGTTCCAAGCCACCGCCGAGTTGGAGATTCAGGATGATGGTGCCTATCTCTTCATCGATGTCTCGGAGATGTACAGTCTCAGTCACGAGGTGAATGGAAGCCTAATCGCACAACATGAACTCATTCGTGGCGATGGGACCTTCTTCTGGTCAGACACCAACGATGACAACGCCTCAATCGTTGTCGACGGCGACATAATCGTCTTCCACTCGGAGACTGAAAACAACACCAAGATAGCCGATTCCCTTCACATCGACGGTGACATCAGCGGCGCCACCACCGGCTCGTTCGGCGTCCTCAGAAACATTGAGAGTACCGGAAACACCGCCAACTCGACTGGACAACTTTGGCCGGTCAATGTCATCCATCAAGAGGACTGGTTGAACCTGACAGCAGGTGGTCTGATAGGTGGGACTGGCCAAGCACAATCCTACAACGAAACCTTCGACCATGAGGTCATCTACGAAAACTGCACCAACCGTAC
>DAVI01000120.1:19930-24545 GCA_002505495.1 Euryarchaeota archaeon UBA59 | reverse complement strand
CTCTACAGCAGCGAGTTCATGCACCTTGAACTGACTGCGGACAGCTACGAGGTATACACCCGCGACGGCCACACGATGGATGTCACCAGATGGTCGGGGAGTTACGGAGAGGATGGCAGTAACGCCACAGGCTTGGTCGTAAACGAAGGTATTCTGGCAGGGCTCGTGGCAGAGGTCAGCAGGGCCGTCTTCGTTGACATAGACGATGAGCAGGACGCTTGGTTCTGGGAGAATCAATCGCTTGAGCGAGTACTTTCACCGAATATCATCTCCGCATCGGAGAACACCGCACCAACAATCGTTGCTGTCACTCTACAGGAGGGGATGGTCGTCAACGAAGGAGGAAATCTCGTCCACATCCAGGTGCAGGTGGCAGACCCTGACTGGAACATGCGAACCGTCACGGCCGACCTCTCGATCCTCGGCTTGGGAAGCGTGGAGCTCAACGACCTAGGTCTCGATGGTGACATCATCGTCCACGACGACAACTTCACCGGCTCCTTCCTCTACTTCGGCACCGACTCTGGAAACATCTCCGTCGACATCATCGCCGCCGACGCCTGGACCAGCACCACACTTGCAAGCACCTTGACCGTGAGCCACCGTGCCCCCCGATTGGTCGACTTCACACTCAACCCCGGCAGTGTCCTACGCGGTGAGGCACTCACCGTCACGGCACGCGGATTTGACGCACTCGGAGTGGCGAGCATAGCAATCGACCTGCGCGGAGAGGGTGGTGAACTCTTCGAATTGACAGATGATGGGGGTGGCCTCTTCTCAGGCAATGTCACGATTCCTTCACCAGTGACGCCCGGTCAACTTCTGCTGCCGGTCAGGCTGGAGGATAACGGAGGCGGATATGCCACGGTCACCAGAATCCACACGACCAGCACTTCGGTCGGTACCGGCGGAGATGCGTGGGACGCAGCGACGGTTTCGATTCCGGCCCTCTACGTGATAAACGAAGGGCCATCGATTGCCAACTTCACCATCCTCAGGGATGGCCAACCGGTTGAGAACATCATTGTGCCAGATGTAGGAGATGGCTCCTCCAGCTATGTTCTGACAGTCGAGGCCTCTGACCCAGACTCTATCACGGTGGTTCAGGCAAGATTGGGGATGCTCGCCCCAATCGGTCAGGACAATTCCTGGCTGACCATGAAGGATGACGGAGTGGGCGCTGACGCGGTTTCTGGCGACGGTGTGTACAGCATCGAGATCGCTGTGCGAGAGGGACTGCCGGCCGACGCGGTCGAACTGCAATTCCGCGGCATCGACGTCTATCTGTCGACCACGGACCCAATCCACACAGAGACGGTCCAACTCAACGAGGATGATGTTGGGCCCGCATCCAATCCGGGTGAGCTCTTCTTCAACTTCGCATCGGCGACCGCGGTGATTCTGATTCTACTCGGACTGCTTCTATTGGGTGGCGGCATCGCCATCGTCATCATCATGCGGAGGGGTGACGGATTCGACGAACAACTCGGAATTACCTCCGAATTTGGAAGACAAGGGCCCGAATGATTGCCGTTAATGGCACTCAGTCTCCTGCGCGACGGGCGCGAGAGGAGCCGGTAGAATGGTGCGAGCGCCGGGGATTGAACCCGGGTTCAGGCGTTGGCAACGCCCGGTGATAGCCGCTACACTACGCTCGCAGCAATCGCTCGCCACCACCCTGCCGTTAATACGGTTGCCGACACACAATCCCAACTAGGCGCGGCCATGGACTTCGCGCGCGGCCGACTCCTTCAAGTCGCTAACCCCCATCCCGAGGCGGGGACGATATGAGCGACATACGTACCATCTACGTCGGAAGGAAGCCAGTACATGTCTATGTGGCAGCAGTATTGCACGCGATGCTTGCGGGAGACCGCGAGGTCGAACTTGTAGCGAGAGGCAACGCGATTCGCACCGCAATCGACACCGCCGAAATCTGCCGCCGTCGCAACGGTCACATCGCCGGTATGCTACCCGCGGAGATGAACAACAAGGGGGTCGAAATAGGCACGGAGAAAGTCGAGATGGAGGATACCACTCGAATCATGAGTTTCATCAAGATCCAGCTCGAAGGGGTCGGTGACTTCCCTTCAGAAGAAGAGTAATCACTCGGCCGCCTCAGCCTCAGCGACCAAGTCCCTAACCCTCATCTCAAGGTTATCCCGAGTGGCGCGATATTCCTCGAGTGAACGACCGACCGGGTCCGGAATCTTCCAGTCCCTGTCAACATCAAAGTCAGTGCAGTCGACACCACAACCCATGCTGATGACCAAGTCCCATTCCTCGGCATCGAACTCGCTGGTCAGCCTCGGCGTGTGCCCTCTGATGTCAATACCCTTTTCCTCCATCACGGAGACAGAGTGGGGGGCTACCGAACGGGCACCGGAGGTTCCACAGGAGGCGGATGTGAGACCGAGGTGGTTGGCCCACCCCTCTGCCATCGGGCTACGACAGGAATTTCCGATACAGACGAACAGAACCCGCATGGACGAGAATCGCGCCGACACTACATCAAGCATGTCATCTGTCCACCCAACCTCAGAGCCAACTGCCCACCGGGCGCGAGCGCAGGTTGAAAGGGCTCCCTCAATTCGACCGACCATGAGCGACTCACCCATCTCTCACCACTCCGGCGACAAGCCTCCGGAGAAGCCGCAAGACGATGAGGCGGCAGGCGCTGACGCACCCTCGACGGAGGAACAAAAGGCGCAGATGGAACAGGCGTACGCCCAGATGCGCCGCAAGTTGCGCATAACCCAACTCGCTGAGGGAATCAAACACAAGGTGATGGTGCTCTCCGGAAAGGGTGGTGTTGGCAAGACGACCGTCGCCACCGGCCTGGCACTCTCACTAGCTCGCCAAGGGCTTTCAGTAGGTCTGATGGACATTGACATCACCGGCCCGAACGTCCCAAAGATGCTCGGTGTGAGTGGCGCTGAACTCCATGTGGAGGAGGGCCAAATCCATCCGGTTCCCGGACCGCACGGTGTCAAGGTCATCTCGATGGCATTCCTGCTCGAAGATGAGGACGCACCGGTCATCTGGCGCGGCCCCATCAAACTCGGTGCGATTCAGCAGTTCATCGGTGACGTCGCGTGGGGCGAGTTGGATGCGCTCATCATCGACTTCCCACCCGGTACCAGCGACGAGCCGCTGACAGTAGCCCAGTCACTTCCAAACATTTCCGGGGTTGTAGTTGTCACAACTCCACAGGACGTCGCTCTGCTCGACTCCCGCAAGTCGATCAACTTCGCCAAGACTCTCAAGCTGCCCTGCCTCGGGGTCATCGAGAACATGGCCGGCTACACGCTGCGCGGCAGGGGCGAGCCAAACACCTCAATCTCGGTGGACGGCCCAGAGGGAACTCCAATCGAGACCGAATGCGACGCCGATGGAAACTGGCAGGTCACCCTCGACTTGTTCAAGTCGGGAGGCGGGGAGTCAGCGGCCGAGGAACTCGGTGTTCCATTCCTCGGCAGACTTCCATTCGACCCCGGAATCGTGCGTGGCGGGGACGACGGAGTACACCGCATCGTCGCCGACCCCGATGGGGACTCGGCGAAGGCCTTCGAAATCGTGGTCAAAAACCTGCAAGCGCAACTCACCGAGGACTCGGGACCCGGCCTGAAAATCATCTGATTCGGCTGACTGCTCAATTGAACTCAAATTGCGCGGGATTAGTTTACCAATGATTTCAGCGACTATCGGATTCGGCCTTAAGGCCGAATCAGAATAGCAATGCCAATATCGACCGGCCTAGGAAGCCCCACCTACAGCAGAGGTTGGAGAGGATGGTCGGCACGGGGGTCTACATCACCTGGGTGACCAGTGCATTGCTCGGCGGAATCCTGCTGATGCGGGTCTTCAAGCCGCTCGGAAAGAAGGTCACTCTGGCCGGATTCGTCGACATGTTCCGGCGCTATTGGCTGCACATCGCGCTGGTCTTCAGCATCTATCTCTGGAAGGATCTGCTCGACGGGCTCGACCGGATTCTGATGGCCAACACCCACCTCGACGCAACACCGTTCATCTACGCAATCGAAGGTGACATGGTTCTCTGGGTTCAGCAGTTCTTCCTCAACGACGCACTGACCTTTCTTCTGACCCACTACTATGTCGCAGGCTACATGCTGGTGACCTACACCGCATCTCTCTACTTCGTCTACTTCGACGACCGCTGGATGGCTGACCGCGTCCTCTTGGCGATGTTCTTCGTCTACGCTCTGGCAGTCCCATTCTACCTCTTCTTCAATGTTCGAGTGACCGGCGACCACATCCCGGAGATGGCCACACTAGCGTACAGCCTGACACCCGAGATTCAGACTTGGTTCACCCGAATCGACCCCTTCACCAACGGCATGCCTAGCCTCCACATCGGGCTCCCCTTCGCGGTCTGGTTGGGTATTCACAGATGGGACCACGACCTGCGCTGGAAGAGATACAGAATCTTTCTTGGTTGGTTCATCCTGCTGACTGGATTCGCCATCATCTACCTCGGAATCCACTGGATAGTCGACATCATCGGTGGGATTGCGGTCGCTGCGGTCGCTGTTCACCTCGCCGACAGGAGCCAAGGCTGGGTCTGGTACCGGCTCGACGAGCGCACCTTCAACGC
>DAVI01000120.1:13034-19701 GCA_002505495.1 Euryarchaeota archaeon UBA59 | reverse complement strand
GGTGGGAGCCTTGTCACTTCACTTGGATTGAATGAAGATGGTAACCAATCGGAATGGGGATTGGACTACGCCCCGACGGAGGTTCTCATCTCTGAGAATCATGCCGTCATCTGGCAAGGGTACCGCATCATCCCGCTCCGCTTCGACGACCTCCCGAGTGGTGGCGCAGGATATGGCCGCCTTACCGGGCCCCTGTATTCCGATGTCGCACTCCTAGATTCTGACGATGAAAGGGCACTTCTGTTCTCTATTGACAATGGAACTGTCATCGACTTGCAAAGCACTGAGTTCAACGAGAGATTCGATGAAATCTCCGATGATGATGTCATCATGATTGATGGCGGGGGAGTAAGTCTGGCCTGGGTCACGGAAAGTTCCCCAATGACCGCGAAAATCATCACGCTCGACGGGGTACAGAGCACCCGTTCAGTCGAAGTGAACGCCACGGTCGATGCGGCGAAGGATGAGCAGGTCCTCGCCCTCACCGGAACTGCAGTCGACTACGGAAATGCTACCATCACCGAAGTTGCCCTCGATGAGAACTACCTTGTCGCCCAGGTCAATCTCTCAGCCGTGGATCGGTTGGTGCTGGTCAACCTTGAGACGGGAGAGCAGCGAATCCTCGGAGACCCGTTGTTCCCGGTCGCCTCGCCGAGCGTCGGCCATGGGCATGTTGCCTGGCAACACATGTGGGGACTAAATTCTCTGGACCCAAGCGAGGCGGAACTCGATTGGGATGTCAGCTACCACATCATCGGTGAGAACCAAACCTATCCACTGCACACTGAGGACGAGGTCAACCAAACCACACCGCAGGTGATGGAGGGACACATCGCTTGGTTGCAGGAAGTGGGGGAGGATGAGCCCGACGAACTGAGAATCTACACCATCGAGGAGGTCTTCGAGCCCTACTCTTCGAGGACCCTGCAGGTGGCCACTCTCCTGATGATTCCACTGCTGGTGATACTGCTACTCCAAAGACAGCGAGAAAACGGTCACGCTCAAGACCACTCTGAGGAAGAGTGAGTCAGGCTACGATGGCAAGCATTCTGTCGAGCGCCAGAATCGCATCGTCTGCAATCTGTTTCGGGACTACGATGCGGTTGACCACTTCGCCTTCCACCATCCTCTCCAACAACTCCGCTAGGTAGGCGGGGTGAATCATGTACATCGTTGAGCAGGGACAGAGACCGGCATCGAGGCAGACAACGTACTTGTCCGGGTATTGGGCGTCAAGGCGCTTCACTAGATGAATCTCTGTTCCAACACCAATTATGCTACCCGTCGGCGCATCGGCCACGAACTTGCGAATCATCTCTGTGGAACCAGACGCATCCGAGGCCTCGACCACCTCGCGGTCACACTCCGGATGAACTATCACCAGTGCATCCGGGTGCATCGCCCTCAACTCCTCGATCTGCTCGACGTTGAATCGCTGGTGAACTGAGCAGTAGCCGTGCCAGAGCACGAAGGTGGCGCCCGCGAGCGCCTGCCAGTCGGGCGCTAGCATAGGATTCCAGACCGCCATGTCATCGTCGCCGTAGCCCATCTGGAGGGCGGTGTTTCGACCCAGATGTTGGTCGGGAAAGAAGAGGACCTTGCCATCTTTTCCAGCTCTTTCAAGAGCCCAGCCTAGGACGCCTGCGGCATTGGAGGAAGTGCAGACCACCCCCCCGTGGTGTCCAACGAACGCCTTGAGGTCCGCACTCGAATTCATGTAGGTCACAGGCACCAGATACGACTCCCCATCCGGAGCGGGAAGGTCTGGGTCCTCCCGAGTCGCGGGGTCACCCAAGCCACAGTTATCGAGGAGTTCATTCCAGCATGATGCGACATCCGGCAGGTCAGCCATGTCTGCCATCGAGCAGCCGGCTCGGACATTCGGCATCGTCACGATTTGCTCGTCGCCGGTCAGGATATCGGCGGACTCGGCCATGAAGTGGACGCCGCAGAAGACGATGTGTTCTGCCTTCGAGGCTGCTGCCATCTCTGCCAGTAGGAACGAGTCACCGGTCTCGTCGGCGTGCTCGATGATGGAATCTCGCTGATAGTGGTGGCCGAGAATCATCAAGCGGTCGCCCAACTTCTCCCTGGCGACGCGGATTCGCTGGCGCAACTCGTCTGAATCAGCATCAGAATTGGCACCCTCTACGGTGCAGGAGGCAAGAGGTAGACTCAGCATGAGACCACTTCGGGGTTACCAACGAGGCCGCCACCCCTTTGAATGCATCTCTTCTCCGGAAGAACACCCCGAAGGGGTGGTGGTGGTCAAATGGAGGCTTGGAAGGAGGACTGTCTGCTTCACGTAGGAGCCGAGGCCGCGGTTTCGTCCGGCCTCTTCCTCGGACTTCCCGCAGTCCGCAAGGTTCGCAGCCCGCGTGGTTACCGTCATCCCGACTTGGACAGACGGTTGACCAGTCGAAGAATGTCAGCCGAGGCGCGCATGTTGACCAGACTGGCGGAGTCGGGGCTACCCGTCCCGCGACTGCTCGCCCTCGACACCGAGAAGAGAGAGATGATTCAGAGCAGAATGCCCGGCAAGCAACTCATCGACGTCCTGAGGAGTGTTGGGGATGACGGCCAGAACCCCCAGCAGACCGAACTCTCACTTCAGGCGGCCGGCGGGGTGATTCGACAGTTGCACGGCAGGGGAGCGGTGCACGGCGATCTGACGACCAACAACCTGCTATGGGACGACGATGCGGGAATCTCGCTGATCGACTTCGGACTTTCGAGTTGGACAACTGAAGTAGAGAGGATGGGGCTCGACCTGCAGGTCATACATGAGTGTCTGACAGCGAGTCACCCAGAGCACCCCGAT
Organism: Euryarchaeota archaeon UBA59; assembly: GCA_002505495.1. Lineage (GTDB taxonomy): Archaea > Thermoplasmatota > Poseidoniia > Poseidoniales > Thalassarchaeaceae > MGIIb-Q1. The sequence continues at coordinate 16,880 of DAVI01000120.1, read as the reverse complement.
GCGATGGCTCAGGTACTCAGCGGATACCGAGAAGAGCCGGCGGTTGAATGGCTAGGTTCTGACACTCCGCCGCCAAACGCCGATGAGGTGTTGGCCCGCTTCGACAAGATTCGCTCTAGGGTCCGATACCACAGTTAGGGAAGATGGCCAATCAGGCAAGGAGCAGCGCAGCGAGGCGCCGCCGTCGGCGACCAACAGAAGGACCCTCGAATCCATTGGCCCTCGGCTTACGGTTCCCCTTCATCTTGACGACCTCGGCCGGCCGGCAGACTCAATCACGCGCTACCCCTGCATTGGTCGTGAAGCGGCTTCTCTTCCTCACCGGAAACTTGGGCAAACTGGCCGAAGCGCAGCACTACTTCGCACCACTCGGATACCGAGTCGAACAGTTCCTACTGAATGGCAAACCCCCCGAGGTGTTTGAACCGCAAGCCGACTCTCTCAGGATTGTGGCGAACGCAAAGATTTCCCAAGCGAGAAAGCTACTGGCTGAAAGCAGTGAAGAAGGAGCGATATTGGTCGATGACTCCGGCCTTTTCATCGACTCGCTGAACGGCTTTCCCGGCGTCTCCTCCGCCTCCGTCCACAGCCAAATCGGATGCCTGGGCATTCTCGACTTGATGGAAGGCCGAGAGGAGCGCGGCGCAGAGTTCCGAACCTATGCGATACTTTGGGACGGTGAGGAGTTCGTCGGCGAAGGGATTTGCAGGGGCCGAATCATCGCTGAGGAGCGAGGCGAGAACGGCTTTGGCTACGACCCGATTTTCATCCCGGATGACCTCGGCGAGCTCTCATCCGAGGGGCGGTCCTCAGAGGGTGGGAGTTCGGATTCCGGGACCTCGGATATGCTGACTTCAGGGGGCCGAACCTTCGCTGAACTTGAAACCGCAGAAAAGAATGCCTTCAGCCACCGACGCAAGGCGCTCGAAGCGGTCCTCAATCGGCTCAGATGAGCCATTTCATACGCCGTCGTCTTCAAAGCGGAGACACCGCTGCTCGCCCCTAGGGGGGGCGAGATGTCGTTTGGCCGTATTCTGTTGATTCTCGCCTTCATCCTAGGCATCCTCTTCTCTCTGTTTCTCGGTGGAGAGTGGGAAAACGAGCTCTACAACTACGCCTTCACCGGTGCACTGCTACTACTCGCAGCATTTCTCATGTTCACTCGCAGCAGCAGCAGCAAAAAGCGAAGGCGAGGCAGGGGCCGAGGAGGGCAAAAGCGCCGCCGTAGCGGCCGAGCGGAGGACTCTGATGAAGAGGAGGCCGACGACCTCGAACTACCCGCGGCGGTAGTCCAAGACGAGGATGGTGGTAGCAGGCGTGACCGCAAGTTGGCCCAGTCAGCTGAGGCTCAGGAAGCCACCGGCGAGGGTGGCGAAGATGATGAGGAAGTCGTCCAACTCGACGAATCTGCGATTGAGGATGAGGTACATGTCGCCGAGGAATACGTGGTTGACATCGATGCCGAATCGGTTGAAGAGGCTGACATAGAGGAGTTCGTTGACGAACGCCGCGACAAACGGGCCGCAATCAAGCGTCGAATCGAAGAGCGCCGGCGAGGGCAGTTGGCCGAAATTCGCGCAAACGCAGCCAGGATGTGGGCAAAGCAGGACGATGCAGAAGACCTGCTCTCCGTTCTCTCAAAACCGGGCCACGGTTTGACACTGCTCGACGAGCCGGAAAAGGTGGCAGCGGGCCATCCGTACGGAGCGACCTATGTCAGAATCGACGACGCTCGCATCCTCAAGTTGAGAATCCCACTCGACGACGGCTTCGTTGCCGCTTCGGAATTTGAGGAAGAAGAGGTGCTTCCAGACCTCCCTCCACCTCCGGACGGGCTTCCACTTCCACCACCACCCACCGCGAGCCAATCGAAGTTGGACGAGATGAGAGACGAACTGGAGTGATCTCATGTCAGAGCCGCTCACAATCGAACAAGTGCCCGTTGGAGACTCCTCACCCGAAGGCGGGGTCGTCGAGGTGTGGACAATCAACCGTCCAGGCAAGTTGAACGCCCTCAACTCCAATGTGGTTGCTGCCCTCAAAGAAGCCTGTTCTGCCGCTGAATCGAATGATGGTGTCAGAGTCGTGGTCATCCGTGGCGCACCGCCGCCAGAGGCGGCAGAGGGAGAGCGAGGGAAGCCACCCGCCTTTGTCGCTGGAGCGGACATCACCGAATTTGTCGGCAAGGGTTCTGATGACATCCGAGGGGATTTCGAGGATAATGCCTGGGAGGCGATTTGGAATCTGACGATACCGACCATCGCCTCCATCGACGGCTTCGCCCTTGGCGGCGGCGCTGAAATCGCACTCTCATGTGATATTCGAATCGCCACCGTCCGTTCAAAGCTCGGCACGCCGGAAATCAATCTCGGGTTGATTCCGGGCGGTGGCGGAACCCAGCGATTATCCCGCCTACTCGGCTACGGGAAGGCGCTGGAGATGGTTCTCACCGGTGATATGGTCGACGCTTCCGAAGCACATCGAATTGGGCTGGTCAACCACCTCTGCGCTCCCGATGAACTCGATGCGATGACAATGGCCCTTGCCCAGAACCTCGGCTCAAAATCACCACACACGATAAAAGCGGCGAAGAGGGCCGTCAGAGCAGCCCTTGAGCGGCCACTCGCAGAGGGTATCGAATATGAGCGAGCGGAATTTTGCGCCCTCTTCGATACCGAAGACAAGGAGATTGGAGTCAACGCCTTCCTCGCGCGCGAGCGCCCGGAGTGGCAGGGCCGTTGAGCCTGAGGTGAACATATGGCGAATTCAGAAGAACCACTCGTAGTAGCGAAGGATTTAGGCAAGGCATTTGGCGACTTCGTCGCGCTCCACCCCCTCAATGTAAGTGTAGACTCTGGAGAATTCTTTGGGGTGTTCGGTCCCAACGGGGCCGGTAAATCGACCTTCATAAAACTCCTGACCGGTCAACTCCGCCCCACAATGGGCGGCGCAAAGGTGCTTGGAATCAATGTCCGCTCCGACCCTCGCAAAGTGAAGGCGAATGTAGGCATCGTACCGGAATCGGAGAGCCCGCCATCATATCTCACAGCCGCTGAATACCTCGAGTTCGTCGCCCGCCTGAGAAATCTGGAGGAGGTGGAGGAGAAGGTGAAGTACTGGCTCAACTGGTTTGGAATCAACGAGAAGCGGGACTCTCTCTGCAAGGACCTGTCCAAGGGCCAGCGCCAAAAAGTGATGCTCGCAGGTGCCTTCATCCACGACCCGAAACTACTCTTCCTCGACGAACCGTTCGTCAATCTCGACCCAATATACCAACGAAAATGCCGAGAACTTCTGATGGAGATCATTAGCAGAGGTGGAACCATTTTTCTCTGTACTCACATCCTTGAAGTCGCCGAGAGACTCTGTACGCGGGTCGCCATAATCGACCACGGCCATGTCCTCGCAGCCGGCACGGTGGAGGACCTGAAGGAGTATGATGCCGAGACTCTCGAAGATGTCTTCATCCGGCTTGTGGGAGCCTCAATGGCTGAAGTCGAGGCGATAGAAGACGGTGCTCCAGAAGAGGAGTGAAAATTGGTGGTGACACCCTATGGCTTTCGGAAATAGAGAATCACCGACGATGTCGGCGTCGTTCGGAGTCACGTTCCGAATGATGTTTCGGGAGGAGTGGCGGCAGAACGTCGACTTCGCGCGCAAGCGTCACATCATGATGTTCCCAGTCATGTTGGCACTTCTAATCACCATCATGACCGTTGGACTGCGCTACCTCACTGGCGAAGTTCTCATCAGTGCTGAGGGTGAGCAACAGTCGTTTTCCTGGGACCAACTGAAGTCCTACATGCATGGGGCGATGTTCATGTTCAGCCTCTCGATGGGCTCGTT
>DAVI01000120.1:4898-12927 GCA_002505495.1 Euryarchaeota archaeon UBA59 | reverse complement strand
TCGACGAACTACTTCGCCTACTACTGCAAAGAGGTCTGCTACTACATTCTGATGCTGCTCATTCCGGCGGTCGCGGGAATGGCTGGTGGAATCCTCCTTGAGGAATTTGCTGGACTCTCCACTCCACTCGAGTGGGCCTCACTTCCGATTGTGCTAATTGCTCTGATTACCACTCTCGTACAGGGTCTCGCCCTCTCTTTCATCGCTTCAGCACTGTTCAGCAGAGGCGGAAAATGGTCCTATCTGATACCGGCGTTCGGTATCGGAGTCGGGCTGCTGGCAGCATTCGGATACATCCCCCTCAGGATCCTCATTCTCGGCATGGGTTTTCAGTTCAGCCACCAACTTTGGATACCCCCGATTGCGCTCGTACTCTCGTTTCTAATCGCCTACATCGGAGCCCACTTCGTACCCGCCGACTTCGAAATCCATGTCAGTGCAAAGGGGGAACTGTTCGGCCCTGTATATCAGCGCCTCCCATTTCTCGGCAATGGAAACCTAAGGCTCCTCGTGACCAAGGACTTGGTTGACCTGTGGCGCAGCAATACTCTTACGAAGATGCTGATTTCGTACTCGGTACCACTGGTGTTCCTGATTCTGCTCGCTTGGCTGGTCGACTTCGCAAACTTCCCGATTCCGTTCAACCTACTCTCGTACGCCCCATTCCTCGGCTTCTTCGGCTTCCAATTCTACTCGTGGCTCAATGGCATGGACCCCCCGGACTTCCTCAACGGATTTCCGGTTTCGGTTCCCGAACTGTTGCGGGCAAAGGTCGTCGTCTACTTTCTCATCACAACTTGGATATCAGTGATTTTCATCGCCGTCATGGCAAAGGTCCTCGACCAGATGTGGGCGCTCCCAGCGGCGCTTCTGGTGATGCTCGCCAACTCAGTCTACATCGTCAGTCTTACCGCCCTTCTGATGGGCCTCCGGCCGAACAAGGCGATTTTCGACTTCTCCATCATGGGCTGGTTCTACCTCGGCACGGTCGTGCCACTGCTCGGCCTCTTCCTGCTCTCGTTCACTCAGGGCGACATGACAATCTACGAGAATTGGGGGCAGTTGGTCTCTGAGCAAGGGTTGAACGCGACGACCGCGGTTTTGGTTGAGGAAAACGAGGCCGGCAGAGGGCTGCGTGGAATTCTCTTCCTGAGCGCCATCCTCACCGTGCTCGGTGGCGCATTCCAGATGATGTTGAGTCGTCGATGGGGTAATGCAGCATTTGAGAACTGACCCCGGTCAGTGCTCGTTCTAATTGATTTTCAGATGATTTTTACTGTGTGTAGTGGATTTTATTTTCCCTGAAGTCGGAAATCAACCGCCCAAAAGTCGCGGGGATGCGCTGACTGCCCTTGGGTCGGCTGACTATAACCAAAGGTTATAGCGAATCGAGAGTAGTGCACAGTACGCTGAGCCGGAGGTATCAACATGGCACGAAAAGGTAAGGGGAGACCGAAGAGACAGAGGCGACGGGAGCAGCGAGCCCAATACGAGGAGCTCGACAAGTACCCGGTAGCCCCTCCTCACGCCTTCGCTAGGATTGTTCGAGACCTTCGAACTCTGAACATCATGTATCAGGCGATTGAGCCTCCTTTGACCAAGGCTGAGCAGCGTGACTTCGAGTTGATAATGGACATCTTCGTGAAGTCCGTGACCGCCGACATTGACGAAATCGACACCGATCCGGCTGGCTATTTGCGCGCCGCAATGGACCAAGTCATCAAGTCCTATTCGATGAGAATCACCAAGAAATCCCGCTCCAAGATTTTCTACTATCTCAAGCGTGACCTGCTAGGCTACGGCCGCATGGACGTGCTGATGAATGACTCCAATGTTGAGGATGTGTCCCTCGATGGGACCGGCATCCCCATCTTCGCTTATCACCGGAAGTTCGAGTCGGTCGAGACCTCCATCGCATGGCCTGACGACGATGAGTTGGAGTCCTACATCATCAAACTCGCACAACGCTGCGGCAAGCACATTTCCGTAGCTGAGCCGCTGCTTGACGCAACTCTCATGGATGGCTCTCGAATCGTCATGAAGTTGGGCTACGAGATTTCAACAAAGGGTTCGACATTCTGTATCCGCCGATTCCGAGAAGACCCCTTCTCGCCATGTGACATCATCGCTTTCAGAACCATGACGAGTCTTATGGTCGCCTACATGTGGATTGCTTTCCAACAAGGTATTTCGATGCTCTTCGTGGGTGGAACGGCGTCTGGAAAGACGACCACTCTGAACGCGATGGCGCTGTTCATCCCGTGGCAGATGAAGATTGTCAGCATCGAGTCGACCCGAGAGGTCAACATCCCCCAGCCGAACTGGATTCCCGGTCTTACTCGGCAAGGTTTCGGAGGTGAGTCTGACGAAGGTGAAATCGGTGAGTTCGAACTACTGAAGGCAGCACTTCGAGAGCGTCCTGAGTACATCATCGTCGGTGAGATCCGTGGTGCAGAAGCGTATGTTCTGTTCCAGGCGATGGCTACTGGACACTGTTCCTATTCCACTGTTCACGCCGACTCCATCACAGCCCTCGTACACCGCCTCGAGAACAAGCCGATTGACATTCCGAGAGTTCTTCTCCCAGCACTGGAAGCGTGCTCAATCCAAATGCAGACCAGAATCAATGGTCGTCGTGTGCGGCGGACCAAGCAGATTGTGGAGATTGTCGGCGTCGATCCGCACAGTCAGGAGGTCATCACGAACGAGGTGTTCAAGTGGGACCCAGCCACCGACGACTACGAGTTCTCAGGTAAGTCCTACGTCTTGGAGAAAATAATGGTGAAGATCAACCTCAATCAGGATGAGATGCGAAATGAGTTGCGAACCCGCAAGAGAATCCTCGACTGGATGGTCCTCAACGACATTCGAAAATCTGACCAGGTGGCTCAAATAATCACCGAATACTATGTTCGCCCACAAGCCGTATTGGCTAGAGTGGACGGGCTTCAGTGAGGTGTCCTAGGTGGCGAAAAAGCCGGAGAAAAAGCGCTTTGAGGGGATGACTCTCAGCCGTTGGCAGGTCTTCTCCAACCTTATTATCGGTAAGTGGATAATAAAGAGGGCTCGTGCTGACAAAGAGTTGCAGAAAACACTCCTACAGGCAAATATTCGGGTGATGCCGGAGGTCTACAAGGCTACTACATACATGAGCACAATCGTAGCTTTCGCAATCTGCATCGGCGTTCTCTCTCTCGCCTTCCTTCCGGATATCGGCGGAATCGCCCTCTATGAAAAACAGCAGACTGAGGAATCCATAATCCCATGTATTGACTGGGCGTTTTGGAACCCCAATGACATCAACCCGAGCCTCGACTGGACCGGGGTGGGCCCGGATGACCAGGAATACACCTACGGCGGTTGCCCATTCTACGTAACGAAGGTGTTTTCTGGCACAGCCAGGGCTGGTCTGGTGGTACTCTTTGGCATCTTGGCCCCCATCTACGCCTACCGTCATTTCCTTGGTGCTGCAGAGCGCAAGAGGTTTGAGCGGGGCGAGGCGTTGGAGAAGTACATCCCCTACGCAGCATCTTACACAGCAGCGATGGCGGCAGCGAATGCGACCCCCTCGAAAATCTTCAAGTCACTCGCCATGAACGAAGAAATCTACAACGAAATAGCCTATGACGCTGCGATGATTTACCGAGATGTCACTCTGCTCGGAATGGACTTGGTGACAGCAATCAAACTCTCTGTCGATAGAGCGGCCTCCCCTTGGGTCTCACAATTCTTCCAAGGTATGACAGGCACCCTGACCTCTGGGGGGAACCTGAAAATCTACTTCCTAAACAGGGCGGAGCACTACATGCGAGAAAACAGAATTCGGCTCGGCGTGTTCCTTGAGACACTGGCGATGATGGCTGAATCATATGTTGTGGTCGCTGTCGCAATGCCTCTCTTCCTGATCGTCATGCTGGTCATCATGTTCTGGGTGTCCGGCTCGGGCGCTCAGTTGTCGGAGACAATGGTCTACGGAGTCGTCTTGGGTGTTCTACCGACGATTCACATAGCATACGGGATTCTCGTCTGGATGATGAGCAAGGAACAGGAAATGTGAGCGGGAGGTGAAATATTGGCACGCAAGAGAAAAGAGAAGATTCGCGTTGAACTAGACCTTCCCAAGGACGACAACATGCGACGGAACTTCCTCGCAATCTCCATCACATCCGGCTTGATCGGAATACTCTGCCTAGCATTCTGGGCGACAAACGCCGACCTCATCTTCGGGATTATGGCGCCCGCCCCACTCAATGAAAACCCGGTCTTCATCAACAATGCGTGTGGATTTGACCCGAACAGCGCTCAACCGGACTATGCGATGAACGAAACCTGCTTCTGGACGCGGGAACGGGCCGCAACTCAAACGATGACACTCCAGTGGGACAATGTGAAGGGGCCCGGAATGGGCCAGATGTTCGACATACCCGGCATCGACGAGCTGAAGTTGGGCGCGTTACCGCATCCGATACAACCGATGAGATTAGACTGTACTGCTTCGGCGGATGTTGAGTTTCCGTACACGGTAACACTTTGGGAGCCGTCATTCGGCGGTGGCCTTGGCACCTCACATGTAGTTCAAGCCGTGACCAACCAAGATGACTGCCATATCGTAATCGATCATGCAATCCCAGGTGAAGGGTGGGAATTGTGGCTGGAATTCGACCGTAATCTTCCTCGAATGACGAACTTCATCGTGACCATATCCGTCGATTCATACGACGGCGTTCCAGACTGGATGAACAACGCTGCTCAGTTCGTAGGCCCAGAGGTCAATCTCGGGCCTGTTACCTTGAGGCCGTTCCTCTTCATCAACTTCTTCGCCTATGGTTTTGTTTTCATCTGTCTGCCTGGAGCAATATACTGGGACCGTCAGATGAAGAAGATTGACGCCATGGAGGAAAAATTCCCAGACTTCCTGAGAGACCTGGCAGAATATTGGAAAGGAGGTTTGTCAATGACCTTGGCAGTGAGAACGCTCGCCCGTTCGGAGTACGGTGCGTTAAATGAGGAGGTTCGGCGGATGTCTGACCAACTCAGTTGGGGCGTAGCCTTCGGGGATGTCATTCAGATGTTCGCGGATAGGGTCGGAACACCACTGGTCAAGAGAGCGATCAGCCTTATTCAAGAAGCGAACAAGGCGGGAGGGAAAATCTCCGACATTCTGGTGACCGCTGCAAATGACAGCCGCGAAATCAAGTTCCTACAGAGTGAGAGAGAGCGCGCTATCGCCTCTTACATCGCCGTTATTTGGACTTCCTACTTCGTTTTCCTTGGTGTCATCGTCGTTCTCGCGAAGGTCTTCATCCCCGCAATTTCAAGTTCAAACGCGGGTGATGATTCAGCCCAAATAGGAAACATGGTGATTCGCGCCATCGACCCTCTCTTCTTCCTAGTCGTCTTCTTCTACGGCGTTAGCGCGCAGGCCCTCGGTAACGGGGCGATGGCTGGGCTGATGGCTACTGGCAGATTATCAAGCGGAATGAAACACGCTGGATTCATGCTCATCTTTGCAATACTATGCTTCAACTTCATCGCATTCTCTCCCGACCTGATTGGAATTGATGGCGATGCGGGTCTGAACCCAGCGTTGGGTTCGTTCATTCCAGGTTGATGTGAGAAGATGCAACACCGTGAGGTTTCACCGGATGGCGCTCAAGTCCACATTCTTGAGATGTTGACGCTCTTCTGGCTCTTCTTCATGTCGGGAACCTTCGTCTTGCAACTTCAGATCCCGGACCCGGTATCACCCGCTTCGGACGGCGCTCTCCAACTCGCCGCGGAGGACGCTTTCGTATTGCAACTTGGAACCGATGCCACAGACATGGGGAATCACACCACCAGAATGGGTGAAATGCTCGCCACCGAATCCCTCGACGATTCCTGCAACGCTCTTCTTGCCGGGCTTCCCACCTCCGTGCAGGGCAACTGCTGGTTGGCAAACAATGGGGGAGAACTCTCTAGACACGGCACTGGGAGCACCCCACTCGGGAGGACCGTTAGTGTTCATCATCTTGTCCACAATGGCGGAGATGTCTGGTCAGTCAGTCTGCAGGTTTGGCACACTGGGGGGTCTGCATGATGCGCAGACGGGGTGTCTCAATGTCCGCCGAGGATGGCCTGTTCTCCGATGAGACTGGCCAAATGCTGTTGGCGACCGGCATCATACTGATGTTGACACTTCTCTCGATGGCTTGGTACGGCATCTCGGTCGCCGGTCTCGGTGAGCCTTACGACACCGGGACTCACGATGTGTTGGACGTCACCGAATCATTCAGCACAGTCTGGCAACCTCTCATCGAGAACCGGAGCGCGGCCTTGGTTGCTGGAGGTGCTGACTGGCAGGAGGCTGTTGACTCGGCGGCAAACTCGACTGCGGCTGACCTGATGCGGCACGGTGAGCACCGAGGAGTCGAGATCATTCTGACCGATGTTGCAGTCACTAACTCGAGTGGCACCTTCACCGTCACTTGTGAGGTGGGAATCGCCGACCGTCACGCCCGACTCCAACTGGTCGGGTACCAAGCTGAGATTGTAATCAGTTGAATCTCACTGCATCTCGGCAGGGATTCGCGGCTTCATCCAGCGATGCCAGAGCGGCGGTATCAGACTCGGCCAAAAGACCCCGAAGTAACCTGACGGCAGCGTCGGCGCACCTTCGTAGGGCTGCAACTGCCAGAACGGAAGACTTGCCTTCATGTGGTGCGCCGGATGGCGGGTCAACTCCAGAAGAGTCCAGCGACTCCAGCGCTTCTCAGACTGCCACGAGTGCATCTCGGTCTGCCGTTCATCGACGGTTCGCCTCAACCCATAGTGGCGGATGTAGTTTACGAACTCCAAGAGGAAGATGCTGACAGCCGCCTGATAGAGGAAGGCGACCAAAACCCACTGCCCGAAGCCAAACCAGATCGCCGCCACCAACGCGGCCTCGACCACCAATCCCAAGAAGACCGGGTTGTAGAGGAAGAAGGTGGACTTGCCCTTCTTCTCAGCCCGAGAAACCTCCGTTCTCCATGCACTCAAAAACTGCCTCGGAACCGTCTGAGCCACATGCAGCCAAAGCCCCCTTCCCTGAGGGGCGCTCGCCGGGTCTAGGTCCGTCGCCACCGTTTTGTGGTGGTTGTAGTTGTGCTCGGTGGTGAAGTGTGCGTACAACGCCAGCACGAGATTCATTCTTCCAAGCCACCACTTTGCCGACTTGGGCTTGGTGTGACCGAGTTCGTGAGCGACTACGATTCCCGAGATTCCTGCCGAGATTCCCGTGCTGAATCCTGCCACCCAAAGCGTCCACGAGTTACCATCTTGCATGGCTCGCCAGCAGAGAGACGCGATAATCAGAGGGCTGAGCAAGGCGTGAGCAACGAGCATCAACTCGTACGGTCTACCAGACTTCGGTGGGGGTCTAGCAGGCTTCGCCTCTCCGAATGCCTGATCGAGGATTGGGTATATGCCGAGGGCGAGCACGGTACCTCCAAAGACCCAGTATCCACCAGTGTAGTTACCCCAAAGTACCGATAGAGGTACAATGAATCCAAACAGGTGAAAGGCCCACGTCTCAGGCTTCAGTTCGGGCTCCATCTCAATCACCAAGACTGCTGCTCCGCCGTTGAACTGACCTAATTTACCTCTGTTGGTACCACGCCTCATCCAACCACTGTCGAACTCGCTCTGTCCCATCGTCGTGGAGGTGGGTGTCGATTATCTTCCAACCCGACCCTTTGGCACGGATGAGTAGGCCCGATTGAATCTCTCTGATTCGACCAAATGCTGCGAGGTAGCGGGCTGAGCCGCGGTGAGAATTTGACTCTCGCTCAACAATCCTGTCCTGGTGGATCGACTCGTTGTCGATGACGAGCGCCACACCGATGGCAACGCCACCCTGCGAGCGCCATTCGTTGAGCAGTCTGTTGGATGGAATCATGTGAGCGCCCTCTACCACCAAATCGATGCCTTCCCTGCGAGCGCGCGACACCACTGCCTCGACGCCACCCTCGACTGCAGCGCAGGCGTCGAGCCAATCGGTGACCGCATC
>DAVI01000120.1:4322-4833 GCA_002505495.1 Euryarchaeota archaeon UBA59 | reverse complement strand
GTGGTCGAGCGAAGCACCTCGCGAATCATGTCACTGCTCGCCGTTCGGTCGAAGTCGAGTCCAAGCGCGACGGCCTTTCCGAGTGTCGTCTTGCCGACTCCGGAGGCGCCCGCTATCAACAGCAGACGGGACGCTCGATTTGCAGTTTCGTCACTCACGAGGCCAGTCTCCATTTGATTCGTAATGAGGCCGAGTCCAAGTCATCTTCGGCGGAATCACCTTTGGATGGCCTTGATTTCAAGGAACTCATCGAGCCCATGTGTGCCCAACTCCCTGCCGTTGCCCGACATCTTGTAGCCGCCGAATGGCGCTGATATGTTGAACGCTCCACCGTTGATGCTGACCTGCCCGGTACGCATCTTGCGAGCGAAGGCCATTGCCCGCTCTTCGTCAGCGGACCAGACCCCCCCGGAAAGTCCGTATTCGGAATCATTGGCCAAGGCGATAGCCTCCTCTTCCGTCTCGTAGGTCGTGATGACCAGCACCGGGCCGAATATCTCCTCGCACCAGA
>DAVI01000120.1:3846-4133 GCA_002505495.1 Euryarchaeota archaeon UBA59 | reverse complement strand
ACCTCATCGCGGCAACTCGCCGGCACAATCAACCGCGTCAGCGCAGAACAGGTCTGCCCCGAATTAGCAAAACAGGCGCTTACAGCAATCTTCGCTGCCAATCCGACATCGGCGTCATCCAGAATTACATTCGCCGACTTGCCGCCGAGCTCAAGCGTCACTCGCTTGACAGTGGGAGCAGCAGCCTCGCTCACCCGCACACCGGCCCCGGTCGAGCCAGTGAAGGAGACCATGTCCACGTCAGGGTGGCTGGAGAGAACTTCTCCGATGTCACTACCGTGGCCACT
>DAVI01000120.1:3422-3609 GCA_002505495.1 Euryarchaeota archaeon UBA59 | reverse complement strand
CGAACCTCCTCCTCAAACTGGTAATTTTCGAGCATTTTTGCGTACGAACGGGCCACCACGCGCGGGGTTCCGACCATCGCCATCCGACTGTATCCAATGGGTGTGCCGACCTCCGCTGTGATGAGTTGGGCCAACTCCTCTCCTCGCTCCTTCAATGCTGCCGAAATGGCGTTCAGTGCCTCGATTC
>DAVI01000120.1:1900-3283 GCA_002505495.1 Euryarchaeota archaeon UBA59 | reverse complement strand
GAAGATGAGCCGACCGGAACTGAGCCGATTGTCTGCTCGGTCGCCGGGTTGACCACTTCGATGGTTCCCTCACCGTTGGCCTCGACCCATTCGCCGCCGATGTAGATTGCATCTCGCTGCATCATGTCACACCCCAATCGACCGCCTCTTATCACCTTCATGCAATTCAAGAGTGAGGACCTCAAGCGCGCTTCATGGCGCTGAGTGTGGAGAGTCAGGCTGGTGGAGTCGCGCTCATCACTTTGGACGAGGCTGCGGCGCGCAACGCATTCGACTTGGAATCGATGCAGGCGCTTTCCAACGCCTTCACCGTGTTGCTCGCAGATCCGGAAATCCGCGCCGTCGTTCTGACCGGAACCGGCCGCTTCTTCTGCGCTGGTGCTGACATCAACGCCTTCCGTACCGCCATCGACGACGGCACGATCGGTGAGGTTGTCCACGGATTGACGGAGATTCTCCACCCTCTACTGCTTGAACTACGCAAATCCGACACCGTGTATGTCGCGGCCCTGAACGGAGCGGCGGCGGGGGGTGGGCTAGGACTCGCACTTGCCGCCGACTATCGGGTGGCCGCCCCCGACGCGAAGTTGGCCGCCGCCTTCTTTTCCCTTGGACTGAGTCCGGATGGTGGAACTACCTGGCTACTCCCCCGGCTCGTGGGAAGTCAGAGATCAAGGAAGTTCTTCTTCGAAAATGAGACTTGGACCGGTGAGGAGGCCCTTGAGGCGGGAGCGGTCGATGAGGTGGCCGAGCAGGAGCAACTCGTCAGCCGGGCGATAGAGGTGGCAGCGGACTGGGGTAAGTGGTCAGCGGTCAGCAGACGGAGCACCAAACAGCTGCTCGACGCCCAGAACGCGACCTTCTTCGAGAGTCAACTCGGCCTCGAACAGGCATTGATGACTGCCGCTAGCCTAACTCCAGATTTTGAGGAAGGAGTGGACGCATTCCTCGAGAAACGAGAGCCGAAATTCGACTGAAATGTCAATCCCACAGCGCTTGACTGCGCCCCTATCATTCAATTTTCCAATTGAGAACTGAACCATCACTCGTCGGTGGCTTGCAACTGAGCCCCTCACAGAGCCACGCCTTCCACGGCTCGTCACCTCGGTCTTTGCCCGATTGAGCACTGGATGACGAGACTACGAGTTGCCGCACACCGGCGCCTCGCCGCAACTCCCCAACCTGTTCAGGCTCGTCGCCATCATGGTGGACGAACCAGACGCTCCACGGCTCAATCAGGTCGGCAGCAGCGTTGAGCAGCGACCAGTAGGCCGGACCCTGATGGGCCAAGTTTCCGGAAAGTCGGGTGACTGAGCCCTCCGCCACCTCTCGCCAGAGGCCTGCCGACTCATGTGCGGGCCACACTCCGAGCATGGTAGCCAG
>DAVI01000120.1:1213-1776 GCA_002505495.1 Euryarchaeota archaeon UBA59 | reverse complement strand
GCGGTAGCAAGCCAGAAGCCGCCCTCAGGATCGCCGAAATCCTCCAGCATCCTGTCGGAAATCGCAAGCGCCCGTTCGATACACTCCCCATCATCGATGCGGATTCCCCAGTTGAGCAGCCCGAGAGCCGCCCACGCATGGTCGTCGAGGAAGCCGGGGCCACCGTCTACCTCTCCTCGGCGGGTGCGGATGACCGAGCCATCCGGTCTGGTCGAGCGCTCCATCAAGCCACGAGCCACATGAGAGCCGATGCGAATGGCAGCGTCACCATCTAACTCGGCGCAGGCGACCAGCAGCATCCCGTTCCAGCAACTCAGAACCTTGTCGTCGGTACCCGGGCGCGCCCGCGCAGCGCGCGCCTCAAGAAGTGCCAAGCGCAACTCCTCCTCCTTTGCAGAGTCCAAGCCATCAACCTCGCCAAGTGCCAGTACACTACTTCCACTACCTTCGAAATTACCCGATTCGGTGACCGACCAGCGCTCACATGCGACGGCTCCATCAGCCTCTCCAAGAGCAGTAATGACCTCATCTCGATTCCAGACATAGAAGGCGCCCTCCTCGCT
>DAVI01000120.1:651-976 GCA_002505495.1 Euryarchaeota archaeon UBA59 | reverse complement strand
GTCATAGAGCATTTTTTCGAAGTGTGGAACGGCCCACGCAGCATCAACGCAGTAACGATGCCACCCCCCACCCAAATGGTCGAACAGCCCTCTATTCGCCATGAACTCCAGCGACACCGACACCGCCTCACAGGCCTCCTTGGAACCCTGCCTCATCAGGCCATCGAACTGCATCGGATGGGGAAACTTGGGGGCCCCTCCAAAGCCACCATTGGTAGCGTCGAACTGTTGCAGCGAATGTTGTACGGACGCCTCCAAAACAGCTGGAACTAGTATAGAGAGTGAGTCCTCCGTAGGCTTGCCTCCCGCGGCCATCTTCTCAAGG
>DAVI01000120.1:0-388 GCA_002505495.1 Euryarchaeota archaeon UBA59 | reverse complement strand
GTCAAACGACTCGTGCTCCATCACATGACACCAGTGACAGGCCGAATATCCAATCGACACCAACAGCGGCCGGTCAAGCCTCTTGGCCAACTCGATGGCCTCCTCATCCCACGGCTGCCAAGCGACCGGGTTAGTGGCGTGTTGCAGCAGGTAGGGAGAGGTGCAGTGCTCGAGCCGGTTGACCGGCAACTCCTCAGTCACAGTAACCTGTTGTGACAATGTGACTTGATGGTTTGTCCGACGAGGCGCGACTTCAAGGCGGACCGGTGCGAGCGGAAACCATGGCGGATGAATGCCCCTTGACTAGCGAGGAGCAGGCATGGCTGGACGGCGGCATAGCCGAGTTCAACACAGGTCGCTACTGGCACGCCCACGAGGACTGGGAGGA
>DAVI01000082.1:1018-3111 GCA_002505495.1 Euryarchaeota archaeon UBA59 | reverse complement strand
GAACATGAATCGGCCCGAGCGCCTGCGCCTCTTGAATCCCGCTGCACAGCAGCGCACTTGCGGCCTCATTCCTCTTCCATGTTGTTGAGAAGGAATCTATCTTGCTCAGGAGGGAATGCTAGCCACCTGAGAAAAGCGAAATTGACGTATCCGAACAGAACCGTGTTTATTCCGAACGCATACCAGTGATAGATCAACATCCTCTCGATGAGGATGTGCTCGGAGGTGGTGGAGAAGATGAGAATGGTGGTGTAAATCGTCATTGTACGCTTGAAACTGGTCCAGTAGTCACTTGCCGACTTGAAGGTGAATCGATAGTGCATGTAGTGTGCCTCGATCTGTCCGATGAACACAGCCAGGACCCAAGCCGCAACCGCACGATGCTCTGGCCATAGGTTTGCCCAATAGAAGGAGGCGTACAATGTCAGGGTGAACAGTTGGTTGAACACCCCCACCACATTGAACCGAAAATAATCATGTAGCATCTTCTTGGAAGTCCACTCGACTGCCAGCATCCGCTCGTTGTAGTCATCCATCTTCTGCTTCACTTTTCGGCCGCGATCTGAGGCGGCTCGCTTTGCCCCAGAGCCGGTCTTTACGGCCAGCCTCTTGGCACCTGAACCAGTCTTTCGGGCTAGGTTCTTGGCGTTCTCACGTGTGATTCGGCGTTTTTTCTCCAATCCGTTCACTCCCACTCAGGCCAGTCGAACTCCTCTTCGATGTCCTTCGTTTCTGCCTGCTTTGTCTTAACTTCCTCGGGTAGGTCAATTGTGACCTTCAGGGCAATCGGTCCGACACCCTCCACCAACTCGGGTACCGACTCATCTGGCTCGATGTCAGGGACTGCAATCGAGTCGGGAATCGATTCCAACTCTGCTACTTCCGCAGCCGAGCGCGCCTTGGCAACGGCCTCGCTGCTGACGCCAGGGACTTTTCCCTCGCCCATTGGTTCGTCATCGATGCTGGAGAGAGCCATCGAAAGGGTCTCCG
Source organism: Euryarchaeota archaeon UBA59 (assembly GCA_002505495.1). GTDB lineage: Archaea > Thermoplasmatota > Poseidoniia > Poseidoniales > Thalassarchaeaceae > MGIIb-Q1. The sequence goes on along the minus strand of DAVI01000082.1, from coordinate 2,121 downwards.
TGCTCGGCGGCATGGCGTGGTGCTTCTTGCGTTGCTCAAGTGAAACGAGAGCTTGTCCTTTCTCCGCCTCACGGGCCTTCACCTCCTCCTTGAGGAAGATAAGGCGGACCTCTCGCTCTTCAAGGCGGCGTCCCTGTTCCCGCTTGGCGGCGCGGGTTGGGCGGTCCCAACGCTTCCAGAAGTAGTAACAAAGTGGGATTGCCACAAGTGCAGCGAGAACTGCCCAACCGGTGGCCTCGGACAACTGCATGTCCGGCGCACTGACGATTCCGCCTTCAATCAAGCGTTGCTGCGGACAGGACGCGGGCGAGGTGAGGAGGAACATCCGAAGCGAGAAGGCCGGGGCCGAATTCCACCGCCGTCCTGACTCCCGCTGCGCGCATCAGGTAGCAGGCAAGGCGGGCGGCGGGCCACGGAGCCATTCCTTGGGCTAGTAGGCTGCCGATGGTTCCAGCGAGCAGGTCACCAGTCCCTCCTGTCGCCATTCTCGGATGACCGCCCGTAGCGCGGCAGAATCGGCCTTCAAGGCCGTGCAGTTCGTCGACTGAGCCGGTTCTAACAATGACTCGACTCTCAAGCCCCACACCCTGAGGGAGGCCAGTCACCTCGTCGATTTCAGTACCAGCGAGAAGGGCTGAGGCTGGTGATTCATCCCAGAGCCACATTCTCATCTCACGGGCGTGGGGGGTGGCCACCCCGACCAACCCCTTCGGCCATTCACCCGGAGGAAGTGAATAGATGGCGTCGGCGTCGACGACGGTAGGAATTCCGATTTCAGAGAAATGGTTCAGGAAGTTGTGAACCTCTTCGGCGGTCTCCTTCGCCCGGCCCAGTCCAGGGCCGATTACGACTGCATCGAACTTGTTCCTGTCTAATATTCGCATAATTTCCTCCGAACCACGCTCTTCGAGAAAGTTGTCATCAAAGAGCCGCTCGGAGATGATGTGGTCGGGCCAGTTGGCCCTGTCTGTGGCGTTTCGTGGCATTGCGACGTGCACCAAGTCACAACCGACTCTCGCGGCTGCTCGGGCGGCGAGAATAGGAGCACCGTGGAACGGTCCGCCGCCGATGATGAGCAGGCGCCCTCTCTGCCCTTTGTGGGC
>DAVI01000082.1:0-832 GCA_002505495.1 Euryarchaeota archaeon UBA59 | reverse complement strand
CCGATTCCGGTCGGAATGTCGCAGGCGAGAACCAAGTCGGGATTGGCCTTACGAGCCCATTCGAGAATCTTGGCCACCCGACCTCTCGGCTTGCCTCCAGCACCCGCCCCCAACAGGCAGTCAACCAGCAATGCAGGAGTGCCGAACTCGGAATCCTTCGACCAGACCTCGACCTTTGTGCCCGCGGCTTCACAGCGAGCCCGAAACGACTGGGCAGCCTCCCCCTTCTGCTCCTTGTGACTAGTGACGAGGCGAACTTCAATCTCGTACTCGGCCAACGCCAAAGCCATCGAAAATCCGTCACCGCCGTTGTTGCCTGGCCCACACAGGATGAGGTACTCGCCTTCAGCAGCCATCGAAACCGCCTGCTCGGCAAGCGCCTCGCCGGCCGCGGCCATCAGTTCCGAAACCTCGACGCCAAGAGCTGCCGCATTGGCATCGAAAACCGCCACCTCGCGCCAGTCCAACGGCCAAGTCAATCTCTCACCTCGACCTGCTCATGCACGGGCAGGGCTTCAATACCACCGGCTCAGGATATTTCAGCATCCATCACATTGCCGTAGACATCTTCCCAGCCGGGCGGAACCTCACCGACTTCGACGACCAGCGGGTCATCCCCGCCCGGCAGCATGTCAACCGGAGCATCCGCCCCCTCTGGCACGTTGCGGAACAGTGGCGAGGGGCGCAACTCCCAGTTCTCTCGGTCAAAGATGCCTTTGATCCAGTGCCCTTCACCGAGATAGACCGGCCTTTGGGTCAGCACGTAGTCATTGAGGAGCACGAAGGCGAGACCCACGATGCCCCAGAACATGATGATGATTCCAGCGCCGTG
>DAVI01000121.1:12302-13318 GCA_002505495.1 Euryarchaeota archaeon UBA59 | reverse complement strand
CTCGGGAGGCCAGGTCAACAGACGTAACGCTGGGTGGGGGGTTGGGATTGAGATCTTCTTTCGCTTCTTCTCTTCAGGAGCACTAGGAACCAGTTCTCCATTGAAATGGTAGGTACCCGAGGTAGGACTGTCCAATGCGGAAACCACATTGAGCAGCGTTGTCTTGCCAGAGCCCGAAGGCCCGAGCAGCATGACAACCTCGCCTTCTTCTATTTCCAGGTCGACTCCGTCCAATGCCCGTACCACGACATCACCGGTTACGTAGTGTCGCTCAATTCCTGACAATGACAACAATGCCATGAAGGCGCCGAGGCGACGGCACCCTATACGGGTGCCGCCGAACCGGTTTACCAATCACCTCCCCTCGCCGGGCGTCAATTGAATAGGAATGCCTTCATTGGCCGGGTGCGGAGGGCTGTCGTTTGCGCGAGGTAACCATCTTTTGGAAGCGTCCGCGGCTTTACCGAATTTCTGTTGGAGACGTATGTGATATCTTTGAACACGCAATGTTCCTGGGTTACATTGAACGCAGCCCACAGGTTGTGAAGGCGATTATTCGATGTGTCTGTGTCGAGGGCAAGACTCCCCACGACATCAATGCCCTCAACGACTTCGAACTCGATGAAGTTCTGACCGAGCCGAGCAAACTTGAACCCGCTTGGATTGTCGTCCTCACTCTGAAGCATCCACTCACGCTGCTCTCTGCAAAGGTCGGCCGACTTACTATTATCCCTGGCTCTAAACTTGATGCCAATGGTTTGCATTACATCATCCGGGGCAGCCCAATCGCCATTCGCGTCGTAGTGACGGCAGCTCGCATGATGCTACGGCCAGACAGAATCTCTGCTACTTCAATTACGCAGGAGGATATGGAGGGCAATTCGTTACTATCTGAACGGCAGATGGAGGTTTTGAGGGCTGCATGGGATGAGGGATGGTACGACATCCCGAGGCAAATCACACTAGGTGACCTTTCGAAAAAACTCGGCCTTGGAAGGAGTACCGTGTCAGAACAT
>DAVI01000121.1:0-12068 GCA_002505495.1 Euryarchaeota archaeon UBA59 | reverse complement strand
CCACTCAGTGACGAGCAACTCGATTCGTGGTGGTCAGCATGTCCTTATCAGGGGGTTGAGCGAGTCATCGTCCACGCCTCCTACCTGCTGAATCTCTCAGCTACTGACGACGACAAGTTGGAGAAGTCACGGAACGCACTTTGTGAGGAGTTGGAACGCTCCCAACGGCTCGGAGTGCACGGTGTCGTACTACATCCCGGAAGTCACCTTGGGGAGGGTGAGGATGTAGGTGTCAAAGCAGTGGCAGAGAGCCTCGACGTCATCCTCGAGAGAACGGCTGACCTGAGCGGTCCCTGGATATGTGGAGAGCGTGATGAGCCGGTCCGCATTCTTTTGGAGAACACAGCGGGTCAGGGGACTAATTTGGGCTATAGATTCGAGCACCTCGCTGATATGCGTCGTTTCGTTAAAAGTGAACACCGGCCGAGAATCGGCACCTGTATTGACACCTGCCACGCCTTCGCTGCGGGATATGACATCACCACCAAATCAGGCTGGGACTCGACCTGGCGCGAATACGATGAGAAGGTCGGTATCGAGACCGTTGGAGCCTTCCATCTGAACGACTCGCAGAAGGAGTTGGGGAGCCGGCGAGATCGCCACGCTGGCCTCGGCGAAGGGGAGATGGGTGAGGCCCCTTTCCGCCTCATCGTAAACGACCCAAGATTCACAGATGTTCCGATGGTGATGGAGACCCCTTCGGGCATGGAAGGATGGGCTCGTGAAATCACTTCTCTTCGAGGTTGGGCCGGTACTCCGGCAGTCTGACCATATCGATTCCGCCCTATGTTGTCCGTCTAAATTTCACATTTTCTACACTCAACATTCGACACAATAAACAGAGGCGAAGTTTTTGGAGGGTTTGCGCCCCCCCTAGGGGCGCAAGGGGAGTTTGGGATGACTGAGACTGAAAATGTCAGCGAATTGAAGAGTCAAAGAATGAAACAGATACTGCCAGCTGGAAAAGGGGTCTGGGTGCCAATCGACCACGGCGTCTCCGATTGGCCGGTCGAAGGTCTTGCAGACACCGAGGGGCTGATTGAAAGGCTAACCAAATCCGGGGGTGCTGACGCCATCGTCTGTCATCGCGGCCCGCTGTCTTCGTTTGCCAACGTACCTCCTGCAAACTGGAAGGGTGGCTGGGTGTTGCATCTCTCAGCCTCAACTCGCCATGCAGGCGAATCCACCGGCTACAAAGTGTTGGCCGGCGACCTAGCAACTGTAGTTCTTAGCGCTCTTGAGAGGGGCGCAGTTGCAGTCAGCGTACAGGTCAACCTCGGTGATGAAAATGAGCCTGAGATGCTAGAAACATTATCACAAGTCGCCGACGAATGTCTGGCTTTGGGTGTGCCACTGCTCGGCATGATTTACCCTAGCGGCCCCAATCTCTCACCGCTTCCAGACGACCAGACCAATGGCGTCGCTCACGCCGCAAGGATCGGTTGGGAACTCGGCTGTGATATTGTCAAGGTGCCTTGGACCGGCTCTCCAGAATCATTTGCCGAGGTCACGAGTGCGGTACCGATTCCAGTCCTAGTTTCCGGTGGGCCAAAAACCGACGATTTCAGGGAGGTTTTGCGCACGGTTAGAGGAGCCATGGCGGTGGGTGCATCCGGTGTTTGCATGGGGAGACAAATCTTTGGCGATGCGGACCCAGCTGCGCGGCTCGGAGAAGTTCGGGAGGTAGTTCACGGAATCCCCTGGGACGCTGATGGCCGGTTCAAATTGGATGTCGAGGAAGCAGATGGTTTGGATGATTTGTACGACTCTTTCAAGGCCAATCTAGACCGCTACGAAGGCCAGTGAGGTGTCGATTTGCAACTTTGGCTCTCTGCTAATTCTGACAGCCCAGAGCGGCCTGCCGACGCGCTCATCCTTCCACAAGGTGAACAGCCTCCCGAGTGGGCCTCGGACATTCCCACCTTCACCACAAGCGATGGTGCGCTTACAGATGGTGAGGGCAGGACCTTGGGCGCCTGCATTCTAATCGAAGATCAAGATGGACAGGAGGCTGCGTTGGAATTTGTCGGCCTCGCCCAGTGGCTGCTGCTCGACTGTTTGGACTGGACCATGATTCCGCTTGAGAACTTGGTCGCAGCAGCGCAAGGAAGTGGCACAAAAATCGCCGCGAGCATCCACGAAGAATCACAGTTGCAGGGCGCAACTTTCGCCCTGCAGAGCGGAGTCGATGCACTCCTTCTCCCTGCCAAGAAGAGCATGTGGGATGCAGCCGAACTATTGGCGGCCGAGCGGTTAGCAGAAACTGGCGGCGTAGTCGAGGAGTCGAACGGAGTCTTGGGAGAGCAGGTTGAGTTGGTTCCGCTCGAAATCATCAGTGTCACACCCGGTGGCGTCGGTGACCGAGTCTGCGTCGATTTGGTGCAAAACTTGGAACTTGGTGAAGGGCTCCTCATCGGCTCGAGTTCAAACGCGCTATGCCTCGTGCACGGCGAAACGATCGAATCGGACTTCGTCCCCCCACGACCGTTCCGAGTCAATGCCGGCCCGGTCCATTCCTACATTCTGCTCGCTGACGGCTCGACCCGCTATCTCTGCGAGTTGGAAGCGGGAGACGAAGTGTTGGTGACTTCGATTTCTGGCTCTCGTGCAGTCGCAGTCGGCCGGCTGAAAATTGAGCCGCGGCCGTTACTGCTCGCCCGATTCCGGACGAAAAACAGCACTGGGGGAGATGAGGTGGAGGGTCAAATATTCCTCCAACAAGCCGAGACAGTTCGCTTGGTCGGCGTCTCTAAAGAGACGCCTTCCATTACGCACATTCAAGCGGGAGAGTTGGTTCTCGGCTCTGTCGGAGGGGCTGGTAGGCACTTGGGCCGGCCCATCGGAAGTGAAGTGGAGGAGAGGTGAATGCCAGTTATCGGTGAAGGTTCGGCCCACGGAGCATGCAGTCTTTTGCACGCCCTCGGGGCTGGCTACGGCGCTTCACTCGGCCTGGATTTAACTCTTCGACTGAGGCTGCGCGATGACGAGCCGACAAAGCCGGTTGACGACCCATCAGGCGTTCTCGATGCGGTTGTCGAGGTTTGGGAGGCTGCAGGTCTGGAGAAACCGGCGGAGAATCTCCACTGGCAGGTTCGCAGCTCGATTCCAGTAGGTCAAGGACTGAAGAGTTCTGCTGCACTCAGCGTCGCTGCACTCAGGGCGCTTTGTGCGGCGAGCAAAGTCGAATTGGAAAATTCAGACATCGTCGACCTATCATCTCAGGCGCAACTTGCATCCGGTGTCTCGCTGACTGGTTGCATCGACGACGCATGGGCTGCGATTGAGCCAGGTTGGAAGGTGATCAACCCAAATCTTCCAGCTGCTGAAGGCATCTTGATGCAGGGGCCATTTCCAGACCCCGAGAGTTGGATAGTGCTCATCGTCTTGCGGGGCCCAAGAGAGTTACTTCCTGACCCGGGTCGCTTTGCCAACACCGGCCCTCAGTTCCAGAAGGCGATTACTGCCATCGAACAGGAGAGCCTTCTTGTCGCCCTCACCGAGAATGGCAGAGCAGTTGCAAATGCGTTGGGAGATTCTGCCGGTCGCCGCGTCGCAAACGACCTGATGGTCTGGGGGGCTAGGGCTGCTGGAATCACAGGTTCAGGTTCAGCAGTAGTCGCCTTCCTGCCCTCTCACAACGACTCGACCAAGCGTCGCATCCAAAGCTTCGTCGAACAGAGGGGATTCACAATGATTGAAACGGCCGTCTGGTTCGAAGAAGAGTGAGGAGAGGGCTACATTGTCGATGCGTCTGGGGGAAAACCTCGTCGTCACCCTGTTTGGCGAAAGCCACGGTGCGGTCGTTGGGGCGCTCATCGAAGGCATGCCTCCGGGCATCGAGATAGACCCAGCCCGCTTGGCAGAGGATATGGCTGCTCGCCGGCCGGGGGGGATTCTCGCCTCTCAGCGCCGCGAACCTGACGATTGCGAGATAATCGCTGGGCTTTTTGAGGGGCACACGACAGGTTGGCCAATCCTGCTGGTCATCCGAAATCGAGATGCAAAGCCGAGCGCTTACGACTTTCTTCCTGAACAACCCCGTCCCGGTCACGCCGACCTGCCTGAAATGGTTCGCTCCAAAGGGCACTCTGACCCGAGAGGTGGGGGGAGCAACAGCGCTCGCCTCACCGCCGGACTGGTCGCCGCAGCGAGCATCTGCAGACCATTGGAGGAGCGAGGAGACTGGTCTGTGGAAGCACATGTACACTCGATCGGAGATGTCGTTTCTGACCCGATTGAGACGCTACCACTAGGTGAAGGTGAGGACTACGAGAACACCCGTTGCCGCGACCAGGTTGCGGCGGCGAAGATGGTCCAATTGGTCAAATCCCTCCGTAAACAGCGTGATTCAATCGGCAGCGTCGTGGAATTGCGGATCTCAACCCTTCCTCTCGGCTTCGGCTCGCCGTGGTTCGACGGAATCGAGCCCGTTCTCGCTCACGCCTTGATGGCGATTCCCGGGGCGCGTGCGGTAGAGTTCGGACGAGGCTTCGAGTCGAGCCGAATGCGAGGCAGCGAACACAACGACCCGTGGGTCGAAACAACTGCTGGACCTCGCCCGGAGGGAGGTAGGGCAGATGGTGCGTTGGGAGGCATCGCAACAGGAGCGGACCTGTTCGTGAAAGTGCACTTCAAGCCTCCGAGCAGTATTCCTCGAGAGCAGCAGACGCTCAACTTGGCGAGCGGTCAGAAGGAGGCCCTCGTGGTCACCGGAAGGCACGACCCGGTTCTCGCCCCTCGGGCAGCCTCGGTAGTCGAGTCGGTAGCGCGCCTAGTTTTGGCCGATTTGGCCATGACCGGAGTTGATGAGTAATGACTGAGACACTCGTCTACAAGTTCGGTGGTTCCTGCCTCAAAGGACAATCTGACATCGAAGCGATCGCTCGTAGGATCAGCGAGGCTGGTGATGCGAAGGTCGTCGTCGTCGCCTCAGCGCTCCACGGCATCACTGACCGAATTCTGGAACGGCTGGGTCGCGATGCTGTAGATTCCATAGAACCATTCGTGACCTCGATTGAGATGACCCATCTCGAATTTTCTCCGACTTTGGTTGAGCAACCCTTCTCCAGCATTTTCAATCAGGCGAAGAATCGGCTGTTGATTGCGATGCAGACTTTTCTTGATGACCAGACCGAGTCGACCAAATCCGAAGCACTTGCCTGTGGCGAGCGAATGAGCAGTGTGGCGATCGCTGCAGCCCTCACAGAATGTGGAATCGATGCTGCTCCAGCCTGGGCTGAGAAGATTGGAATCCACCTCGACAGATTTTCCGAGCAGCCGCAAATCGACTTGGAGCGAACGGCAAGCGCTCTCTCTCTCCCACACGCCGAGGTGCCGGTGGTTACCGGTTGGTATGGACTCTCGGAGGAGGGCGTTTCACTTCTTGGGAGGGGCGGTTCAGACTTGACTGCGACCTCACTTGCAGCGGTGTTGAACGCTCAGGAAGTGACGATTTGGAGGGATGTTCCCGGCGTGCTGGCGCTCGCTCCGCGCTGGTCTCTGCCGTCGAGAAACCTGCCCTATCTGTCGTATACCGAGGCGTCAGAACTCGCCCTCTTCAGCGAACCGATGCTTCACCATTTGGCGGTCGAACCACTCCGTTCACGGGGTATCCCTCTTCGGCTTCGTCCTCTGCACGACCCGACCTCCCTCGGAAGTTGCATCGGTCCGAAAATTTCCGCCGGCCCTCCCGAAGTTCGGGCTGTTGGATGCCTGCCAAGACTGGTTCCTCTCACGATGCGCCTATCTGGAGTTGTGACTGTGGCCAAGGTTGTAGCAGATGCGAGCGCGGAGTTGGAGCGCTGCCAGATTCGGATTTGGTCGCTACGGGCTCAGCCTGGCGAAGCGCGTTTCCTCGTCTCTGAGCGCTCGGCATCAAGGGCGGTGCGAAAACTATCGGAACACCCATCTCTACCCACCCCGGAATCTGGTCCGCCAATCGCCCTGCTCTGTTTGGTCGGTGAGGGCATAGGGGCTGATGACGCCGTGGAGAAGAGAATCGTCAGACTGGGCCGCGTCAGTGACCTACTGCTCACTCCGCTTGACGAAGGAAAGCGTGACCATGCGTTGCATTTCACGGTTCCAGCCGAGCGCACTCATGACGCCTTGGCGGCGCTCGCAAGTGAACTAAACCTGCTGAGCGCCTGATTTTCCTCTACGCCAGGAAACCGATGTCAATCTGCGTTTTCACGAATCTTTTGGATGCGCCCCGGTACATTCGCGGCAAATACGACTGCAACGATGAGGAACACGATCATTGTTCCGAGAGCAACTCCGTAGACGCTCTCAAGCTCAACGCTCTCCTCTAGTCTAGTTGCAGAGATTTCAGAAAAGAGTCCAACAAAATCAGCGATGATATCCTTGAACATCAGGGTGATGGCAGCCACTCCGGCGGCGATTAGTGGGGTCACAACGAGGCTGATGTGGTACTTGTTCAGCACCTTCTTCACATTCATCACGTAGACTTCCCCTGTGCGAATGCTGGTGTCCAACATCGAGAACCGAACCACTCCATTTGTGAGTTCGATGTACATCACGAGCAGAACAGCGTATGTGACCAGCAGTACTTTCTGAATCAATCCGTCGTCAAACTCAACCCACTCAAAAGTCACCTTGCTGGAGGCGAAGCGCAGCGAGATCAGAATGAACAGAACATAGGATGCGAGGAGGAACCTCGAATCACGGCTGAAAATCCCCCAGAAGCCGCAGCCAAGCGCGACAAGCAGTATCAGAAGGTGAATGCCAAGACCGAGGAACTCGGCTCCTATCAAGTCGGCAGCAGCGAACCAAACAGTACCCGAGACTGGAGTGACAATCCAAGTCAGAACACCGAGCAGAATCATCACCGCTCCAGACAACATCTGCAGCGTCTGCACCATCTTGTCAGCGGGAAGGAACTTCATCTTCGGCACCAAGGGTCCGCCGAACAGACTCTCGACGAACGAGGGGATGTGAACCTCGGGAATCGCATCATCAGGGAGTTCTTGGCTACTAGTCATCTTGGCAGCGAGCTTCTTTCTGCTGGGAGCGGCAGCCCTCACGACCTTGCCGTCGTAGAGGTGGCTCGTATCGCTGGATACTCCTTTCTTAGCCATCTAACACACCTCCTATTTCAGAATCCTCGCGCCCCTGAGAGCGCAGTAGCCAACAACATGTCCGGTTCCCAGTCCATCACAAAGGCGCCGAGTCCACGCAACTCACTGATGAGAATGTCGCGCTCGGTCTTCAGGACCTCGTAACCAGTTCGGTCGAGCCGACGGGCGTCGAACTCGAACTCAAGACTTGAGGGGGAGAGTATGGTGGTGTCGAAGTGGCGTGCGCGTAGGTCGCGGACGGCATTGACGATGGTGCTGTCGTCTTCTAGGCAAGAAAGAATGATGATTGGGCTTCCCTTGTTGATGTGCGGAAGAATCCGGTTTGTCACAACCTGCAGTGGTGTCTCGCCACGGGCCATCGCCCCAGCCAACTTTGTCAAGATGACATACAGTTGCTTCTTGCCTGTGTCCCGGTCAACTGAGAGGACTTCATCTCCGTATACGACAAGACCGACGGAGTCACGTCGGGATAGGAAGAAGGAGGCGAGTGATGCCGCCGCCCTCGTTCCATAGACCAGCGAGTTTCTGCTGACTGGGCCGGTCTCTGAGACCGCCCTGCTATCGAGAATCAAGATGATGTCGCTGACCGCGTCACGCTCCCTCTCGTTCACCATCATCTTGCCGCCACTGCGAGCGGTGGCAGCCCAGTTGATTGCTTTCATCGGGTCGCCGGCGATGTACTCTCTCAGGTTGTAGAACTCTGAACCGGGTCCGGGCTGTCGAATGTTCACTGCACCAGTGAAGATCTTGGGGACCTTGCTCTTCACGAACGCATCCTTGAGGTCCTCTGTCTTTGGGAAGACGAGGAAGTCGTCATAGACGTGCAACTCCTTCTCTTTGTGGAAGAGTCCGAACGAATCTTGGATTCTGATGCAGACAGGTCCGATGGTGTAGAAGCCGCGCAATGGGCATTCGACCGTGTACTCAATCAGCGTCTCTCGGCGTGGGCCGAGTTCCATCAGAATGTAGTTGGCACCCTTTTTGATGCGCATGACCTCAGGAAGGCTATCTCTTACCTCGAGAACCTTGGAGAGAGGTGAATGGTTCTGGATTCGTAGAGTTACATCGACTTCGCCATCCTCAAAGACACGCGCCGAACTGAGTTTCCGCATTGCTGAAAGCCGGCTGAGAGAGACCCCCGCCTCCTCCTCTGTCCGTTCTTCCATCCTGCGTCCACTCGCTGCCACATCGGCGTGCGAGGCGCGCAGTGCTGCCCAGGTCAGGAACGAGAGCAGCACAACCGCGACGGTCACGAGTTGGTGGTTTCGCAAAGTGAGGCCGAGCAGATAGAGCGCTATCGCTAGGCTCCCAAACATGGCGGATTTACGACTCCATGCCATCGCTCAACATCTCCTCCGCAGGTTCGATTACCTCGTCCCCGCTTAGACTGTCGGTACTGGTACTTGGGTGAGGATGCCTTGAATGACCTCTTCGTTCTCAAGTCCCTTAATCTGGTGTTCTGGCTTTAGGATGAGCCTGTGGCTGAGTGCAAGAGTTGCAATCGACTTGACATCATCCGGCGTCACGAAGTCGCGTCCACGCATCGCTGCTGCGGCCCTACCGGTCTTGAGCAGGGCCTGTGAACCACGAGGTGATGAGCCGACGAGGACTCTTGGGTCCTCACGGGACCGAGCAACGATTTCAACCATGTACATGCGGACCGCGGGGTCGACATAGACATCCTCAATCGCTTGCTGCATTGCAATAACTCGCTGTGGGTCGGTAATGACTTCCACATCCACTGCGTCCTTCTTCCTCAGAATACGGCGGGCAAGAATCTCGTCCTCATCCGCTCGGTCAGGGTAGCCGACGCTCATCTTGAACATGAATCGGTCAAGTTGCGCTTCAGGTAGTGGGTAGGTACCTTCCTGCTCCACAGGGTTCTGGGTCGCCATCGTCAGGAACGGCGAAGGCAGTTTGTGGGTCACAGTGCCGATGGTCACTTGCTTCTCCTGCATCGCCTCAAGAAGAGCGGCCTGCGTCTTGGGAGGCGCACGGTTAATCTCGTCAGATAGCAACAAGTTGCAGAAGATAGGTCCTGGCTTGAAGGTAAATTCGCCCTTCTTTGCATCGTAGATGTTTGTGCCGGTGATATCAGCGGGTAGCAAGTCAGGCGTGAATGATACACGCTTGAAGTCGCAACCGAGGGCATCGGCGAAGGTGTTCGTCATCAAAGTCTTGGCTAGTCCGGGGTAATCCTCGAACAACAGGTTGCCGTTCGCGAGGATGTCGACCAACACATTGTCGATCACGTGCGCCTTGCCGATGATGACCTTTTGGATTTCAGCGCTAATCGCTTGTCCAATCGCTCCAACAGCGGCGAGTCGCTCCTTTACCTCAGGGCTACTCTCGTGTTTGGGTGCAGCTGCTTGCTGGTAGCCCGCCTGCACTGCTGGTGCGGCTGCGGCTGCAGCGGGAGGCGGCGGTGGTGCTGCTGCTGCTCCTGCGGCTGGGTTCGTTCCGGGTGGGGGGGGTGGTGCTTGTACCATTTTTTCATCTCTCCATTTTTTCTCTAATTTTTACCCCAGCGCCGAATGGTCTGTAGCAGTTCTCGTTGCTTCTCTGGGGAGTAGGATACATTCTGCGAATAGGCTAACTCAACTAGCCTCGGGTCACCAATCATTGATTGAACCTCCGCAGGCGTCTTCACTGCCATTTCGTCACGCGTGAGGTCGTAGAATATGCGAACCTTGGTCATCAAGGCCTCTCTCATACGCTGCTTGTAAGTAGAAGTGTCAATCTTGTTCGGACGCTCTCTGAAGCGCGTCAAATCGAACACATGTCGCCAGTTCTCCTTCTCGGGAACGACCATGATTGCCACCAAGAGGAGTAGCAGCAGGTTGAGCACGATGAGCCACTTCAGGAAGTCGTCACTGGTCAGCAGGACGATTGTGCTCATAGTCTCAGTGAATGGATTGGCGAGGGCGCTCGTGACATGGCGACTCTCATCGAACACGATGCGGAACTCGTCCGCCTTGAGTCGGATACTGTAGGGCAGCATCTCATTGTCGAACTCCATCATATCCCGTATCAGCCCCGAGAAGTAGACCTCGTTGCCCTTCCACGCATTGTCACCGGCCAGATGTCGTTGCCAGCAGGAAGTCGACTCCATGTCGCAGTCAGATTTGACATCTGTATCCGCAGCTCTGGCGGCGGTCCAGAAGCGGTTTGAGAGTGCCTCTTCGTCAGAAATGAAAACGATGGAGCCGGTAGCGTCGAGGCTGCCGTACGAAGAGCCATCAGAATCTGCAATTCTGCGCTCGTCGAACACCTCGATACCAGGGTAATCAATTCTGAGAATGAGAGAGAGGTTGGAGAGTGGGTTCTGGAATTCGTCACAACTCTGCGTTCCAATCCGGTCGATACAAGCGCTGACACTCGCCATCGCTAGGACACTGACATCACGGCGCTGGTAATCATCGTGGTTTGGGTCATCGGTTTCGACCGATTCCCACCGCATGGCAGTAGGCGCCTTGAACATCACAGGGATTCTGCAGTCGTCGAGCGCATCGGAACCCTCGTTGAGCATTTCGGTTGTGCAGCCAATGGGGTTCACGCCGAGTTGTTCATTCGACTGAATGTCGGTTCGAATAGAGGAGATGCCCCAAACATTGGTCGGATTCTCCGCACTCGGGTTGCCGTCATCATCGTAGGTTCGCCAATTTTGGTCTTCGTCGAGAAGAGGTTCACCGAAGAAGGTGACTCCGAATTTTTCGGCCAGTCTGTTGGCGTTGGTGCCGTCGGTCGCTACAATCACCTTGCCACCCAACTCGGTCACGAAGTCGTGAATCGCAGTCGCCTCAGTCTCGTCGATTGGCTTCTCTGCACCAGCGATAACCAACATAGTCCTGTGGGGCTCTTCCCAGTCGTTGACCAGCATCGGGGTTGAGAGTGTGTTTCTGATCTTGTAGCCGTCATTTCCGGCTCCCGGTCCGAGAGTGTTTCTCATGTCGGTGACTTGAGCGAGTTGGTCCTTCTCCTCGGGTGCGTCGGAGACATAGGCGCTGTAGTGAGTTTCCTTGTTAGCGGCGACCAAAGTCATGGTCAACATCATGGTCACGATGAGGATTGTGAAGGTGGCTCCGATGATGGTTCCAAAATGGGCTGAAGGTCCCTCCTTTTCCGCCATCCAAAGAGCACCCCATCAGTTCCTGAACCGGCATAGCCGGACACTTGCTAACTTTTGCAATGACGTTATGCAAATATAGGTTGGGGCAGTGCGATTGCATGGAAAGTGGGAGTTTCAAGAGTGGCCTTTCAGTATCATTCCCACCCGGCGTGCAAAAGGGATGATATTTCGTGACGGAGAAGTAACATCACCTGCGTCGAATCAAAGCGGCTCCCAGAAGCCCAATAATCGCCACCCAGGCGGGTAATGGTGCCCAGTTGCTACTGATCACCTCATCATCACCGCTGGAGCTGCCTCCGCCACCACTCGAACCACTTCCAGAACCACTTCCGCCGACCGGCTCCATCACGACTTGCAGCGACGAGTCATCGTCGTCAGCCGTAGCAGCGATTCCGTTGTCGATATCGCCTTGCGACTGAATCGAGATTTCGACGATACAGGTCTTGTTCGGGTGGCTCTCAGACGAGGTCAGGTTGAGTTCTGCAGAAATCGATTGGTTGCGCCCAATTGCAACTCCCTCCAAAGACTCGCCACCTGTGACCTCGAGCAGAGGGCAGGTGTCGGTGGTGGTCACCTTGTAGACCGAATCACCATCATTACCATCGTTGGTCACAGTGGCGGTGAGGAAGGTTGTGGTCCCGGCGTTCATCGGTCCGGTCGGCTCTGCGAGTTCAACGCTCAAATCGACAACCCGCGGGATAATCAGGTCGACCTCATCATTTCGCATGTCCGCACCTGGTGCTGGAATCGGGCCATAGGCAGTAAGTCGGCCCTCGACTTCAACGGAATCTCGACTTCCGGAATCAAAGGCTCGCACATCGATGCCCTTCACGGTGAAGTCAAAT
>DAVI01000067.1:17555-18979 GCA_002505495.1 Euryarchaeota archaeon UBA59 | reverse complement strand
AGAGCGGGGTTGCAAACCCTGTGCACCTTCCTCAATTCCTCCATCAAGTTCGCCTTATTCTGCATTCTACCAGCAGTGTCGATAATTACAACATCCATTCGGCGTGCCTTCGCGTGCTCGATGGCGTCTCTAGCAATCGCTGCAGAATCGCCCCCCCGCTGACTACTGATGCAACGAATATCAAGCCGCTCGGCGTGAGTCTCCAACTGGTCGATTGCTCCGGCGCGGAAGGTGTCCGATGCGGCAAGCACAACTCTGCGGCCCTTCTTCTTCAGTCGGTGGGCGATCTTCGCGGTGGTCGTAGTCTTTCCAGTTCCATTGACTCCTACCATCATGATGACGACGGGTAGGTCACCCGCTTCTATCAAGCCCTCGACCGTGGCGTCGAAGTCCCAGTAGCCAACATTCAGAAGTGTCCGAATCGCTCTCTTGAGTGATGCTTCCACGACTTTTGACAGGTCTGCGCCCCGGCGAAGTCTACTACCGACTAGTTCGCTTCGAAGTGCCGTTATCACCTCGTCAATGCTCGCTCGGCCCATATCTGACTCAAGCATCACAAGTTCCAGTTCTTCGAGTAGAGTGTCCAAAGCAGCCCCCTCTTTGATGACTCGTCCACCCCTCTGTACAACCCCTCCTCCGAGATCAATTTCTAGGCTCTTCCCGGTCTCGGTTTCGACTTTGGAGGGGCCACTTGAGCCGCGTGGGGCGCTCTTCACCTCGACGAGTTTTCTGCCTGTGGTCGAACGCATGATGTGGAGGTCCACCTTTGAGCCGTCAGGGCGAACTTCCTGGTCGATGTCAAAGCCGGCCTTCTTCAGCCGCTTTCTCTCCTTCTCGGCATCGCGACGCTCCCTCTCAAGCCGCTTACGCTCCTTCTTCGCGAGTGAGGGGTCGATGGGGGCCTCGACGGGTTCATCATCCCAGTCTTCCCACTCCTCTTCGGCTTCAGTGGTCTCTTCAATTGAGTCGAGTTCGGTTAGTTCTTCCCAATCCTCATCGGAGGGTTCGGTTGCCTCGGAATCTGCTTCATCCTGTGTTGCATCTGCGGCATCCGCTTCGGCCTCTGCCCGCTCAGCTTCGATTCGCTCCTTCTCGGCCAACGCCTTTGCTGCCTCATCGGTGTCCTCCTCCGCGGTCAACTCCTCAAGGTCAGCCCCCTCGGCCACCTCGGTGACGCGCTTTCGGAACCTGTCGAAGAATCCCATGTTGAAACCTCAGTCATCGAGTGTTAACTCACCGCCGATTGAACGGCGTCTCTTCTTTTTGGGGGGACCAGACTTCTCCTCCACCTCTTCATCGGATTGATCCTGCTTGGCTACTTCCTGAAGTTGTGCGACCCCTTGGTTGAAGGTTTGTGCCAGTTCTGCCACTTGACCTTCGGTCTCGTCAAACTCAGCTTGAAGTGTGGCGACGAGTTGTACGAT
>DAVI01000067.1:17123-17416 GCA_002505495.1 Euryarchaeota archaeon UBA59 | reverse complement strand
CCATCCTCCGGCCTGTCAACGACCAACTGGATTCCCGCGCCGAGTGGAACCATCGTCTTGGCGCCGCCTTCCTCTGAGAGTGCCTTCAGGCCGACGAGTACCTCTCGGTGCTCGTCCACGGCAGCGTTCAATCGCTGAATCTGTTCGCCGAGCCGCTCCAACTTCAAGCGGTTCAATTCGACGAGTTGTGCCATCTGCTGGAGTTCGCCGCCGTCTACCATGCCCTCACCGCGAACCGCCACGGGGTGCCGCCCTGTCATGAAGCCGTCGCCGAAGGTGATGGAGGGGGATGG
>DAVI01000067.1:10008-17006 GCA_002505495.1 Euryarchaeota archaeon UBA59 | reverse complement strand
GGGGCATGGTGTCAGAAAACATCGGAGTAGAGGGTATGATTCACGAACACGGGACTGTCGTTCGTGTGGCTGAGGATGACATGCTCTGGGGAGTGAATGTATTCCCCATGGCTGACCAAAACCACCTTTTGGGAGATGTCGATGCATTGAGAGAGTATTTTTCTAAGAATGGATACCTGTTCTTTCGGGGTTTCCTTGACAGAGATTTGGTGGGGGGTGCAAACACGGAACTCGCAACCGAGTTGGAGAATCTGAATTGCTTGCGCAATGGTACTGAAAAGATGGAATTGAAAATCGGATCCTCCAGCGAGTCGGCTCTCAGCAAGGAAGGAGAGGATTTTCGCGGGCGGGCGGTGTACGATACTGGAAATCAAAGCGAATCGGTTCTCTTTCAGAAGGAGATGTTGGAAGATACGATAAATTGCAGAGAGTTGTTCAATTGCCGCAGCCTGTTCGAATTCTTCAACCACTTCTTTGGTGAGGAGTGTGTCACCTTCGACTACAAGTGGGTCAGGGCGGTTCCGTCTGCCGGATTCACTGGCCTTCACTTTGACTCCGTATACATGGGTAGAGGTGACACTAGAATCATATCTTGTTGGATACCTCTCGACGATATTGATGCCGAACAAGGGGGGCTTGTGGTCTGCAATGGCTCCAACCACTTCACTGAACTCATCCAGACATACGGCGCAAATGACAGTGGTTGGTACTCCAACGCGCCTATTGAGATATTAGAAAAATATGGAGGGCGCTGGGAGACTACTGACTTTCTCCGCGGTGACATCGTCATGTTTGGCATGAGTACGCTACACGCATCCACTCCGAACAAGACTGAGCGCTATCGGCTCTCCTGTGACCTTCGATTCCAACCACTTAGTGAACCGATGGACCCACGCTACAAGAAAGGAAAAAGGGCTTCCGAAATACTTTGAAAAAAAACTCGGCATTCTCTAGTTGTTATACCGATGTATCCGCGAGTCTGATGAGGCAGTTCCCTTTCGGCCTAATCATGGCAGCCCGACCGCGATGGTCTCCGGCCCTACGCCATCTGTGGATGGGGAAGGGGTTTGAGGAACGGTTGGAGGCTCTCGATGGTTTTGAGGCAGAGTTCGGTAGGTCTTTGCTGTGGGTAGTCGATGTGCCGGCGAGAATATGTGTGCTCGGTGAACACTCTGACTATGTGCCGTATCTTAGTGCCACGATGATTACCTTCGCTTCATCTCAGATACGAATGCTGGCCCTGATATCGCCGCGGGATGATGGGAGGGTGAGAATCGCATCGTCAATGGCTGGATGTGATACTTGTGAATTCATGATTGCAGATGAAGTGATTGAAGGAGAGTGGTTGCAGGCGCTGGATGAGAGAGGAACACCTGACAAACATTGGTCGAATTACATCAGAGGGGCGGTGGCCCGTGTGCAGAAATCCTTCGACCTGAGGTTTGGCTTCGACCTCTTCATTCACTCTTCGATTCCGGCTGCCTCTGGCACCTCCTCATCCTCCGCCTTGACGATTTGTGGTTTACTCGCCATCCATTTGTCAAATGGCCTCTCTTGGAGTAATGATGTGTTGGCCCATATGGGTGGATCTGCCGAGTGGTATGTCGGCACCCGCGGGGGTCTTATGGACCATGCAACGATGGCCTTCGCAGAGGAAGGGAGGCTACTCGAGTTGAGCACTCAGCCATTCGAATCAAGGGTACTCCCCTACACTGCGGGGGGCTGTCGTTGGTTCACGGTATTCACACATGCTGCCGATAAGGGGGGGCAGGTGATGAATGAATTCAATGAGATATCCTTCATCCAACGAGAGGTGATCCCCCCGATGTTGGTCTCACTTCGGTTTGAACACCCTAGAGACTTTGATGACTGGGAGAACACTGCAATGGCTTTGGAGAAAACCTGCCAAAGTGATGAATTTGGTGCTGTCAGGATTAGGGATAGTTTCAGCTATGTCATGAGAGAGAATCTACGGGTGAAGGAATTCCTGTCCGCCCTAGGCCGGGGGGAAACAAAGGATACCGCTCGTCTCTTGGAAGAAGCTTGGACCGACAGTCGTGATCTGCTGCGAGTGCACACCGATGAAATAGAAAGTGAGTCTGAAAGATTACGGGCGATTCCGGGGGTGCTCGCTGTGAAGTTGATGGGTGCAGGGTTCGGTGGAAGCCTTCTAGTCCTCACTGAAAGTGATGTTGACTTGGGAGATTCTGCCATTGAGCACACCCCTGGCTCGGGTGCTGAAGTTCTCGACTTTGATAACACTGGAATAGGAAGTAAGGTAAGGTGCGCAGCGATATTGCTCTGCGGTGGCAAGGGTAGCCGAATTGTACAGCAAGGAGTCAATGTTCACAAGCCGCTGATTCCAGTCGATGGTGTTCCTTCTCTCATTAGGGTCTTGGATAAACTCGGTGAGTGTGGAATCGAGTTCGCAATCACACTCGTCGTGGTGCCGCCGGAGCGAATCGCTGAGTATACGAAGGCACTCAACGGAAAAGCGTGTACCATCGTTCCACAACCACATCCGTTGGGGACCGGTGATGCGGTTTTTTGCGCCATGGAACACCTGCCGACCGGAATCGAACAGGTGTATGTTTCATTCGGGACCCAAACCTTGGTCCAAAATGATACCATCCGAGCCGCCCTAACCTATCATCTGAAACACCACCTTGGGTTCACCCTCCCTACAACCATCACCAACGACCCCTACGCACCTTTGGTGCGGGATGATTCTGGTCGAGTCGTGGATTCTGTGGAGACCCACATGGAGGGTGTAGAAAGACCCGAATTGGGTGAGGCGAACATAGGCGCCTATTGGGCTTCGATGGCGGCTCTAGAAGGAGTTCTGACTCCACTAGTGGAGTTGAAGAGGAATGATGTGTCATACGACACGCCATCTGGTGAATTGGGCTACCCCAATGAGATGGTTCGAGCTTGTTTAATGGCTGGTGTGGGGGTAGGTGGCTTGCCATGTGCTGAACCCAGCGAAATGATTGGAATCAAGCGTATCGAAGATGTTGCCATCATCGAATTTGAGATGGACAGACGAACGCGTTGGAGTGCTGTTCGGTGAGTAAATTGGTCAACGGCTTGCTACAAGTATCACTGTCTCTCCAAAGCGTGCTGGGTGGAGGCGACGCTTGTCGCTACCGATAGTCGCCATGAAGCGGTTGTATAGGCGGGAAACGATGTCGGTTCGATAGGAAATATTCGCCATGTGGACTGAACGGACGGTATAACCAGCTGCAGTAACCACGCGAGCGATGGTGTAGGGGGAGAACCAAAATCTGTGATCAGAGTTGATGTCCTCGAAGCCATTACCCCACCTTTTGATGTGTGTGGATGAATACGCATTAGGTACAGTCACTACAATCTCATTGAAAAGATGGCCATATTCTGTTCCAATTCGCTCCAGGAATGCCACGGGGTTGTCGATGTGTTCAACTATTTCTCCTAACACCAAGAAATCGTAGGGCTCCTCAAATGCAAAAGGAATGTCCTCCTTGGTCTGTTTCATTAAATCGAATTGGTAGATGCCCGACATTCCATGTTCATTCCTGAGGTGGTTAAGTGCATCTTCATGCAAGTCCAAACCAACCACTGACTCACAGTTATCCAACAACAATCTATGAAGATGGGTTCCATCTCGTATCTTCTGATCTATTCTAGATGGGTGGTCGGCACAACCGACATGAACTACTCGTCTACCACCTAGAAAATCACAAAGCCAATCGTTCCTTGAAATGGGGGGCTGATTGTCGAGAAACTTGAGATCTAAGGTATATGTGGTGTCTATAATCTCGCCTTGGAGGTGTTGGTCGAGAGAGGGATTGTCATGTCGAATCATATCTACATTCCATACACTAATCTTGCCGTAATCAACCCTATGGTCGGGTGCTGACCTCGACTACAGCGGGAGAATCTTATTGAAATGACCGTTTGATGGAGGTGGTCAGCATTAAATCGGCTCTACCCCAGCAACCTTCGATGGCATACCGAGTTCTTTACCTGACCAATCGGTGGCCATATCCCTCCGGTGAGTCATTTGTCAGCAACGAAGTTCGTGACTTGGCGACACACTTCTCCGAATTGGTGGTGCTGCCCACCTCGATGGAACCACTCGGTTCACACGAACGCGCTGGATTACCGACAAACGTCATCGTAGCCGAATCAACACATACCATGATGTTGGAGGAGTGGGGGCGCCGTGGATTGGTGGGGAGGGGGCTCGCGGGCTGTCGACACCGTGGAGTGCTGCGCGAGGTCTTCGCATCACGGCCGTTCTCGCCACGAATGGTCCTTGGTGAAGCCGGTCAAGTTGTAGCTATGTGTGATGCGATTGAACAAACACTGGGAAGAGGTTTGGACGAGTTCGATGCAGTTATCTCTTTCTGGCTGAACAGGGGTGCTTCAATTGGGGCTGAGTTAAACCGACGCCACCCCCATCTTTCGTGTTTCTCCCGTGGACATGGTGGTGATATCTATGCTGAGCGGAGTGGATTAAAGCACCTACCGATGCAGAGAACCGCGCTGCACCGTCTAGATGGAATTATCTCAGTTTCAGCCGCCGGGGCAGACTACCTCACCACCCGTTACCCCGAACTCACCACCAAGACGCGTGTCGGGAGATTGGGGGTGGACGACCAGATGGCTTGCTCTCCATCCCAGGATGGGGTACTGCGAATTCTGTCAATTTCCAATCTTATTCCACTGAAGAGAGTTCACCTCATCGCCGAGGCTCTCGTGCATGTCCAGCGTCCGGTAAAGTGGAGCCATATAGGAGATGGTGATGAAAGAAGTATAATTGAGCAGGTGCTGGAACGAGCAGGGGATAATGTGGGTGTATCTCTGTTGGGACAACTACCACACGAGTCGGTGATAGACTGGTTGAGAGAAAACGAAGTGGATGTATTTGTCAATGTCAGCACCACGGAGGGGGTGCCGGTCTCTATCATGGAGGCTTTCTCATTTGGCATCCCAGTCATCGCCACCAATGTCGGTGGGACTAGTGAAATTGTCGACGATAGTTGTGGGGTCCTTCTCTCTGCAGATTTCACATCTAAAGAATTGGGAGAGGTATTGGAAGGATGGGACTCAACTAATCAAGCTTTGAGAGATGGGGCTTTGGACAGACAACGAGGGCTATATTCATCTGAAAAAAACCAAGCTGTGTTCGCTACCTTGATCCACGACGGGATAGAAAAGAGAAGAGGAGGGTAGAGTCACTCTTCTTCGGAAGCAATAGAACTCTCAGTGGCCACAACGGCCGGAGGTGATGTGTCACCACGGAAGGCGGAGATGACCTTCGGCTCTCTCGAATCGGATGGGTCAATGACCTCGATGCTCTCGATGTTCACGAATCGCCGGAAGACCCGGTGTCGGCTGCCGAAATTGGACTCAACACGATGTCGGGCATCGGCCTCGTCACTCGCTACAACATCCATCGTGAACTCTTGGATGGTCTTGCCATTGGGGAAGGACCCCTTCACACGATAGGCCTGCATCGATGCGCCGACCTAGGGTGCCGTCTTAAACGCGATGGGGCTTGAAGTGAGCATGGGTTCGCGCTCCACACCCCTCGCATTGGCGCTCCTGCTCATGTTTTCCCTCGCTTCTACCCTCCCCGCGCCTACGGGCGCGCTTGGGAACGAGTTTTCGAACGAGGAAGTGTCTAACGAGGGGACTGGAGGGTCGCAAGAAGGTGGCCTGGATGTGGATTTCGTTCAATTTGAGGGGGGCTCGACTTCAGGTCGTAACGCCGTCGCCGCCTCGATTAGCCAACATGGTGAACTAAACGGACATCCAGCGTGGCTGCTCGGAATCGACGGTACTGGGGTCATCATCGCCAGCGCCGACTCAGGAATCGACCGCGACCACGCCTGCTTCCGTGATGCGACCGAGCCGGGCGC
This sequence comes from Euryarchaeota archaeon UBA59, assembly GCA_002505495.1. GTDB lineage: Archaea > Thermoplasmatota > Poseidoniia > Poseidoniales > Thalassarchaeaceae > MGIIb-Q1. Next base: position 11,100 of record DAVI01000067.1, on the reverse strand, counting down.
ATCTGGCAGTGAATGGAACAACGCGACCGGCACTCCGGGAGATGCGCATCGGAAAATCCTCTTCCTCGACGAATCAATCGATGATTGGGACAGCCAAGGACACGAGCATTTCACCCACGGAACCCATGTGGCGGCAAGTCTAGTCTGTAGGTCGGTCTACGAGCAGGCGGCCGAGGATGTGCAAGATTGGCTGAACGCAACACCAGGTGAGGGGACCTCTCTTTCGCACGGCGCAAAACTGGTCTTCACGGATGTTGTTGGGGATGACGGTTGGGTGGTCCCGGAACCCTCGGTTCTGTTCACCACAGCGGCCGTAAACGGGGCGGTCATTCGCTCGGACTCTTGGGGGGATGCGACCACCGACTACACTGAGAGAACGCGCCAATTCGACTCATGGCTCCACTCCGTCCCATGGGCACTCTCGATAGTGGCTCCGGGAAACACCGGTAATGAGGTGCAAGAGCCTGCCAACGGGTTCAACGTCGTCTCTGTGGGGGTCGCCAAGAAGGATGGTGGTGATGACCTCTGGATGTTGACACCACACTCACCTACTGCCCAAGGTCGGCAGGGGGTAGAATTCGTGGTTCCTGGAGTTTCGATAGTATCGGCCACTTCTGACGGTGAGCACAATTCGTACAATGATGATTGGAAGAGCAACTCCGGTAGTTCGATGGCCGCTCCTCAAGCTGCTGCTGCTGCTGCGTTGGTTCAACAAATGGTGCAGGATGGTTGGATCGCAGGCGAAGACGAACGGTTTGTGGTAGTATTGAATCGGCCGGGCTGGGCGACTGTGGTCGACGAAAACTTGAGTGATGGAGAATTGCTCCTTGCAGAAGGCTTCACCCCCTCTGGCTCTCTCCTGCGGGCGCTCCTCTCCTTGAGTGCTGAATCGATGGAGGGGGGCAGACAAGGTAGCATCGTGCTTGGCCCGGGACCCGATGACTCGCAGGGTTGGGGGCTCGTCAACCTCTCCAGACTAGTCGACTTCGCCGAGGTCGGGGATTCTCTTGGTGATGAGCCGCTCGACCCAACTCCCAATCTCTGGATTCATGATTCCTTCCGACTCAAAGATGACAACTGGCAGGAGGTCGT
>DAVI01000067.1:9697-9880 GCA_002505495.1 Euryarchaeota archaeon UBA59 | reverse complement strand
GGTGCTGAAGGACCATTCCTTCGCAACGGTGAATCACAGTCATGGCTCATGCCGTTGGCACAGGGTGAGGATTTTGAGGTGAGGTTGGCTTGGACTTCGACCCCTCATCCAAATCTCGACGATCTGGATCTTGTCGTTGAGGTGGATGGTGAATGGTATCATGGGAACCTATTCGACGGTTGG
>DAVI01000067.1:9138-9484 GCA_002505495.1 Euryarchaeota archaeon UBA59 | reverse complement strand
GTGAGTGGTGTTCTGCGCGCTGATGTGGGGCCTGAATCTAGTTGGGATGTACGGCCTAATGTTGTTGCAGATGAAGAGGTGAGTAGTCTTTGGCCACTATTCATCGCTGTCCTCTTGATAGCGGTCGCAGTCGTCATCGAAGTGGGTTGGACTAGAGAGGCGACTGTCGAGGAGGCCGGAGTGACCATAGGTCAACCTTCAAACCCTCAAGGGGTCTCGCTGTCCTCAGCGGTAGCACCGCACACAGGTGAGGATGAATGAGCGAGCGACTATATCTCGGAATCGATTTGGGAACCTTCCAAAGCACGATTTCAGCATCTAATGGAGAAGTACACACGGTGGAAAC
>DAVI01000067.1:6555-9104 GCA_002505495.1 Euryarchaeota archaeon UBA59 | reverse complement strand
GCGAGGAACTTCTTGAAGAGAGATACTCTGTTCGGTGCGGAAGCTCTGAAGAACAAGCTCGCCTGTAACCTATACCACCCATTGGCGGCCGGTGTCGCACAGGATGACGAGAATAACCTCGCCGCAGCGAAGTCGTTCGTCACCCACTTGGTGGATTCAGTCGAGCCGGAGGAATACGATGAGGTGTTTGGTGTGATTTGCTCACCCTCACACATCTCATTCGTCGACAAGAGTAATCTCGTCAGCATTCTACGCGGTCAGGTCAACGCAATCATGGTCGTCAGCGAGCCATTTGCAGTAGCCTTCGGACTTGATGAGATAGGTGGTTCAATCGTCGTCGACATAGGTGCGGGAACCACAGACATCGCTCGGGTCTACGGGACATTCCCAAGTGAAGAAGACCAAGACACTGTTTCTGAAGCTGGGGACTGGATTGACGAGCGCCTCATGGAGCTCGTTGCCAAGAAGTACACCGGTGCGCAACTCACCAAGGACATGGTGCGACGCTGGAAGGAGGATGGTTCCTATGTTGGTGGTGATGTTCGAGAGCAGATGATTGAACTTTCAGTGGATGGTAAGAAGCAGGTCGTCGATGTTGGTGACCTCGTGCAGATTGCATGTGAGGAGTTGATACCCCATCTGGTTAATGCGGTTAAGCGAATTGTCTCATCTGCAGACCCGGAGTACCAACCAATCCTGCGCAACAACATCATCCTCTCAGGTGGGGGCTCTCTAATCGATGGCATCGCCGACAGGATAGCTGATGAGTTGGCAGACATCGGTGATGTCCGTGTTTGGTGCTGCGACGAACCCATCATTCGTGTTGCGGATGGTGCTCTAAAGCTATCAATGGTCATGCCAGACGACCAATACACGGCCATCAGTTAAACGCCGATTACGGCAGACCCTAAGGGGTCTGTAGAAAGGCCTTACCACCCCGTCGGTTAGCGCAGGGTTCAAGAATGGTATCGCGCCGATAGGATTGTTGATTGAGCATGGCGTCCCCCTCCACCTCCTCTGAATCGAGCAACGGCGCCGGTGACATGGACCGTGCTGCTCTGTCTGGAATGTTGTCCTCATATGACTCCAAGCAACTGGTTGACGAGGTCATCACTGCATGGGAGGAGTTGGCTGCGGCTAACAAGGATCTCGCCACCTCAAGCCAACGAAATCGCGTTCTCGAACTCGACCTCGCGGAGAGGGATGAGTTGGGTGTCCCAGAGCGAGCTCGTCTACTCAAAATAGAGGAAGATATGCGCGAGAGGGAAGCGCGCATTATCCATCTTGAGAGGATGTTGGATGACGTACGCCGTGAGAAAGAGGGTGTTGAGAACTCGGTTGGGGCGATTCGCGTTGACGAACTTGAGAGGAACAACGCTGAACTCTCAGAGAGAAGTGAGTCTCAAGCAGCGATGATTTCCGAAATGGAAGGAAAGTTAGACCAATTAGTTGACGCGTTGGAGAAGGCTGCGGAAGCTGGTCTCACTTCAATCACTGCTGACGAGGTACGCGCCCTGAACAGAGAACTTGAGGAAGCTCATCGGAGAATTGAGGCCGAACAGTCAGAGAGTAACGCCGTTGGGGGTGAGCGCGACCAGTTGCGTGAGATGGTCGAACAGACTCGAAGTCTGCTCGAACAGCGAGATCTTCGAATAAAGGAGATGGAGGGGCAACTGCAGAGAATCATGGAAGGTCCCCGCTCAATCTCTGCAGAGCATGATTACCTAGTGGAACAAATCGAGGAGTTGAAGCGTCGCCTTCTTGAGCGGAATCGAGAGTATGAAGCTCTGCGCCGACGTGAGAGAAGACTACACAGAGAGGTATTCGAGCGGGACGAGAGAATTCAACAGATGCAATTGACGATGTCTGACATCGAAGGTGGCCTGTCAGACCGTACCGCTGAGATGAAGACGCTTGAAGAGAGTCACGAGCGGTTGTTGGCCGAAGTGGAAGGACTTCGCCGTTCAGAGAGAACGAGAGAGGTGGTAAGCGGAGCCTTCCAAGACACTCTTGGAGTTCTTCGCTCTCATGAACAACGAAAAGCACGACGCGAGGCGCTGGGAATCGAGGAAGACGATTCGATTCCTGAGCCTGGGGATGGTAATGTACCCGGAGGAACGGCGCCACCGGCCTTGCGTGACATCGATGAATTGGATGAATGAGGTCGTTCATCCCCTCATTTCTGAGATTAGTGTACTCAGTGCCTTGCGTAGACTTTCGGTGTCGTCGAACTGTTCAGTTAGATTTCCCGTCACGACATAATCTGCTCCTGCCTCTACCACCGCGCGCGCGGATTGTCCATCCCTGATACCCCCACCGACTATGAGAACAAGTTTCTCCGACGCATTCCTTGCCGCTCGAATCAAGCTGGTAGGAACTGGTGTTTCTGCCCCACTACCCGCTTCAAGATAGAGAAGGGAAAAACCGTATGCCTCTGCACATACCGCATACGCTGCTGCAAGTTCCTCATCATCCACTTGTAGAAGATCAGCCCTGCCAACCTCACCGACCTTGCCACCAGGCGCACATATGACATAACCCATGGAGAG
>DAVI01000067.1:3924-6432 GCA_002505495.1 Euryarchaeota archaeon UBA59 | reverse complement strand
GCGTGGGCACCTGCAGGGAATAGAACCACTGGGACTTTCCAATCATCTTCAGACATACCTGCATCCTGACTAGCATTCCAGGAACAAAGTTCGAGTGCCTCTTGGATCGACACCACAGTGGCATGGACATTATCACCATCCGTTCCCGTTGAGCCGCCAACAAACACCATTCGACTACCAGCACTGACCGCAGCGACGGCTCGCTTAGCAGCCTCTTCCTGACTCTGTAAATTGGGGTCAATGAGAATAACATGGCCAGCACCACGACTACCATCTCGCACATACGACAACAAGTCTGGGTGTGAGGATGGACGCATGGCCACCCGAAGTGGAGCAGGCATTTGGATTGTCTCCTCAAAATGAATTGGAGAGTTCATCAAACAACATCACGGCGCGGGTCAAAGAGCCGTCGATGGTGGTAGATTCGAAGGAGGAAAAATTTGTTTCCATGACTTCGAGGAAGGTATCTGCATCTGAGAATTCTTGGGACTCAGTGGCTATCTGTGAGGGATTATTAACCCAAGTTTCCCATGTACCGTCATCACGCGGCCATCCTCCGGACACTTCCTGAGAAGTCACAATACCAGTCCAAGAATTATTTCCAGGCTCATGTTCTGGAATCTTGATGATGAAGTCTCCTTCCCAATGGGTAGAACCTCCTGCACCTTGCAACCTCAAACTGACTTTTCCATTCTCCTCAACTCGAGTTCGGAGAAGTATGGAAGCACCCTTTTTCACTAGTGAGAGTGAAAGATCCTTTTCCAGCCAGGCACGTCGAAAGGAAACTGAGCCGTCATCAAGTGAATGGCCTACTTCTTGAATGGAAATACCCCAACCTTGTAGATGAGATAGCCAACGGTTCGAATCATATAGAATTCCAGGGGATTTACATGGAAAACCAATCTCAGCTCGTTCTTCAATCACCGTAATGTCAACCGAATGATCGGAATCTAATAACATGTGAGCCAATGCAAGACCGGTGAGATTTCCGCCGATGATGGCTATTCGCATATCAAAACCTCAAGATTTTGCTGCTACGATATCCAAAGCGAAGACTGGACAAGCTGGAATGCATATCTCACAATGTGTACAAGTCGGCTCATCCACGATGACCAACCACCCTTCGAGTATGAGAGCATCAACTGGACAGAGAGCGACACACGCGGCGCAACCGTAGCAACGATCCTCGTCGACAACGAACACCGCCCCTGCTTTTCGGCCCATGCCCACCGATGGGGTGGTCCACTTCAATGAGCCGACCACCCACCCCCTGTTTTCCACTGGAACTATTGGAAAAGTTAGCAATGGAAGCAAAATGAATAAAAATAGCAGCGTTAGCAACGGATGTTCAAGTTCAAGCGCGTGACGAACATAAACATTGACGAAGAGAATCGAGTTTTTTTGAACTAAACTCTCATCAAATTATTCTCCATTGGAAAGAAAGGGGTCTCGCCCTTCTTCTCCGAAAGTTGATTTGAGTCACCCGCGAGCCACACTCGTTCCCATGGTCCTCTACACTCCAGGTTCAACCACTAGTTATGATGATTCATCAATAGAAGGGGATTCACTTCGTTACCACTTCTTAGGTGGTGGAGAGGAAGTTGGCAATGTAGGTTGCATTCTTGAAGATGCCACTGGAACTAGGATCCAGATTGACTATGGTTTCGTCCCTTCAAATCCACCGCGTTATCCAGACGAAGGTCCTGCAGTGGATGACGCCATCCTCACTCATTCTCACATCGACCATGTCGGCCTCGCCCCTTGGCTGGTCGCCTCTCATGGCACGACTTTGCACTGCACCAAACTTGTCGCCGATCTCCTCGAGATGATTTGGCGTGACACCTACAAGGTCAGTTCAATCGAAAGACAACCACTCCCCTGGGACAAACGAGATTTGGAAGAGGCCCTCGACCATTTAGTAGTCCATCCATTCAACGAGTGGGTCGAGACTGGAGCTTGGCGGTGGCGGTTTTTACGTGCTGGTCACATACCTGGGGCGGCAATGGTGGAAATCGAGACACCGAGCCGCCGCATCCTCTGGTCTGGTGATTTTGATACTCGTGATTCTCCATGTGTCAAGGGGGCCATACCAATCAAGGCAGATACTCTGTTCATGGAATCAACCTATGGTGGAAAGGAACAACCCGAACGTGAGGTAGAGGTAGAGCGCTTCATCGAGCGTGTCGTAGAGGTTGTTGAGCGAGGTGGAACATGTTTGGTACCGGCATTTGCAAACGGCCGCGGTCAAGACATTCTTCTGATGCTCTGGCGTAGTGAGTTGGATTTGGATGTCCACTATGACGGGATGGGAAAGAAAATCATGGAACACTTCCTCAGTAATGGGGAATTTATCGCTGACGCCGATGCCCTGGCCAAGGTGAAGCGTTGGTGTAGGCGAGTAAGCAGCAAATCGGATCGCAAGAAGGCGTTGGACGCCGATGTCATCGTGACCACTAGTGGGATGCTCGATGGAGGGCCTGCTCATTGGTATCTCAACAGACTTCGTCA
>DAVI01000067.1:1578-3910 GCA_002505495.1 Euryarchaeota archaeon UBA59 | reverse complement strand
GACCAGCGCAACGCAATCTTACTCACTGGCTATCAGGCCGAAGGAAGCGGTGGTAGGATGTTGCAAGAGGACAATCGCATGCTAATATTCGGTAAGATGGTGGACATCAACCTAGAAATCGACCAATTCTCTTTCTCTAACCACGCCGACCATCCTCTGCTGGTCTCTTTCGCTCAAGAGGTTTCAGCAGATGACACAATCCTCTTTCATGGGGATCGGAATGATGCGCAGCCAGCACTCTCCACAGCACTTTCAGAACTTGGGATGAGAGTTCACATGCCAGAGAATGGACACTCCTATCTTCTCTCTTGAATCAGCAACATCTAGTTAGCCCAACCGTCTAATAGGGTGGCTTAGGTGGCCATCTCGTTAGACATGGCGAAGAAACCTCTCAAGAAGAAGGCGGGTGGCAAGAAGCGCCGCCGAAGGAAGATGAAGTTGACTCTCCGAAGCAAGGGAATCAAAGGCAAGTCTAACTATCAAGACAAGGTAGGTTGGTCTACTGATGACACCGGACAGGTGTTGCATGATGAGGACAAATCTTCTGAGCCTCAAGAGATTGAGCACCAATGTTCGATGTGTGGGAGCATGATGCGAATCCCCCGCCCCACTCGAGATCGCTACAAGGTGGTCTGCGCTCACCCGGAATGTGGGCACGAGGATGAAGGCGGCGTCTGAAGCGACGCTCTTCGACCCATCTAGAGGTCAGAGTTAGATCATTTCGAGCAACCGCTTCACTGCGGCTATGACTAGCACACCCACCAGCAATTTTCTGACCAGTTGTTGAGGGGCGATATCAGCACCATAACGGGAACCCAGTAGTCCACCGATGAGAACGACCAGAGTGAATGGAGCCAACACCAGGATGTCAAGATCGAGTTGCCCCGACAGTCCTGCACCGACCAGACCAGCCATTGAGTTCACCCAGATGAAGAGAGCTGCTGTTGCAGCTGCGACCTTCGGTGTCGCCCATCTTTTGAGAAGTACCACGGGAGAGAGAAAGATTCCACCCCCTACACCGACGATTCCACTCACAAGACCGATGACTCCCCCAACTGGTAGGGCGCTCTTCAGCTCGACTGGTTCAAGAGAATCCCCAGGAATATCTGATTTCACCAAAAACAGGCGCCATGCAGCCCACAGAAGAGCGATAGAGAGGAGAATGTCATATGCATCTCCATCGACTATCAGGTATCCTCCAATCAGAGCAAACGGGATACTCGCAGCGATGAAGGGAAGGGTCAGTTTGGGATTGTGGTGGCCTGATTTTCGGTAGTGATAGAAGGCGATTGACGCGACAACCAAGTTGAGACACCACACCTGTTGTTTCAACCACGAACTCTCCATCACCCCGTAGGAGGTCAGAGAGAGAATGGCGAGATAACCAGATGCCCCACCATGGCCTACACTCGAGTAGAGAGTCGCCACCAACAATAGCCCGATGAGTATCAGGAGGAATTCAACATTCACTGGAGTCTCACCCACCCATCTTGCTTATCATAGATTTGCGACGGTATCAAGCGAGCATCCACCATCGGACGCTCATGGAGAAAGGTGTGACCATCGAAAGGGCCCTCGAACTATCTCTGCCATACACCTTCACACCAGACAATGAGACAATCCCCCTCACCGAGGCACATGGGCGCATACTCGCAGTTCCGTTGGCCTCCAAAGTTGACGACCCGGGGTTCGACAATTCAGCTATGGATGGTTGGGCGGTCAGGGCAGTCGATGTTTCTGTTGACGGTGGGCCAACATCGTTGCAAATCGTGGGCACGAGTCAGGCTGGTAGCGGGGCACCTCTACCAACGGTCGGCTCTGGTGAAGCATGTAGGATCATGACAGGTGCTCCTATTCCAGAGGGTGCGGATGCGATTGTGATGGTCGAGGATTCCGAGGCGGATGCGGAATGTGTGTCAATAACAGGAATAGCAAGACCCCATTACATTCGTCGGCGTGGTGAGAATTTCACCATCGACGAAGAGATTCTTCCTTCCGGCTCCCTACTGACCCCGGCGCGTCTGGCGCTTGCCGGGGCAATGGGGCACGGCGAGGTGGCGGTCTTGTCTCCACCGACGATTGCAATCATTGGCACCGGCGACGAGTTGGTTGTGCCAGGCCAACCGCTTAGTGAGGGGCAACTCTACGAATCGAATACCACTGCGTTGGCAGGTTTGGTACGTGCATTGGGCTGTGAACCCGTAATTTTCCCACTCATTACAGATTCACTCTCCCGACTTCGTGAGACTCTAGATGTGGCGGCTTCGAGTTGTGATGCCATCATCACCAGCGGAGGAGTCAGCATGGGGGAATGGGATTTGGTACGCAAGAT
>DAVI01000067.1:0-1444 GCA_002505495.1 Euryarchaeota archaeon UBA59 | reverse complement strand
CCAGTCAGCAGTCAAGTGGTGTTTCTGACATTGGTCGCACCTTGGTTGTCCACTGCCTGTTCACACGACTCTAACTTCGGTCCGAAGTTGTACGACAAGGTTCGGGTGCGCCTTCTCTCATCAGTCAGGTGTGCCAAAGGAAAGGTAGCGCTCCAACGGATCTTGATTACCACCGAAGGAGATGAGTTGGTCGCTTCCACCCCCTCCCACCAAGGAAGCGGTAACCTGCTGAGCATGGTGGCGGGCAACGGATTGACTCTACTCCCGCCCGATGTCGATGGAGAGGTGGGCGAAGTCATCGACGCATTTTGGTTCAGATGAGTGTTTGATACTCTCTCCAAGCATCAATTCAAGAACAGCGGAGGCGCGACCCCACTCATACGAGGGGTTTGGGGTGGAACAGAACGGCAGTCAACTTCCCCGAGATGAAGGATGGATCGTGGTAAAGGGTGCTCGCACACACAACCTGCAGGACATCGATGTCAACATCCCACGTGGTCGCTTCGTAGTCATCTCTGGAGTCTCCGGCTCCGGCAAGTCGAGTCTTGCCTTCGACACACTCTACGCAGAGGGACAGCGGCGTTATGTGGAATCCCTCTCCTCCTATGCCAGACAGTTCCTCGGACAGATGAAAAAGCCGGACTGCGACTCTATCGAAGGGCTCTCACCAGCGATTTCAATCGACCAGAAACAGGGCTCACACAACCCTCGTTCCACAGTTGCCACCACCACAGAGATTCAAGATTACCTCAGGCTTCTCTATGCTCGGGTTGGTCAGCCCCATTGCCCTGAATGCGGTGACGAGGTAGCTAGGCGAACGGTGCAGGAAATAGTCGATGATGTCGTTTGGCGGTTGGAGGAACACGCGGTTTCCGTCTGGTCCCCAGTAGTCCGTAACAGAAAGGGAACCCATGCTGACTTGTTCAGTCATTTGGCCGAACAGGGCTACCTCCATGGTAAGGTGAACGGCCGCGAGGTCGAGTTTGACAATCCACCAGAGTTGGAGAAGAATCTGCGCCACGACATCGATGTTCGAGTCGACCGCATGAAGTTGAGAAAGTCAGCGAGGCAACGACTTACAGAAGCCGTCGAAGCGGGTCTGTTACTCGGCGGGGGGGCCGTCGCGTTGGAGAGTTTGGAAGGCCCCGACAAGGATACTGAGTTGCAAGAGGGCTCTGTTTCCCTTGAAACTGAAGTTGGCGAGGCAATAGCCTACTCCGAGGAGTTCGCATGCCCCACTCACGGAGCGTTCATGCCCGAAATGACTCCACGAGTATTCTCTTTCAACAATCCCTTGGGTGCCTGCCCGTCATGTCACGGCCTTGGTGTCCACCGCACCTTCTCCCCCCATCTCGTGATGAACGAGGGGCGCTCCGTGGAGGAGGGTTGTGTCCGACCTTTCCAATCCTCGATGATGGCCGGTTGGTATCGAAGTCAGATGCGG
>DAVI01000013.1:1867-13728 GCA_002505495.1 Euryarchaeota archaeon UBA59 | reverse complement strand
GCAGCAGCGCTCTCATTCATCATCGGCATTCAGTTTCAGAGTAGTGGCGAGTCGATTTTGACCCGTTCAGGCATCCCATTCCACATCGTCATCTATGCGGTTAGCGTGGGAATCCTGCTGCTCGCAATCCACTGGTTCAGGCTTCTCGGCCGTGAGGAGAGTATCGTCATATTCGACTGAAAATGACACGAACGACCGTCTAACTCAAAGTGCAGCAGTGGGAGGTGAGAATGTGGCAGAGGATATCGAGGGCGGCCTCGTCGAGCGTTTGCGGGATCGGTTGGATGACCTTCCCCGGTGGCAGACACCGTTCATGGCAATCATCGTCATAGTCAGTGAGATTACCGGTGGCGTAGGGCCGTGGGGTGCGCTGAGGCCACTGATAGCGACCGCATTGGCAGTGGTGCCATTCCTCTATCTCGGGCAGCATTTCAACGGCCAACACTCGAAGGCCTTCGACTGGACCGCACTCCAGGTCCCGCTCCTCTTCTGCCTGCTCTGGCCTCTGCTCTGGCTCTGGTCGATCTTCGACGCGTACCAAACCGCGATGCTTTCTGTCGCCGACGAGTATTCCCTCGCCTAGAAGTCCTCGGGAATCTCAAACGGCGAGAACAACTGCCCAGGCGATGTCACCGCAGCAAGTTGACCCCTTGCAAGTCGTTCCCACTCTCGTAAGAGCAGGACTGCATCGGTGTGGTTCATCTCGGTCTCGGTGAGCACGACGCGGATGATGGTGTCGAAAATGTCCATGCGAGCTTCGTCTACCATGGTCAGGACACGCTCCAGATCCATCTCTATCGCTGATTCAGCAGACTCAACCTCAAGTGGCCACGGACTCGCCACGAGTACGGGTAGTTCCTCCCCGGTTTGGGATGCCACCTCATCGAGTTGGGAGGTGAGATGCTTGAGGTACTTTGAGAGGACTAGGCTGACCTCTATCACGGGCAGGTTGTATTGATTCACAAAATTGACCATCTGCTCCTGCAGGAAGAGCATCTTCTCCTTTGGCTCGACGGTTGGGGGGGGCGGTTGCCCATCTTCATCCGGTGGGGGGGACTCGGTATCAGAGGGCGGGCCTGCAACTGGCTCACTCATCGGTCTGAGGCGGTTGAGCAACCAACTTCATGCTTCTCATTGAGAGGTGAAGTGTTCTGCCGCCGATTCCAACTCTTTTCCACTGAGGTAGTTGTTGCCGTCTGAGTCGAACAGGACGGCATGACGCATGAAGGAGTCCTTGTCGGTGATGCCGAACTTCTCCATCACCCCTTCCACGACGGAATTGGAGAACTTGTACTTGGCCGCAGGGTGATTCCCAGGCAGTCCGGACGCTTCCGCGGAACTAATCTCCATCTCAGGAACCTCATCGCCTGATGATGCCGCTGCGCCACCTTCAGCCTGCCCCGCTTTCCATATGTCCACTTGCTGCTGCGTCCACCCTTGGGCGAGCAACTTCTCGTCGGTCCAGTATTCCGACTGTGTGGGTGTCGAGCCGGTTGCTGGGGGGGCGGCATCGGTGGAAGGCATCGAGGTAGTCTCCTCAACACTGGGCGTGTATCCGGGTGGAGGCGGAGGCTCTTCGCTAGGGTCGAAGCCGCCGGGTGGTGGCGGAGGTGGCATCCCGTCCGAGTCGTATCCGGGTGGCGGTGGGGGGTGAGCCATCTCAGTCGCGACCTCCACCGTTTGGTCAATTGGTGAGCCCTCCTCCTCGTCGGACTCCAAAATCCGCCTGTTCACGACGATGAGGACCACGATGGCAATCAGCGCGACCATCAGCGCGAGGTAGAGCATCACCGTTCCGGTCTGCTCGGTAAACTGCTCCGATATCGCCGCCCCGTCACGCGCTATCGGCGGCTGCAGCATCAGTGGGTCAAGTGATATCCGGTCTAGAATAACGTGACCGTCGAGAACCACCAACCGATAACGCTCAACGGTCTCCTCGTCAACTTCCTCAGTCTTGAGAGGGATTGAGGCGACGAAGTCGCCGTGTGCCCGCAACAGCGCGTCTGTGGAGCCATTGTGGACATCCACCCAGTCGCCATCCTTGGTCTTCTGTTGCAGCGCGAAGGTAATCGTCCCCTCCTCGGCATTGGTGTTGTTTCCAGCGATGTCAAGAGTGACTTCAGAGCCGGATTCCGGCGTCGCATCCGACCACCGGATATCTAGGTCTAGGAGGTTGACCACGGGTCCTATGCGGATGATGCGCCAAGTCGAGAGTGGAGTTGATTCCGTGTTGTTCTCTGAGACATATGGATTCCCTGCGGCGTCGGCGCCAGTCACCCAGATGTCGACATTGTAGCCGGGCAGTAGTTGGGTCACCCCTTGGTCGGTCAGGTCGACCACGCCTGTCCAATGGCCATACCCGTACTGGTCCAACAATGTCCCGAGTTCTTGCGAACCGCGGGCCACTTCACTCTCACCAGCCTTCACCTTGTAGTGCAGCACCGCGGGCCTTTGGACGAGGAATCCATGGTCGTCGCTCGTGTTGAGGAAAACGGCGACCGCTGAGGCATCCCTGATTCTGAGGTCGCCCTCGGGGAGAACGCTGTTGATCACTGGCGAGTTGCCATCGACCACTAGGAGGATTCTCGGCTCGTCGGGAGTTTCATCGGTTGCCAAACCGGGCAGATTTTCAAGCCACGCCAACATGTCGAGGTGTCCACTTCTGACATTCGGGACCAAGATGTCAACATTGAATTCGCCGTTGTCCCTTGGAACCGCTCTCCACTCTAGTTCGAGATTTCCGACTACGATGTCGAAGGCGCCTTCAGGGGCTGGAGTCTGATCCTCCGAGAAGAGGATGCGCCCGTTGACGCGCACCACTTGTCCGGCGGCTATGGTCTGCTGTTCGTCACCGCCGGTGTACAGATTGCGTCCTGTGGCCAGGTCGATCGCCGTGAAGTGGCCAGGCGCCATGTCGAAGCGAAGGTCATTGTCAAGACTCCACCTGTCATTGCCTAGTCCGCCCCTCTCGCTGAAGCATGGGTCAGTGTCACCCTCCTTGCACGGCCAGTCGGCTACTTCCACGACAGGCACGAAGGTCTCCTCACCATTGGTGTCCCACAACTCTGGGAAGTGCCATGTCAGCTGGAATTTGATGTGGAGGTCGAGCACGGAGTCGTTGCCTTCGAGCCGCTCCATGCTCGAGTAGAGGTTGGAGACGGCCAAGCCGACACTTCCCGACTCCAAATGCATCGACAGATTGCCATTATCCAACTTCGTGAAGTTGGCCCAGATTGCTGTGTCATTCTGTTCGATGTTGCCGCCGAGGGCCAACTTCATCGTCGAAATGTCATTCCAGCCATTTCTGTCGACGAGTCGCAGCAGAGCGATGTATTGCGTGCCCGGATGAAGGGGAGACTCGTCGTCGTGGCCGACTATCGTCGAATTGTCAACAGCCAGTCCCGGCTCAAACTCCTCTCGAATGGTGTAGGTGACTAGATCGGCACCCCAATCAGGAGGTGTCAGTGAAGGATTGTTTTCGCCACAGGGTTTCATGTCAGTGGTACACACCGGGCCACCGCCATTCCCGAGCACATTTCCCTGCGCGTCGGTGCCGGTGAGGTAGAAGGAGACCTTCTCGCCATGTTTGTTCATCGAGTCGACCACCAGACCCTCAAAGATGTTCAGACCTCCGGGTTGTGTCTCGGGTGTCCCCAGGAACATCGGGACATACTCGTTCTCGTCTGGCATGTTGTCGTAGTTCAGGTCATCTTGACCCTCTCTCCAGTAGTAGAGTGCTAGTTGTGTCGGTGGGTCGACAGAATCCTGCACGACGATGCGTATCGGTTGATTCGGGTTGCCCTTGTGGACTTCGGATGAATCGAGTGGTGACGCGGCAATCACCAGCGGGCTGTTTCCATCGAGTACTATCCTGACAGAGTTGTATGAGGGGTTGACGTAGACCGAGCCATTTGGAAGATTCACCGCCTTGACCCTGAACAGCATGCCCCCTTGGGAGGATTCGATTAGGGAGGTAATCACCATCGAGTAGGCGCCGTGACTGGGATTTGATTCCATGTGAAGTTGCTTTTCGGACTCCATCGGGTCCCCATCCTGGGTCAGATTCTGACCGGTCAACTCAAGACTGAACTGCCCAGCCTGTGGGGTGTAAGTGGTTCCCTCGAACGCTATCGCACCTTGGAAGGTCAACTCAAGCCCACCCCTCACCCAATCATTGCTGGCGAGGACTCTGCCAGATGAGTCAGTGACCACTAAGTTGGTCAATTGAATGTCATTCTCGACCCGGATGTTCAGCCCCTCGGTCTCCCACCGAGTGACTGCTCTACCGAGGTCGTCATCTGCAGTGATGAGGGCTTCGACGTCGCCCTCGTCGTCCCAGGACCAGTTTGAGCCGATGGGCATCAGAATTGAGACGATTCCAGCAGAGTTTTCGGATGAGGAGCAGTTTCCTACATCGAAGTTGACGAACCCGTCCTCATCTGCCAGCACGGAACAAAAATCACCGCTCTGCCACTGCAGAATAGGATTTGCCCCCGCCGTTGCTTGTAGTTCGACTTGGACTTGAGTGATTCTGTCCGCTTCGTCGCCGATGGAGACTCTAGTCATCAGCACCCGCGTGGCGCCATCGGGAACCAACATCCCACCCTCCAACTCAGCGTCGAGAACACGAGTTCTGAGACGGTAGGTGATGTCTAGGTTGGTGACCTTGATTCTGCCCGGTGAGCCAGCTACAAGAGTTAGTGTGACATTGCTCACACCGACTCCGTTGTCGAGAATGTTGTCGTTGAAAGCGGTCACCAACTCGGGTCCGGAGATGTCGACCGGCTGATTGAGCAGTCCTGTCAGAATGACCTCGTAACTGCCATCGTTGCCGACGTCGAGCCGTACTGCCGAAGGATATCCCTCCTCATAATCGAGAGAGAATGAGTTGAGAAGCGGAGTCACAGAGTCATCTGTGGTGCTCATCGTCACCCTGTACTTGAGTAGGTTCCCTTGGCCGGAAAACTCAACCATCTGAGCATTCGTCGCGGTCTGCCAATTTGTGCCGTTGTCGTTGCTTACCTCGACAGACATGCTGGTGCTCGCTGGCAGTGTTGCCAACCACTGAGGTTGCATGCGGCCAACCTGTGTTCCCGTGGCGATGGGTGGGGATGTCCAACTGCCAGAGGTCTGGTAGGCTGTGGCGTATTCCATTGAAGCCCACCAAGAGACTGCTGATGCGCCGACTAGTTGCAACTTCCAGCGGAGTTGTTGACCCGGGTTGGAGAAGTGGACCGTTTGGTTGTTAGTGACCGCTACCCAGTGGGTGCCATTGTCGGCGCTGACCCAGTAGTCAACTCGGTCACCCGCAGAGGTAACCGTCCAAGAGGTCTCGATGTTTGCTACCAATATGTCATCAGAGACGACAAATGGTTCGGAAACCCAAGTCGAGGTTCCCGGTTGTGGGGAAATAGGGTAGGCCCAGCCGCTGCCGTATTCCCTGTAATACCTAGAGGACCACTGACGGTGGTCGAGGAGAATCAGCCGTTGTCCGTCGAAGAAGAGGCCGAAGCCTGTGTCGGGAATGGTCACCTCACCGGTCTGCTTGGCGAGAGTCGTTGAGGTCCCGCTGATTGCGTACGCTTCCAAACGGTCCTGTGACCAACTGTACTTGCTGCGGAAAAAGAACATGTTGTTCATCGCCACAAGCCCGTTCTGCTCGCTGTAACTAGAGAAGTAGGAATACTGCAAATCACCGTCTCGCTCAAAGCTGCCGTCATCGTTGAAGGTGTAGGGGACGACAGTCCGGCGAGTCGAATGCAGGACCCATATCACATCTCGACTACGATCGTAGGAGATTCCGGTGTAAGACCCGTAGGAGTTCACGGAAATGTCGTAACTTTGGATGCAGGTCCAAACATCCTCGTATCTGATGTCGAAAACCAACAGCTTCAGCGTGTTCGCACTCGCATATTGGCGGTCGGTGCTGAGGATTGCGTAGAGCCTTTCGTCGTCGCCTACAGTCCAGTCGCGGAAGCCGTAGTAACTGCTCCACCCGGAGCCCGGACTTGGGATGTTGCAGTTCCCACTCTCAATAATCACACTTGAATGGGTCGTAAGGTTGTTCGAATAGACCTTCTTCACCAACTGGTTGAGGTTCTTGGTGTCGAATTTCGAGACATAGGTCCACCCTCGGTACTTCAGGACCGATGCAGCTGCCTGGGAAGAAAAAGGCGAGGTGGTGGTGCGTTGAGAGGTAAAGCGAGTTTCAGATGCGTTTGACATTCTCGGTTGCCGGATGCTGAATGAGCCGTTGTCCAACCAGGCGTCGCCGGAACTACTGTTCTCATTCATCCCATGGGTGTAGAACTCCTGCTCTGGGCTATCCAACCCAAGAGAGACCGAATCGGCTCTGGTTTCAGTATTGGATATCTCACCCCCCATCCAATCGGCTCGAGACTGGTGGATGACCTGATTCCAGCCGGTTGAAGAGGCGCCTGAAAGCGTCATCTCGACAGCTGTGACCTCTGCACCGCGAGGCATCGAGACCTTCACGTTGCGCGCCGGTGTGCCCGATTGGTAGACCGCGATGGCCTCCGTGCTGCCGTCAGAAAAGGTGTAGATGTGGCGAGATGCTGTCTGTGCCTCAGCCTCCCTCGTTGTGAATTCGAGCAGTGGCGCCAACGAGGAGAGAACGAACACTATCAGCAGAATTGAGGGGGTTATCATCCCGGTTCTGCCTCTTGCCATCTCTCTCCCCGTTGCCGCATGGGTACAATCCGCCTTTCAAGACTCCCATTCGCTGTCAATGGTGACAACGGCCCTAAGGCCGTTTGTCACAAATGGAATGTGGGGGCCGGACGGCGGTTAAGAGCCACCTACACACATAGGGGTTTTGAAGGGCCGAATCAGGGGCTGTTGGTGGTCCGGTCGTCGTATCGAATCGGAGATGGGCCATTTCCTCGGATATTGTCGAGCATGTCGTTTTCAATTTCGAACCAATCGTTTAACCAGTCGCCATCAGTATCCCAGTTGAGAGGATCTGTGCCGTCCGCGATGGCGTCACTGTCGATGTCGAGAATCCACCAGCCCCACACCCTCTCGCCAAGACCGGTGTTGGGGTAGTGATAGCGGTCCTGACAGAAGACGCAATCCCACGAGTCGGTCCAATCTCCCTTCACCAGTACCTCGTCGTCTGAAACATTCAGGGTCAGATAGTCAAAGTCGTGGTCGTCTAGGATGTGTGCATAGAGTTCGTCAGTGGCATTGGCTCGGAACATTCGCATGTAGTTCCAATACATCTCGTTCGGCCTGTCGATTGCAAGTAGGGCGGCGCGCAGTTCCCACCACTCCATCGCGACTATCGTGATCGGCGGGCTGGTTCCAGCGATTTGGACTGGCGTCGAGCGAGCGAGGGTGGCACTTGTGATCGACTGGTTTGTCAATCCGAAGAACTCCTGGAAGTTGTTGTAGGGGATGTAGGTACAGCCGGCATTGGAGCATTCCCAATTGCCATCCTTGTCAGGATCCTGTAGTGAATCAGCCGGATCGGTCGGGTCGAACGTCGCCCAAGTGTAGTTCAAAAATGGACGCTCTAGGAGCAGGCCGTTACCGTGGAGCGGGCGCATCACGAGGTTTCCAAGAATGGAGTACTGCTCCCAAACCACCTCGACTTGAACATACGAGGACCAGTTGTCATTGGACTCGTTCCACCCCTTATCATACTCGTACCAGTCTGGCAGCATGTCCCAATCGGTGTCGTTGTCGGTCGGATTGGTTCCGAACTTGAACACTTCACGACCGTCGGTGAGGGCATAGTCGCGGTAGTAGTCGAGGGTGATGCTGTTGTCGTTCGGGTCGGCGACTCGAACCCAATTCACAGAATCTGCATCGGTATCGTTGAGGTCGGGCCGGGTACCGTTGTCGTACTCCATCCAGTTGGTGAACCAAAGAGGGCTGTTTCCGGGCGGAATGAGAGGCCCGGCCTGAGAGAAGATGTGGCTAGTCCAACTCCCTTGCAGGGCGGGTGTGTCCGAACTTGTCCGACCGAACCAGCCATCTTCGTCGGGGTCATAGTCCACATCGAGAGGGCTTACCGGATTCAAGGTCCAGCGGTACGCATCCACTGGCTGCACGACAGCGTAACTGCCGTAGCAGAACTCCCAGCCGTCGGGCATTCCGTCGAGGTCCGAGTCGCTGTGTGAAGGGTCAGTAATGCCGAACAGACTGAGGTTGAAGTTGTCTGCATATGCGGTGTTAATCCTGTCGAGTCTCTCTGCGCTCTTCACATCTTTACTAGCGAACAATGCGACGAGTTGTGAGCGCGCCTCGCCGGCTGAGACGCCCTCTTCATCCATCTTGGCGTCGATGGCGTCATCTCCATAGTCAATCAAACCTGAACCGGGCGGGAAGGTGTACCTCATCGACTCCTTTCCGTAGATGCGCGCTTCGTATTCCCGCAGGTTCGTGTAACGCTCTTCCGGTTCGAGAATTCCATTCTCGTTGCAGTCGTATGAATCGTCATCGGTATCGAAGTTGACATCTGTACTGGTCAGCGGATTCATCGACCAGCGGTTGGCGTCCAAGTCCCACTCGGTGAACCAATACTCGTAGCCATCTATCATTCCGTCATCGTCGGTGTCGTTGTTGGTCGGGTCGGTGATTCCTATCAAGGTGGACAAAAGCGGCGGGGCGATTCCGGTGACCTCCCATTCGGCGTGCTGAACCAAGGCGAGATAGGCACGCCCCTGTTTGCTCGAAAGAATGTCAGAAATTCGCTGCGTGAAGTTGGCCGGCTCAAGCTGGAACGCCTCCTCCCACATCTTGGGTGCATCAGGAGGCGCTGGCCCGCCATTCAGCGGGTTCTCGTAGGTGAGATTCAACTCCTGCCTATCGGTTAACGCATCTTGGTCGCCGTCGGCGCCGCCGTCCCCGGCGACAAGCGGATTCAGCGACCAGTTGAGGAACGAGAGATTCCATTGTGTGAATAGAAGTTCGATTCCATCGAGCATTCCATCGCCGTCGGAATCGGGATTGTTAGGGTCACATGTCGGACCGCTCAGGTTGTACTGATCCGAACTGAGATAGGTTCCGAAGGAGACTGTCCCGACCGCCTGGTTCCAGGGGGTCAGGATGATCATGTTGCCCAGTTTGAAGGGGTGATACTGCGGCGAAGTAGCATTGCTGTCGGTCTCTGAATAATTTGCATCGATTGAATTGTACTCCTCCCAATTCGTCATGCCGTCACCGTCCGGGTCCTGGAAGGTGTCGCTCTCGTTCACCGGATTCAGCGTCCAAGCGAGGTCAAATGCGTCCCACCTTGCAAACCATACTTCCCAACCGTCGGGCATGCCATCCCCGTCGGAATCGGCTGACAGAGGATTGGATGAGCCTATGTCGGTGAGGATGATTCCCGGCGTCAGGGCGGCGACGTTAGGTGAGATGCTCTCGCCGAATGGCCTGCTCGCGCCAGAGAGCCACGAGGCGTCCCACAGCGAGTTCTCAAAGCCGGCTGGAAGTGAGTCACCGTCAACAGTTGTGTTGCCTAGGATAATTGCATCCTTCAGATGATATTCCATCCAGTTGTTGAGCGCCTCATCCGGTGAGATGACTCCGTCGCGGTTAACATCGTAGCCGTCACCATCCGGGTTGGTAAACGCGTCCGACCCGTTGAGCGGATTGATGCCTACATTGGTTAGCAGCCAGTCGCAGGAGTAGCGCGCCTCCCAGCCATCGGGTAGTGAATCGCCGTCAGAGTCAGGGTTGTTCGGGTCAATCTTGGTCCAGTTTTGAATCGCCTCAAGACTCTCGCCGTAGGCAGGCAGACCCGACTCCAAGCCGGCCTGCAGCGTCAATTCCCACTGATACTCACAGATGTTGGTGAGACCGTCACTGTCAGCATCCTCATCGGCGTCAGTCGGGTCCATCGGGTCCATCGACCACTCGTTACCACCATGGAAGGTGGTTCCAATCCAACGTCGGTTGGCGATTTCCCATCCATCGGGCATGCCATCTTGGTCTGAGTCTTGATTGGTCGGGTCTGTCGCTCGGTCTGTGGCGCCACTCGCTTGGGTTCCCTGCCAACCGAGCGCGTAGACTTGACGAGCGGCTTCACCTTGCGCCTCATCACAGACATACTCACCAATCTCGTAGTGGCAGGTGAAGTTGGTCTGGCTGAAGAACCAGCCCCAGTATTCAGCGCCATCCACGAGGCCATCACCATCGGTGTCGGTGAGGCGTGGGTCGGTTCCGTTCCACCCTTCAGGTGTGGAGGCGATGTAGCGGTACTCGTCGAGGTTGGTCCAATTGTGGTCGATCAGCGAGTCTTCGTATGGATTGAGGTTGATGCCGTCGACATCGAGGTCCTCATCCCTGTCGAACGGGTCGGTCGGGTCGAGGCCGTGGGCGATCTCCCAGCCATCCGGCATTCCGTCGAGGTCGGAGTCATTGCTGAACGGATTGATGAGCATCCGATTGGAGTATCTGCCGGGGTGGAGACCGGCGAATATCGTATCGTTGCCATCGACTTCCATGACGACCAGTTCGGTGACGAAGCCGGGGATTCGAGTGTGTTGGTCATCCACTCCGAGGCCGCGGGCGTAATCACCGTCGAGCACCCAGGTACCCATGCGGGAGCCGATGATGACCTCATTGCCCAATGGAAGGATTGCGTGAATGTCGTTTGCGCCTTCATCGTCGCCGTCGTCGTTCTGCATCCGGTCCCTGCTGAATGCGATGGAGGGGTCAGACTCATCGAGGAGAGAGAATTGGTGGACTCCGCCGCCGGTGCCGACCCAGATGGTCTGCACGCTGGAGATGGAGCCGTCCGGTTGGCGGGGGCCATCGAGAACGAGTGTCCGGACATTCGCAGAGTGGGAGATGTTGGATGGGTTTGCCTGTCGGACATACTGCTCTGCATCCGTCTCGTTGAAAATCCACATCACCGGGTAGTCGCCGATTGCATCTGCTGTGTTGGCGACGAAGAAGCCGCTGTCGGTACCGACATAGAGTTTCTCTTGACTGCCATCTATCGAAGTGTGAACAACGTCTTGAATAGTCGCATTCTCCATTAACAGGGCGCTGACGAGTGTCTCCGCGATTCGTAGATTGATGACTTGTCCGGCACCGTCGATGGTTACCGTCCAGGCGTTGCTATCCTCACCTGCGAGTAGGAGGTCGAGGTTGCCACTTCCTGTTGACAACTGGTGAATTCCCCTCACCACGCCGATATTCGCCCCGGTAATCGTCGAGGATTGGTCATAGTGCCCCTCGCTGTCGAGAGACCACACCTCGATTCCATCATCGGTGGCGAGAATCAGCCAGCTCTCACCGCCCTGATCGGTCCAGTGCATCAGGTCGTTCAGCTCACCACCGGGAGGTAGTGCCAGATTCCAATTGCCACCGGTTGCAGGCTCAAAGATGGTGATGCCACGCTTGGTGCCGATATAGAGCAAGCCCAACAGGTGGTCCGCCTGTAGAGCCCGTACATCGTGGTGCAGAATCTGAGGGGTTGTCCCTTGGTCGTACATCTCGACCGAGCCGTCGGCGCTCTCGAGCAAGGTCGCTTTGAGTCCAGCTCTCACCCAAGTCCCATTATCCATGTAGGTGAAATATTCCTCCAAGTTGGAATACGCCTCGCCGAGATAGATTGTCGCCCTCGACCCGTCAGGCATCACCATGCCATCGCGGTCCAAGTCCCAGCCATCCATGTCTGAGTCGAGCAGGCTGTCCGTCTCGTTCAGCGGGTCGAGGCCAAAGAAGACCTCCCAACCGTCCAAGATTGAGTCGCCTCGGCTACTCTTCGGCAACTCTCGGCTCCCGGACCAGTAGTAGAAATCGCTGTCGTTGCGCAGCGGGTCAGTCCCCAACCAGCCCGGTGTATCGGTGGGGCGGGTCACATTGTCGGAACAGGCGTCGAGCAG
>DAVI01000013.1:0-1760 GCA_002505495.1 Euryarchaeota archaeon UBA59 | reverse complement strand
TCAGCGTTGGTGTACCATTCGTGAACTTCGATGATTCCGTCACGGTCGACATCAAAGCCGTCACCACAACCCAAGTCGCCGCTACTGCAGCGGTCGGAGTCGTTGAATCCGTCATACCGGTTCAGAGGATCGAAATCTTGGCAGGTCCAGGCGTTTGACTCGTTCAATTCGCCGGTCTCTCGCATACACATCCAAACCTCATAACCATCGGGCAGGCCATCACCATCGGTGTCCGCAACTCGTGGGTCGAGGTACTCTCGCAACCCCGACTCGGTGTCTTCCGGGGGCACCCCTGTGAGAGACTTCCTGTCAACAAAGCAGTGAGCCATGTCGTAGGGCCAACAATACTCCTCGAGGGAGGTGAGGCCGTCGTTGTCAAAGTCGGATTCATTGTCGCTCGCATTCTCGTAGTTGAGCCCTAGAATTTCATAGATGACCTCATCCAGCGTGATGTTAATCGATTGGCTATACATCTGTTCGTGGAGGTCGGGAATCTTGTCCTTGTCGGTGTCAGTGATCGGTGGGCCTTCGCCAGTCGTATCGTCCGGGTGGACCGAATCGACCTCGGATGCAGGGCGAGTCATAGAGACGAAGGCAAGACTTGCCAAGATGAGGAGAGTCACTATCAGAACTGATTGCTTGCGTCGCATCGTCTCACCGCCCAGCGCACGCTGGTATGGCCCAACCCTTTGGGTTGACTTATCATGCTGATGGAGCACAGTTCATACGCGCCCGAGGCGCCGTCTCGCTCCGTTTGCAGCGTCGCCCTGCTGAATTGGCATCTGTGGAAGGAATCTAACTCACTCCGCAGCTCCGGGAAATCGCTGGTGAGGAGAGAGGTTGAGCAGACGGAGGACATCTCCAATACGGTGTCAACCAACTGTTGCAGGGGGTCTGATTCAAGGGGTGTACGCGACCGGAGATGAGTCGCCATGACTCTCTCCATCACTCACCTCGGTTCGGGCAGCGGCGGCAACGCCACCCTTCTTGCTACCGCGGAGAGCCGGATTCTCATCGATTGCGGCTTTTCCGGCCGTCAATTGGAGCGCCGATTGGGGCTTCTGGAGATGAAGCCTACAGATCTTGATGCGATACTGATCAGCCACCACCACAGCGACCATTCGAAGGGGGCTCTCATCGCCAACAGAAAGTGGGGGATTCCACTGATGATGAACTTCGAGACCTGTGCCAAACTCGGTCTCGACCCGGTCAATGAATGCAAACTGTTTGAGGCTCTTGACCTAATTGAGATGGGCCCAGATTTGAGCATCCTGCCGGTGCCGGTCAACCATGATGGCGCCGACAATGTCGGGTTCATCGCGAGCCACCTCGGAGAGCGGGCTGCGGTGGTCACCGACCTCGGCTCTTGGAGCGATGAGTTGGCCCGACATCTGAAGGGTTGCGTTCACATCTCCATCGAGGCTAACTACGACTCGAATCGGCTCTGGAATGGCCCCTATCCCGAGCGCCTAAAACAGCGCATAGCCGGCAGGGGTGGCCACCTTTCCAATCGTCAGACTGCGGAGTTGTTGTCACATGTCGTCACGAACCATACTCGGAGTGTCGTCCTCTGTCACCTCTCGGCTCAGAACAATGCCCCTCACATGGCTGAGAGTGAAGTCCTTCTCGAGATTGACGACTTCTTCGAGGGAGACATCTCGATCAGCACCCAAGAAGGACCGGAATTCTCCCACTACCTCGGTCAGGCGGAGCCCGAGAGAGTCCCGATTTGAACAAATCCTTGTGGGTCTGTTGCATCG
>DAVI01000095.1:19946-21146 GCA_002505495.1 Euryarchaeota archaeon UBA59 | reverse complement strand
AGTCAGGCAGTGGCCAATCGCTCTCCGCCGAACCGTTTGGCTTTCAAACCGTGCTTACATAGGGGGTGGTGATGACGGGGGATTCGGAGGCAGAAACGCCCCTGCTCAATGAGCAGATTCAATCGAAGGATGGTGAGCAGTCAGGCTCACCATGGCCCAAACGGCTGCTTTGGATAGGTTTGATATCACTGCTGCTGGGCACGATTGGGCTGGCGACCTCGCTACCTGACATTGAAGATGTCCTGCGCCCCGACAAACACCATGTTCTCGTTCTCGAACCCTCAAGCAGTGAGAACCTCGAAGTGATTGGTCTCAACAAGTATGCGTTCTACCAGAATGTGACTGAACATGATGTGGAAATGGATACCCTAACTATCCTCGACAGCGAGGGAAGTGAGGTTGAATTGCTTGAGCCATCTTTGATCGCGGCGGTGGCGACATTGAAGTTCGATGACGGCACGACCTTCGAACCGCTGGGCTGGATTAAAACGAATGAAAACGGGCAACTCACCTTGAGTTCAACCTCCAACCACTCAATCTATGTCATCGACCAGAACGAAATCGACAAACTGACGATGCAGCAGTACCCCCTCTTGGCTTCGTGCGGAGCCCTTCTTCTTGGCGCCTGCCTTCTCCCCGTGGCTGGTATCCTGTACATCCTCCGGCCCAAGACAGCCCTCGGTCCACCAACGGTGACCATGAAGAGTGCAGATGGCCGCGAAGTCTCGCTGTCAATCGATCTGCCGTCCGGCAGTGGACCGGTTCTGACGACCGATCAGGTCTACGCGCTGACAAAGTTGCGAGAAAAGGCCGGGACGGCTGGCGAGATGAAGATAGAGTTCCTGATTCAACCCGAAGATCAGACAGTTCCCCCTCCCTTCTCCGACCGACCAGACCAATCCTCCCGAGTTGACCGTTCATTCGCCGGTGAGCAGGAGAGCGAAGCAGTTCGTCCCACAAAGAGCAAGCCTGCGAAGATCTCGGATGAGGTCGATGAAACTGCTGAGAAGTGGAAGGACTGGGACGAAGGTTGAGAGCGAACCATCCGGAAATGAAACTCTCAGTCGAGGTCCTTCCCACGCCTTCGAGCATCATCGATTGCTCCTTCAGGTAGGAAGAACAGGTCAGGAACCGGAGTATCAAATTCATCATCCCAAAACTTCTGACCGCGTGCCCAGACCTCCTGTTCAGCGTTCCATG
>DAVI01000095.1:17369-19859 GCA_002505495.1 Euryarchaeota archaeon UBA59 | reverse complement strand
GGGATCATGGCGTAGGTTCCAAACGGATTGCGTTCGGTGTCGACGGTGCGCTGCTCCTTCCAGAGAGAGAGGAATTGATCGTAGATGTAACCGACCATGAGAACGATGGCGAGGACCCCGAAGGCGATGGTGGCGAGGCCCCAGTAGGTCATCGGGACGCCGAGCGGAGTCGCCTCACCCTGGAAGCGCCACGATACGTACGGCCAGATGAGCAGTGTGAGCGTGGTGCACCAGAAACCCATCGATATGAAGGTCTGGGATTGTTGTAGCCGCCAATACTGACGCATGAACCACTTCTTCATCATCGTCTGTGGCTCCAACCCACCCCCCTTTGACGGTTGCGCGCCCGCGTCGGCCCCCCCATCCATTCACAGACTTCCCAACTTGCGCGGGTATGAATAGTGAGAGTGGCCTTTCGCATACGGGGATTGGACTGTCTGCGCTCACTGCGGTACTCGTCGGATTAGGTCATAGGTCGGTAGGCTACGGCTCGTATTCCGACGACCATCCCGACGAATTGCAGGTGGTAGGCCTAGCCGAGCCGAACCCCGAGAGGTTGGCTCGCTGCGCGCTGAAGTGGGGGATTTCAGCCGAGCGCTGCTTTTCGAGTGCTGCGGAGTTGGCAGCGGTACCGAAGTTCGCCGATGTCGCTATCAACGGAACGATGGACGATATTCACGTCGAGACCACGATTCCGCTATTGGAAACTGGATACGATGTCTTGTTGGAGAAGCCGATAGCGAAGAATGCGGCAGAGCTGCGTGCGTTGGCCGTAGCGGCCGAGCGTACCGGGCGGAAGGTGATCATCTGCCATGTTCTTCGACATGCCCCATTCTATGTTGCAATCAAAGAGAGAATAGCGGCGGGTGAAATCGGCGAGATAATGCACATACATTCGACCGAGAACGTATCCTATCACCACATGGCAGTCGGATTTGTGAGAGGGAAGTGGAATCGCCGAGAAGTAAACCCGATGATGCTCGCAAAGTGTTGCCATGATCTAGACCTGCTGTGCTGGTTCAAGTCGGGCACCGAGCCGACTCAGGTCGCCTCATTTGGGGGCTGCCACTTCTTCACCGAGGAAAATGCTCCAGAGGGGGCAGGAACCCATTGTCACGATTGTGAAATTGAGCGAGATTGCCAGTATTCCGCACTTCGCCACCACCTCAACAATGACTGGTGGCCCTTCTACGCGTTCTCCGGCGAGGCTACCTACGAGGCAGGCGGCGCTGCGCCTGATGCAGCAGGCGAGTCATCCTCCGAGGAGGAAATTGCAGAGTCGAGGCGAGCGCACCTCGAATCATCAGACTACAGCCGCTGCGTTTGGCGGTGTGACAACGATGTCGTCGACCGTCAGTCAGTCATCGTCGAGTTCGCTGACGGCTGCGTCGCCACCCACGACATGGTGACCAATTCAGCAAGAGCGACTCGCCGCCTCCAGATTACCGGAACGAAGGGCGAAATCGAGGGCGACATGATTACCGGGCGAATCGTGATTCGCAGACCCGCTGCAACCGATGGCGAAGAGTGGGTTGAGGAAGTCATCACAATTGGCGAGGGCGAGGACATGCATGGCGGGGGCGACCGCAGGCTCGTGGCGGACTTTGTCAAAGTCGTGCGGGGGGAGCCCCATTCACTTTCAACAACTGAACTCTCCGACTCGATGAACAGCCACCTGATTGCGTACGCAGCAGACAAGGCGATGCAGAGCTCCACAGTGGTCACACTCGATGAGATGCGCTGAAGTAGAGCGGTTGGGTTTTTACAGGGCGACTCGGTAGACAACCCTGAGTTGAGTAGTGTGGTCGACTTTGGCACGGCGCTTTCCATCCTCGAAAACAGCACCCGTCGGCAGATTTTGGAGATGCTAGTGCGGGAGCCGCACTACCCATTGCAACTGTCGCAACACCTCGATGTCAGCCAGCAGGCTGTGATGAAACACCTGAAGGTGCTTGAGGAGGCGGGTTTTGTCCAATCTGAGATAGTGAAGAGTGACAAGGGTGGGCCCCCGAAGAAAATCTACTCGGTCCAACAATCCTTCTCGATCAGCCTCGACCTCGGCCCCGACCTGTTCCGCTGCGAGCACCGGGCGCTCCCTCCGGGTGGTCCTGTAAGACTCTCCTCCAGATTGCCCGACAAGGCGATTCCAATCGCCGAGAAGATCGCTGGCCGCCGGAAGGTATCGGTCCCTGAGGCGATGGAGTTGGTCAGCCAACTGAACGAGACATTGGAGCAGCTCGATGCTCAGCGGGACGCCCTCATCGCCCTCCATCAGCAGGTGATGAGCCGTGTCTCATCAGCGGTCGACGAGAACTTTCCTGAGTATGAGGAGCGAAATCTGGTCCACACGATTCTCGAACAACCACGCAGACCGGTTGACCTCGATGCATGGAGCCAAGCCCTGCGTCTGGAGATACCGGATGCGGAGGCGATCATTCACGAAGTCAGAGAGAGGATGCTCTACCAGATCGCTGACACCGGCGGGCGAGT
>DAVI01000095.1:17077-17254 GCA_002505495.1 Euryarchaeota archaeon UBA59 | reverse complement strand
TCAGTCAAACAACACTCTCAGTTGCGAGAGTAATTCTTCTTCTTGTAGGACTTCTTGCCCTGCTGACCCTGCCGACTCTGACCTCGGGGGGCGCCATCACGACCACCCTTCCGCTTGTCATTGTAGGAGTTGGACCTTCGGCCTCCATTCGAGCGACCGTTTGAACGACCGTTTGAG
>DAVI01000095.1:9393-17022 GCA_002505495.1 Euryarchaeota archaeon UBA59 | reverse complement strand
CGACCGTTTGAGCGGCCACCACCACCGTTGGAACGCCAGGAGGAGCGCCCGTGGGAAGGACCGTTGGAGCGACCACCCCCACTTCGACCACCGCGTGACCTACCCCCGTAGTGGCCACCGTGATTTCGACCATCACCAGACTGGTTTCCTTCTCTTCGACTGTTTGAGCGACCATTTCGGCCACCACGCCCGTTTGACCTGCCTCTTGAGCGGTTTTGGGAGCGACCACGGTTGTTGTATCCGCCGTTTCGGGACTCTTGCCGGCCGTTCCTGCGAGGGCGGGATTCAGGAGTGAAGACGAAGTCGCTATCCGGCAGGTCGGAGAAGTTTGGTGGTGTGAATTGGCATTTGATGCCGACCTCTCTCTGCATCCGGCTGTACGCCTTCTTCTGCGGTCTTTGGACCAGCGAGATGACATTTCCCACCGCACCGGCGCGCGCAGTTCGCCCACTTCGGTGCTTGTACGCCTTGCCATTCTCCGGAGGGTCGTAGTGAATCACGTTTTGAACGCCTTCGACGTCAATTCCTCGTGCGGCGACATCTGTTGCGACTAGTACGATGCAATTCCCCTTGGTGAAGCGGCCCATCGCCCCGTCCCTTTGTCGCTGAGAGAGGCCACCGTGGAGTGTTGCCACACTCAATCCGATGTCTTCCAACTCGTCACCGACTCGGTCCACACCAGCTCTTGTTCTGCAGAATACGATGCTGCGTCCATTTTTGCGAATCGCCTCACCAGCGATCTCAGACTTCATCGAGTTCTTCATCAACCAGAAGAGGTGGTTCATGCTCTCCATGCTGACTTCCTTTGGCCCAATCTCAATGGTCACGGGCTGGTGCTGGTAGTTCTTCACCAAGTCAGCGACCTCATCATCGAGGGTTGCGCTGTAGAGAATAGTTTGGCGCTCGGCTGAACAGTTGTCCAGTATCTGGCAGACAGGCTCCATGAAGCCCATGTCAGCCATTCGGTCGGCTTCATCGATGACCACGATGTCGACGTTCTCCAAACTCAGCGCACCATTGTCCATCAAGTCCAGCAATCGACCCGGGCAGGCGACTACGACATCGACTCCCCGCTTCAGTGGGCGAGTCTGTTTCGAATAGGCAGTTCCTCCATAGATGGCCACGACTTCCAAATCCATCTCGTGCGCCAAGGGCGTGAGAACCTTGCAGATCTGTTCGGCCAACTCTCGCGTGGGAGTGAGGATGAGTGAGGTTGGGAGATAGGGGTCTGCCCGCACGCAGCGAGTCAGAAGCGGCAGGCCGAATGCTAGCGTCTTACCTGAGCCGGTAGGGGCGCGGCAGCTGACGTCTCTGCCCAACATCGCATCGGGAATCGCCTCCATCTGAACCTCGAACGGTTCGCTGATTCCCTGATGTCGTAGGGTGTGAACCAATGGGGCTGGAACGCCGAGGTCAGAGAAACTCACGCCCGTCATGTTTTTCACCGGCCAACCCTCCCTATTTAGTATCCACAGTTAGCAAAGTCGAGTGATTCACAATGGCATGGCGTGAACTGATTTCACAGGCGAACAAGCGATGGATAGAGCATACGCTCCTACCGCCTACTATTGAGAGGCGAATCACTCTGAAGCCCCTGATGGGCTGGGGTTTCACTCGTCGACCTTTCGAACGTTGACTGCGTTAGGTCCCTTGGGTCCTTCGCCAACCTCGAACTCGACGGTGTCGCCATCTCTTATGGTTCCCTCAACCTGGGACTTGTGAACGAAGAGGTCGTCTCCGCCCTCTTGCTCGATAAACCCGAATCCCTTCACTTGGTTGAACCACTTGACAGTTCCTTGTGCCATGTTTCCCACCGCCACACCTATACTACTTCATATTACGCCATGGAATAGCACATTTGTTATCCGACTTCTTCCCCCCTCAACCGCTCCACTAAGGCCCATTCACCACTAAAATGGCAATATTTCACCTCGTCGTCGCCCGCGTGCCCCTGCGCGCGCTGGGACACGCGAAAAAGTCAGGTCAAGTTGACTTGAGTCAACTCAGTCCAAGGTCAGCCAACTTCTCTGGAAGGTAGGTGTCTGTGACATAGTCGAGACCGTACTTGGCCAGCGACTGCTGCTCAGCCTTCTTGCCGGTGTCCAGCATCATCTTGATCTGCTGCTGCCACCAACCGTCAGCGAACCTCGGGTCTGTCAGTTCGGCCTTCAGCGCCTCTATGTCCTTGTTCGAGAGGTCGTCGGAGGGGAGGTCGTAGGCGAGGATGTCGTCGGCGGTGATTCCGAGGTAGGTGGCCGAGGGGGTTGCGAGGTATTCGGAGATGTGTGCGGTCTTGATGGCACCATAGGCGATGCTCGCAAAGATTCGGAACGACCACGGGTCACCGTCGAGGAAGACCACTATCGGCAGATTCCACTCCTCGTTCATTCGCTTGAGAATCCGCCGGGTGGAGCGGGCGGGTTGCCCTTTCAGATGGAGCAGCCCGGCGCGGAAGTCCTCGTCGAAGCCGTTTTCGACCAGTCGGTCGAACATTCCACCGGTCTCGATTGCCATGATGAAGTCGACGTCATGCTCGACCAATTCCAATTTTTCAGACTCGACGTTGTAGGGAACTCCGTAGCCGGAGTCGCCGACATCATCGCGGGCGTTGATTCTCATCCACTCGCCGCGCCGGTTCCGCTCGTTGATGGTCATGTTTCCAATCATCCGAGAGCCATCCTCCTCAGGTCGGAGCTTGAAGTCCTCGCGCATGCACTTGGTCACGATTTCCAAATCCTCAGCCAGATTGTTGCTCTCGTTCTGGTTTCCGAACTTTCCGTGGCCCCAACCCTCGGATATGTAGTACATCTCTCTCAGAGTGGAGGACTTTCCAGCGTCGATCATCTCCTCGATGAATTCGATGATGTGGAGCGCTCGTAGTAGCTGCCGTGCTGAGCGTAGGGAGGTAGCATCTCTCACTGTGCGTTTCTTGCCATACTTGTAGACTCCGAGTCGCTTGTCGAACTCGATGTTCTTCTTGGTGCGAACCGGGAGGGTCATCGTTGGGGCGGTCCCCTTCAACATCCGGTCGTGCATCTCTTGGGCGACGCCGTGCAGCGATTCGACGACATCATCAGTTGTCTTTCCTTCGCTCATTCACCCACCCTCCAATCGTTGAGGTTGCTCTGGCCCGTCACTTCACTTGCTTCTCTCTGAGCAGTTTCAGCATCTGCGCCCCCATCTGCTCGGCTCTCTTCATCCGGTGATTGCACAACCGCCGAGGTGCCGTCCGCATCAGGCGCGACCTCATCCAGCTCACCAGTGGAGAACTCCTCATCGCCTTCAGTCGACAGCAAGTCCTGCCTTTCGATTCCCGCCTCTTCCTCCCGGCGAATCTCCTCGAGTAGTTTCTCATCCAACTTCGTGGCGCCGATGATGTCTCCAGCCCCACGGAAGAAGACCTCAAATTCGGTCCAATCACCCTTTGTCAGCCCATCCAAGGCGAATGAGACAGTGACATTCTCACCGGGTGGCAGGGTATCCATCTTCCACTTTCTGAGCCCCTTAGCCTCGCGCTTCCCCTCGCGCGACTCGTCGACGATTTCGATTCCCTCCCTCTCGGGCCAGGTGGCGAGTAGGGTGTATTGCCGGGGGCGAGGGGTGTAGTTGAACATCTGAAACGAACAGCGGGTGACCTTCTCGGCGGGGTCCCATTCTGTCGTCTCTTCTAGGAAGACCGCGTTCATGATGTTGGAAATCACAGGCGCGAGTGGTGGCTCCTCTCGTCCGAGAATGGCGCTCACCTTCTCACTAATCGCCGGCAGAATCACATTGACCAGTTCGAACTTCTCCTTCGCCTTCTCTCGCTGCTTGCTCTTCCGCTTGTGGCTGCGAAGACCTCGCCCTACCTCTTGGAGTGCGAGTCGGAATTCGCCGAGCACCTCCTCATTGTCGGAGACCGCTTCCTTCGCCTCGCTGGTGAACTGGACATTGGTGCTTGCAAGATGGATGAGGATTGCCGCCGGCCCCTTCGGTATTCCCCTTCCTCCGGGATGGTCGAGCCCATACTTCTTCCAATCGACACTCTCGATCGCCTTGGTCAGCAGGCAGCCGCCCTGTTGGTACATGAGAGGAACTCGGTTGGCGAAGCGGAGCACTTCGACCGGGCCGTCAGCCGGCATGTCGATGCCGAAGATGAGTCCGACCTCGACCTGGAACGGGTTGCCGGAGGCAACCGTTGGCGAGCGAGTGATGGTCGAGACGAAGCGGGAGTCAATCGCCTTTGAGAGCCCCTTCTTGATGAGCAGGTCCTCGATTGGTGAGAGACAGTCGGTTGGTGGCGGCATGATTCGAACTTGGCGGAAGGCCGCCAGCAGCCCCTGTGCCTCCTCCGCCTTCACCGTGGTAGGTCGGCGCGCTTCGTCAATTTCCGCCCGAGCGAGGATGTCACGCGCCGCACGCATGGAAACCCCAGAGAAGTTGCGGCGCAGGAAGGAGGTCATCTTACGCTCATCGGATTCTCGCAGGAATCTCTGGAGGGAACCTATCTCCAGTCCGTGTGGGTGGGGTCGAATCTCCTTGACCGGGGTGGGCAGGACATCGGTGACCCGGGGCCAGTCTCCTCCGTCGATGACGGCGCCCCCCTCATCGAATACCCGAAAGCTGATGGAAGCGTGCGGATTGACGATGGAAGTCATCCGTAGATACTGGTAGACACTCTGCTTTCCGCGTTGGTACTTCGCCTTCATCCGCGCCTCGACTCTGACTCCGTGGGGAATCAACTCCCCTTCAGCATTGAACCAATGCTCTCGCTTTCTGTTGCTGGAAATCGCCTTGTTCTTCTTGGTGTCAAGACCGATGTTGAGGTGTACCGCAGTCGCCTCCTTCTCCACCTTCGAGATGACATGCGTGTGCTTTCCGGTCGTCAGTTGGCTGTACATCACCACTCCGGTGATGCCTATTCCCTGCTGGCCTCTGGTCTGGCGAATGGTGTGGAACCGAGAGCCGAACAGGAGACTTCCGAAGACCCTCGTGATGGCGTCGGGTGGAATTCCGGGACCGTTGTCTTGACTGATCATCAACAGTTCGTCACTTTTTCCTGGGACTTTGTGAATCTCTATTTCGATGGTCGGCAGATAGCGCGCCTCTTCGCAAGCGTCGAGAGAGTTGTCGACCGATTCCTTGACCGCCGTGATGATTGATCTCTGAAGTGTGTCGAATCCCAGAAAGTGCTTGTTCTTCTCAAAGAATTCACTGATGCTGGCCTGCTGCATCCTGCTTTGTGCTCTGCTCATCGCGCATCACCGACCTCGAGTTCTCCCTCGGCCGAATGACGAGGGGCTTGCAAGTGGCAAACTCTCCCGCTCGGTGACATCTCATAAGTAAAGTGGCTCAACAACGTCGAGGCGAAGCGATGTGAGGCGTTTACGCCTCAGCGAAGATGTCAGGATGCCAGGCGACGATGTGTCCCATGAAGGCGCTCGCCATCACAGTCAACGGGCTTGCGAGGTAGAGTCTGCCCGGTCCGGAGCGACCTTGGTAGTTGCGATTGATCGCACTGATGGTAACCTGCTCGGCGGTGTCCGAAACCCCCGGTCCCGCTCCGATGCAGGCGCCGCAACCCGGGTCGATGAGCTTGATTCCCGCGCTCTCGAACATCACGTCCCAGCCATTAGCCTCGGCAAGTTCCTTCACCGTCTTGCTGCCGTACTGGATGTAGCACTCCACTCCCTCCGGGATGGTGCGTCCCGCCGCCAGTGCCGCCTTGACAACCCTCGCATAGTAAGCGAAGTCGTCGTCTTTTCCAGCCGTGCACGAGCCGGCGTAGGCGATGTCGACCTCGATGATGCCGATGTCGTCGATGTACGCCCCGTTGGTCGGGTCAGAGGGGATTCCCTTGTCGGGGTCGCCGGGATGGGCGACCATCGGGCGAATCTCATCGAGGTTGATGATGTGAACACCGCCGTCGTACTGCGCCCCCTCGTCGGGCAGAACGAAGGCGCTGCGAATCTCACTTTCAGACATCCCCGGTCGGCGTGGTAGAAGCCACTCGACCGTCAAGTCATCAGGCTCACAGATTCCGGTCTTGGCGCTACACTCAGTCGCCATGTTGCAGAGCGTCGCCCTCTCATCCATCGAGAGAGAGGCAAGACCCGAGCCACCGAACTCCATCGAGCGGTCAAGAGTCTCAGAGTTGGCGGCAAACTTCCACAGGATGTGGAGGATGATGTCCTTCGCCGTACAGCCCGAATCAAGTCTCCCGACCATCTCAAAGCGGATGCTCTCGGGAATGTTGACGAAGGCGAACTGGTTGTAAATCAGATTTGCATACTCGGTCGAGCCGACACCATATGTCAGCGCGTTGGAGCCACCACCCATGCAGGTGTGGCTGTCCGTCGCTTGAATGAAGTCCCCCACATCGATGAATTCCTCACGCGCAACCTGATGACAGATGCCGGGACTGATTCCTCCGACTGCACTGTAGTCCCTCACTCCAGTATGCTTTT
Organism: Euryarchaeota archaeon UBA59; assembly: GCA_002505495.1. GTDB lineage: Archaea > Thermoplasmatota > Poseidoniia > Poseidoniales > Thalassarchaeaceae > MGIIb-Q1. Next base: position 10,576 of record DAVI01000095.1, on the reverse strand, counting down.
GGAATACTTTCTGGAGGTCTCTCAAAGTCTGGATTTTTGCCGCGAACTCCCCGAACCTCGGAACTCCGGTGGCGTAGAGGAGGTGGTCCTCGAAGACCGCGAACTTGGGCGGATTCGGAAGACTGTAGTCGTCCCCGTATTCCTCGGAGAGGAAGGTGTGAACCTGCGCCGTCGTGAACTCGTGGGAGTACCCACCATCCACTTGCGCAAGCACCGCATCTCCCGGTTTAACAAACGATTTACTGCCGTTTTGGCCGAGCAGTTTTGCTGACACCATCTTCTCGCACATCGTCATGGCACGGGCTTCCGTATTCGAGGGGGGAATGGTCACCTGGCCCGCTGCGAACTTCTTGGCGAATGGAAAGATGCCACCGCACTCGATGATGAGTCGAGTGATTGAGTCCTCCTTCTCAGTGAATTCCGAAAGTGGGATGCTCTCGCCGGATTGCAGTCTCTCGAGCATGGCGTGGCTCCCCATCAACTGTCCGAGGTTGATGTTGTTGCGAGCGTGAATCGGTGCGAATGATGCTGCGATGACGAGCTTGATTCCGGACCAGCGCTCGCACTGTGCGGCGGTTTCCCGGCTGCTTCCGGTACCTTTGCGATGGCCCGAGACGATGACTTCGAAGCCACCATCGAAGAGTGCCCGCTCATCAAAGACTCTCTTCCCGCCGTGCATCAGACCGGCGTAGGCGTTCTCAGCGATTATCGCCGGGTCGTGGTCGAAGCAGACCCATGCAGGTGTCATGACATCGGTGTTGATGTCGTCGAGAAGATCCTCGACTGTGAGGTCTGACATCTTCAGATTCAGCCCTTCGTAGAGTTGCTGACGGATCAAATCGAGATCTTTCGTCAAGAACAGGACTCGCTTTCCAGAAGTCAGAGAAATCTGCTCTGGCGGCCTTAAATCGCTCATGAGTTCTCCCCTGCCCTACGGGCAGGGATTGCGAAGTGTCTGCTCTATTTGACGGTTATCAGCCATCATCTGTCGATGAATTGAGTTGTAGTGGTTTTCAATTGAAGTAACCGCTAATCCTTAAATAGGTTAGGTTGAACGCCGTTTATACCTTTCTCCATTGTATGTGCAAGTGGGAAAAAGAACGAGAGTGAATCGAATGGCCAAACCACCCACGCAAGTTGAAGACACAGTAAAATGCCCGGAATGCAATAGTCGCAGTCTCGA
>DAVI01000095.1:8815-9210 GCA_002505495.1 Euryarchaeota archaeon UBA59 | reverse complement strand
GACTGGCAGAACAAGGACTATTCCGGCAAGACGATCAACAGCAGATATCGTTCCCAATTCTACAGGATGAGGAAGTGGCAGAAGCGCTCCCGCGTATCCAACGCCACCGAGCGTAACCTCGCTATGGCACTCGCCGAGCTCGACAGGATGGCGAGCCGTCTGGAACTACCGAAGTCGGTTCGAGAGGCAGCCGCTGTGAACTACAAGAAGGCGGTCGAGAAGAGACTCATCCGCGGCCGTTCAATCGAAGGGGTCGCAGCAGCATCTCTCTACGCAGCCTGCAGACAGTGCGGTGTTCCAAGAACACTCGATGAAATCGGACAGGCTAGTCGAACCGGCAGAAAGGAGATCGGTCGGACCTACCGCTTCATGGTTCGAGAACTCAAGATGAAGAT
>DAVI01000095.1:4403-8735 GCA_002505495.1 Euryarchaeota archaeon UBA59 | reverse complement strand
GACGCCGAGGTCGAGGCGAAGGCATACGAACTCATCAAGGCGGCTCAGGAGAAGGAGCTGACCAGCGGAAGAGGACCTACCGGAATCGCCGCTTCGATCATCTACATCGCCAGTGTTCTGTGCGGCAAGCGCAGGACCCAGCGAGAGGTCGCCGAGGTCGCAGGGGTGACCGAGGTCACCATCAGGAATCGCTACAAGGAATTAATCCAAAATTTGAATATCGAACTCGATATTTGATATGTTGATGAATCGTAAATCATCGAGATTTACATGCATTTTTTTATTGGATTTACCCGGTTCTGTACAGTTTCATGAATTATTCTTTTACAACAATTGTTGTTGTAAATAACTGAAAATATCGTCGCTTTATAAGGAAAAATAGAAATTATTCAATAATTTTCAAAATTTCACCCACTTTTTCGTCTTATCCACACCTTTCCCGACGAAAATCAAAAGTTTAGGGATTGATTGAGAGTTTTAATCGAATCAGAGTTTCGTGTTATTGCACATGCCGAGGGATTCATCCGTTCACCCCCCATCGAGGGTGACATGGCGTCACCCGCACTCACTGCCCGCCGCCTACTGCTCGGCCTCGGCTTCGCCCTCCTGCTCGCCACCGCCTTCGCTCTCGTGGACGGTCGCCTCCCCCCCGCGGAATGCCCTGAGGACCCACTCGCAAACTGCACTTCGAGCGACTCGACGGGGTGGTTGATTCCCGGCGCCGCAATCATATGCCTTCTCGCAGGCTTTTCTCTCTCAAGCAGCAACTCTCCGCTCGCCTCCCTCTTCCCTTCAGGGGATGCCGCAAGTCAGGAGGAGGCATTAACCCAGGAAGTGTCCGAAGAGATGGATGAGGAGGATTTGTCGGACGCTTGGGCAAATCTCGAACAAGGTCTTCTCAAGTCAAAGGTCAGCGAAGAGGAATAGCGAAAGGATTGACCCCCTCGCTGCACTCGGAGAGGTAGGTGGATGCATGAGTGAGGTTCCGGACAACCTGTATTACACGGCTGACCATGAGTGGTTGCTGATCGCAGACGGGGTCGCAGTCATCGGTATCACCGATTACGCGCAGGACTCACTCACTGACATCGTCTATGTCGAATTGCCTGATGGCGGCTCTTCCTTCAAGTCTGGTGAGGAGTTTGCCAGCGTAGAGTCGGTCAAGAGCGTGAGCGGAATATTCGCCCCTCTCGATGGTGAGGTGATCGCAGTGAACGAAGAGCTTGACGACTCCCCCGAACTCATCAACCAAGACCCCTATGGGGATGGATGGATTGTGAAACTACGCCTATCTTCACAGGAGTTTGAATCTGAACTTCTCAGTGCTGCCGACTACAAGGCCGAAATCGGGGAGTGAGCCTCCTCATGTCAGACGCCGCTGTGAGCGGGTCGGACAGCGCTGCCGCCTCGGGCTTGAGCATCTATGTGGACGGCTCTTGTCAGGACAACCAGAATGTCACCGCTGAAACTCCCGCCGCATGGGCCTTTGTCGTCGTCGAGGGGGATGGTGGTCTGGGTCGGGGTGACGGCGGAATACTGACCGAGGAGAGTGGCTTGGTAGTGACCGATGAACAGGCGGCCGATTTCCTCGGCGCTGAGGTTGGCAGCAACAACACCGCTGAACTATCCGCACTTGCCCACGCTCTCCGTTGGCTCCTAATCAACGAAGGAGACTCTCCGGCAATCATCCATGGCGATTCGGAATACGCTCTGCGAATCGCCCAGCGAATCTACCGCGCCAAGGCTAACAGGGCGTTGGCCAAGCGCGTCCAAGAGTTGTGGGATGAGGTATCGTCCCTACGCAGCCTGACGGGAAATCATGTGCGAGCCCACAAGGGCCACCGCTGGAACGAGCGTGCCGACCACCTCGCATTCCGTTGCATGCAGGGCGAGCAACCGCTGCCTATCGAATTCTGGAAGCCGGGCAAGCGCTGACCTCACTCGGCTCGGTACCTCTGAAACTAGGTTTGGGAAAGGGCGCAATCCCTCATGCCTATCCGTCTTCTCTAAGAGGCCCCGAAATGACCAACCAGGCGTATGACGCATAGAGCAGGAGCAGTAATCCGAAGAGAAGCGAGATTAGGCTGAAGGTCGGTGGCAGGGTTGAGTCGCTACCCATTCCGATGGCAGCGAGAATCGTGATGACCCCGGCACCTCCGGTGAACTTGGCGATGGATTCGGGTGCAGTTCTCCACAGCCGCAGATAGGGAATCCACCCCTTCTGTCCGAATACCAGTTGAAAGCCCGCCGAATAGAGAAGAACACAGCCTGCCAAGGCGATGACCCCGCGGGTGAACGACGGGTCGTTCCAAGGGCCTTGGGGAGATGACCAGTTGAACATTGACTGGCTCACCAGGATGATTCCGAACAGAGCCTGCAAACGGGTATCAGAGCCAATGGCTTGGTCCGTCATGGGAGTTCCACAGCCCCTCATCGCATCAAATGAGGGGTTCGGGACGCTCTCCCTCTCCTGAAAGGTGCGACTTCCACGCTGCCGCGCGCCCCTCATCCCGCACCGCCATCAACCGCCAGAATCCGTCGAGCCCGGCTCCATCTGCGGCAAGAATTCTCCGACTCACGGAATCGAACGCCTCCACATCGACCTCCTGCATCCGCAGAAGTAGTTCTCGCATCCTCGAGCCGACCACCTCGTCGCCCTCTAGCCAGAGCGGTACGAACACTCCTCGGGAATCTGCCGGATCCAACTCAAGATAGGGGCGCAGACACGCCTGCACCACCATTCTCCTCACCTTCAGGTCGGGGTCGCGGGCCTGATTCACCACTCTTTCAAGGAATATTTCGGGCATTGACCTCCCCAACTCCTTGAGTGAACTGGTCGCGCTGGCGCGGGCACTCGCATCATTACTCGACAGAAGGTGGTCAATCAGTAGGATGCCTCTGTCTGGTGTGACTCGAAGCAGAGCGGGGACCTCGACGGAAAGCGCTCTGGTGACCACTCCTTCGGAACGGGTTCTGATGGAGGCGAGCACGGTGTCGCCGGAGTCGGGGTCCGTCTCGAAGAGTCGGGGGAGGCAGCCGACCATCTCTGCGGCGACTTCAGGCGGTTGCGCCTGCGCCATCAACTCAAACCGCTTTCCGAGCGCCATACCTTCGATGAGCGACGGCCGTTCAAGCATCGCCCGCAACCAGTGAATCAGCAGGATGCGACGCTCCACATCTCCCATCTCCATCTGGTCGAGCAACCAGTGAGCAGCATCGATGCCTCCACCTTCAGCGCGTACCACCATCTTCACTTCACGGTCGGGGGACCAATCCATCTGGTGCGGGCCCGCTTCAGGACGTGTCGGCCATCTTCCCGGTGGGTGGGTGAGGGCGATGCTCTCCAAGATGTGGTAGCCACGGTTGACGGCGATAGGGTCGGGGACATTGCAAAGTCCGTTGAAGAGGGCGATTCCGATGTACCAACGCGCAGAATCGGGTGCGTCTGCATCGAGTGAGGCAGCCAACCACCCTTCACAGACATCGAAGAGAATTATTCTGGCGACATCCTCCAAGCGACGGAGCAGCCAACGCTCCCCCTCTTTCTCAGGATCGACGGTCAGTCCCAAGCGGTGCGGGATTATCGATTCGCGAGCATTGCTGAGATGCCTCTCGAAGCCAGCTCTGTCCACAGTGAACATTCCGAGGGCTCGTTCCTTAACCTCGTCAACCGAATCAGGTTCGATTGGAGGGAGGTCGGAATCCTGCAGCGGGGGGGGTGGAAGTGGCCAGTCCAAACCACCTCGGGCGAGGGATGCCTGCAACATCTCAATGCAACGAGTTCGGACGATTGCCGAAGTCTCAATCTCTTTCCGGCTCGATGCCATCTCTTCCCACTCAGTAGGTCTCACGCATTATCTTGTGAATCTTGTATGGCAACAGGGCGCGGTTTACCGGAGTCACTTCGAGAATGCGAGCATCATCCCGCCTGCGGATGTCCTGCAAGAGTGGGTGACGGCTCTTCTTGTGGAGTGTGAGTACCGTCGGCTTGTCGACTTCAATCGCTTCTCGAACGATATCAACAAACTCCTCCGACTCGACAGAGTACTTTCCTATCTCATCGATGACGATCACCTCGTAGTTTTCCATCGCATCCATGATTGCAGGAACAGCCACCTTATCGAGGGCAGTTGGGTCAATCCCGAGTCCGAGAACTCTGAGGCGAGAGTCAATATCGCGGTGTGCCATGGCTCCCCTCTCACCGGTTTGGAAGTTGACACAGGAGTAACCGAGCCGTTCACCATCTTCGATGATTGGCAGCGTCCGCATTCCTCCGACAATCTTGTGGGTGGTCGGGTCTTCACCCCGGTTGCGAAGTTCCTTGGCGCGTTG
>DAVI01000095.1:3259-4315 GCA_002505495.1 Euryarchaeota archaeon UBA59 | reverse complement strand
ATCTTTGGATGGATGCCCATATGAATCACTCTTTTTTCCCGGGTGTTAGCGAAAAGTTACCGTTTGCGCCGAATCTGCAAGTGTGGTGGTATCATTAATACTAATGGGCAAACCTGTTGAGGTAATTTGATTCCGGATTCAGGCGAAGAATCCCCGATTTCATGCTATTTTTGAAGTGACCTTCACAGGCAGTGGAGGGAGCGGAAGTAGCTCTAATTCGTAGTTGTTGACATTGTTGTTAGCTGCCCATGCTCTCGCCCAAGCATCCAACTTCTCAGAATTGAGGAGGCCACAGAGCCACTCTAGGGCCACCTTCTCTCCACCATGCTCGGATGAGAGTCGAGCCACTACACTTCGTGGAATCTGAAGGTGGTTGACCGAGTTGCCAAGGACACACTTGGCGGGTAGGACGATCCAGCGGAGGCGACGTGTCTGTTGAGCGTTGACGATTGCCTGACAGGCTAGCCGGACATGCTTAGGAGCCTCAATCGGACCTCGCCAAAGCGCCTGTTTTCTCTCTGCTGCATCTTCGTCAATGCTGGAGTCGAAGGAGGGGTGGTGCATCCACACATTCTCTGGGTCAGAGCGGAAGTGAATGCCGCGAATGAACGGAACCCCGCGACTGCCCTTCTTCCAGGGATGGATGTCTTCGGACCAGTTGGTTTGGTCTACCTCTCCAACCCGGACGCGCACTCGCTCTCCATCTCCTGCTAGCCAGTGATTCTCTTCGGAGAGGCGGGTCATTCCCGCCAACTCATCGATGACGGCGAGAAGTCGGTCTCTCTCCGCACGATCGCGGGGGAGCCTTGGTACGGACCAGTCACCGCGTGACCAGCGTCCCCAACGCTCTCTCTCAAGTGTCAGCTTGGGAACGGTTGGGTCCAACCCAGTAACAGCGCTCAGTTCTCGCATTTCAGCGGGACCGAAGGCGAGCAACTCGTCGGTTTCGCCACCGACGGTCAAGCCGAGGACGAGTACCCCTTGGGTGACGCCTGCAAACAGTCGAGCCGACTCGGGGAAGGCCCAGATGCTGGTCCACTCGTGCTTTGTGACGAG
>DAVI01000095.1:2726-3171 GCA_002505495.1 Euryarchaeota archaeon UBA59 | reverse complement strand
CCGGCCTGAACCAACTGCAAACCGCGCTCAAGGAAGAGCCGGTAGAGGTTGACGTTGCCGCGTAGAGTGGAGAAGCGTAGGGAGCCATCCTCTTCACGCAGGTTGCGTAGTTCCTGCCCGAGTTTCTTGCGGAGGTGGCTGCCGTCCTCGTGGCCCCTGAAGCGGTCTTTGATGCGAAGCCAAGGTGGGTTGGTGATGAGTAGACGGGGCTTTTCGTCCCACGGCCAAGCACCCCGCAGAGTGTCGCCTGACTTTACCACCTCAGACAAAATTTCCTCCACCTCACTCCGTGCCAACTGCCCGGGCTCGGGCTCGTCGTCCAGTGCTGCCAACTTGTTGCGCACCAAGGCGAGGTAGAGTCTTCGCCGAGTCGCCTTGATGGCCACCGCACAGACATCGAGTAACTGCAGTTTCTGAAGTAGAATTCGAGTGTCCTGTTCTCTGA
>DAVI01000095.1:1899-2681 GCA_002505495.1 Euryarchaeota archaeon UBA59 | reverse complement strand
CCGCCGACGGCGGGGTCTGCGAAGGGCAGTGGAACTCCGCTGCGAGTTCTCTTGCCGGAGGCGATTTCAGCCTCGGTTTCCTCGTCTCGCTCCTCCTCTTCGTCATCTTCGTAGAGGTTCAGGTTGTCGAGGTGGACGTGGAAGCCAGGGGGGAGGGCGTCGAGAGTGATCTTGTGGTGTTTGGAACGGTTGCTGGCACTTGCGGGGATGTCTTGCTTCAACTCGTCAGCGAGGATCGAGTCAGCCAATTTGGTCGGAGTCGGATGAGCGCCGCGGGGGCTGCGTCCATCACTTTCTGCGTCGTGGCGACAGAGCAGATGGTCGAGTACATGACCTGGTTCGGTGAGCAGACTTGCGGGCAGAGTCGGCCAATCTGAAGGGAGCATCGCCGCGACTGGTTGATTGTGGCGAAGCGCATCTTCCCACGCGGTCAGCCAGATTTCTATTTGGTCCAGACGCGAAGGGCATTCACGGTCGAGCCGTGCGTACCATCCACTGACATTTCCAGACCGCAGAAAACTCGCCCCCCGGCTCTCGGGCGCGGGTCACCCCAATATGAAGCCCACGCCCGCGAGAGCGCGCACGCGCGAAGGGAAGGTGCGCTGTCAGTTGTCGTTGAGAAGTTCGTCACCTGCGATGTTGACGTCGATTGTACTCCTTCCCTTGGCGAGCCATTCCCACCCTTCAGTGACCCAGTCATAGAGCGCGTCGAGTGCATCAGCGTCTACTCCGGCATGGTGCGCCATTTTCTCTAGAACCAGTATTTCCTCGGGGTGATATTC
>DAVI01000095.1:830-1846 GCA_002505495.1 Euryarchaeota archaeon UBA59 | reverse complement strand
TTGGTCAAGGCGAGTAGTGAATCTAGGTCTCTGGGGTTTCGCAACTTCTGGCGGGTCTCCTCGCGAACCTCCGGCCGCAGCAGCGCCCTACCCATGAACGCCTCCAGAGCCGCCATCTCTTCACGGACCAGTGCTCCGTCAGCATTGGCAAGCACGGTCAGCAATTCGATGTAGAGCTCCTTCTCACGCGGTTCAAGCGTGTCGATTGCATCGGGAAGCATCCCGCTCATGAGAAGCCCTCACTCAATGTTCAGCAGGTCGAGTCCGTCCTGCATCCAGTCGTAGCCCTTCAATACCCAATCAAGCAACTGGTCAACGATTCCCTCGTCCAAACCGATGCTCGCAGCAATCTCCTCGAGAACCTCCTGCTCATCCTCGTCAATGTTGCCATCCGCCGCACTCATCAACGCCGCATCCCGTAGGGCAAGTCTTCCCGAGACCGGCCCCAGATCATCCAGACACTCCTTCAGGGTTGGTGGGTTCTTGAGGTAGGCGCGAATCTCCTTGCGTTGGCTTGGGGAGAGAAGGGCGGTGCCGAGCCGCTGCTCGAAAACGGTCATCTCATCGATGGTAATCTCGTCGTCGATGTTGGTCACGAAGGCGAGCAACTTGGCGTAGGCGAAGCGCTCGTGGCGAGGAAGTTCGTGGAGCGTGTCAGGGAGCACGAAGGGGGCAGGTAGTGTCGCTGATAACAACCCTACGCCGAATCAGCATTATCACTAATCAAAACAATAGTATCTCCTCGAAGGCGAATTGGATGGCTGAGTGACATTCCATTTTCGCTGATGAATGCAGAGCAGTCGAGCATTGTTGCCTGAAAAGCGGAGCGCAGAGCGACAAGGAAACGCCCTCGGGCGCTGACCCACCCCTGCTTCTTCCGCTCTCTGTTGAAAGTCTCTATGAGTTGTTCTGCAGTTTTTCCTACGAATCGGGCTGTGAATTCGTTTTCGTCGTCAGGCAAGCCAGCCCCCGTGAGTATAATTCCAGACATTTATCCACCAGCCGCCATCGGTTGG
>DAVI01000095.1:0-637 GCA_002505495.1 Euryarchaeota archaeon UBA59 | reverse complement strand
CGACATCAGACGGCTTGCCAGTCAAAGTCCCGCGCAGCCGTGCATTGTCCGACTGTATAGCGTCAAAGAGGTCGTACTTGCAGCCGAGCTCCTCAGCTAGAACCCTGAGCGCGTTGGAGTCCTTGGGGAGGCATTTCCCGCCAAAGCCACGGTGGAGTCCGAAGATCGGGTCCATGTGGCTTGGCCCAATCGGTTGGGCCTGTTCAGCGGTGATGATGTCGGCGACGGTGTACCAGTCCTCTCCTAGCCCTTGGCAGATGTCGTACATCTGGTTGGCGAAGATGACCTTGACGGCGTAGAAGGTGTTCTTCGTGTACTTCACCAGTTCCGCCTGTGTCGGGGTCACCTGGAAGGTCTGCTCCTTCTTGAGAACCCCCGCTTCCCTGTGCTGTTGGAAGACCCTCTCTGCGACATCCGCGTGGTGGGTACCACAGACTAGGATGTCCTGGTTGCCAAAGTCCTCGAGGGAGCGGCGCTCGACGAGGAACTCGGGGCTGTAGGCGATTTTCAGGTGGGGATACTCCTCATGGTAGCGCTGGGTGGTGCCGGGAACCACGGTGCTCTTGATGACGGCCGTGAAGCCGTCGGGGAGTGCGTCTAGGGTGGATTCGACGATGCTGGTGTCGCATGAGCCGTC
>DAVI01000052.1 GCA_002505495.1 Euryarchaeota archaeon UBA59 | reverse complement strand
CGCCACTTCTGCTTCTTCTTCTTGGAGCCCTTCGCCTTGACCTGCTTGCGCTGGGCGCGGCCTCGCTTGTCGCCAGCCTTCGGGCCGCTCTTCTTGGCAGCCTTCTCCTGCGCCTTCAACTCCTTCACGCTCAAGCGCCACTTGCCGCCAATCGCCTGCATGACCTGCTCCTTTCCTGAGAATCCGAGAGACGACTCCGCGTCACGCTTTGAGATCCAGAGCCTACCCTCCTTCGCGGATGGGCGTTTTGGATGAGGAGTGTCCGCCTCTCTCTTCATCTTGGAGAGACCGACATTGCGTGCCGCCAAGGCGAGTCCGTCGAGGGTCGGGTCAGCGACTGAGGCCTTCTTGGCCACTCGCCGACCCTGCTTGCGCGACAACTTCGAGTTGAAGTAGCCGGGCCAGAGAACGATGCGGTCCGGATTGTGCTCAGTCACGGTGGCGTCCTCATGTGTTCGATGAGCCCGCCCCATATCAGGGCTGCGACCGGTATTCACTCGTCGACTAGAACGCCGTTGATTACGCCATCCTTGCCGGGACGTGAGGTGACTCGGACCTTGCCCTTGTCGGTGTCGACCACGGCACCCTTGGTCAGGATGTTCCTTCGAACATAGTTTGCGTCAGCGGGGCTGTCCAGTACGGTCACCATTGTGGCACGCACCGTCTTCCCATTGGAAGGGTCGTTGACATTGATGATATTGTCAGACATGACTCGAACTGTCTGACTACCCGAACGCTTTCGGTAGACCTTGCGGCTCGGCTCACCCAGTACGGTGAACTGTTTCTCGGCTGCAATCTCGGTTCTGCGCTTGCCGCGATATCGGTTAGGACGCTTGAGTCGGCCCCCACTGGGCTTGCGTCGGGAGATGCCATGCCATTGTGCCATGCGCCTCGCCGACCGACCACCCTTATTTCAAGCCCGCGATAGCACCATGGTTGGGGCATTGGGGGTTAAATAGCGGCGAGGAGGCCCGCAAATGAGGCTGAAGAGCATGATGGAAGTAAGCATGGAACTGCCTGACGAGCCGGGACAGTTGGCCCGTGTGACCGAAGCGATGGCCGAAGCGAACATCAACATCGAGACGGTCTGCGCAATCGGAAGGGTCGCCCCCAACGTCGCCATGGTCGTTGAACAGGTTCCTCAGACCTGTGCGGTTCTCGACTCGCTGGGCATCAAGTACACCACCTCCGAACTCATCAAACTGGTAATGCCCGACCAGCCCGGTGCCCTCGCCCAATTCGCTCGCAGGCTCGCTGATGCCGGAGTCAACATCAACTCGATTTACATCCTCTCAAAGTACCGTGGAGATGCGGAGCTGGTGTTCAGCGTTGACGACATCGACAAGGCGCGCCAGACCTTGAACCTGCACGAAGCTGTGCCGCCTTGAAGTTGGTTTGGCCTCGCGGACACTCGATTTCAATGGCAGATGCTGTGCAACTCACTGACTGAGTTCCCTTTGCTATCCTTCAGCCACGCATCGACCTTGTCGCCCGGTTTGAGCGGGCTGACGCCTGCAGGTGTGCCAGTGAAGATGAGGTCGCCAGGAGAAAGGTCGTACCATTCTTTGAGGTGTTTCAGAAGCGAGTCGACGGAGTGGACCATCAGCGCAGTGGTGGAGTTCTGTTTGACCTCGCCATTGACTGATAGCCCGATTTCGAGGGGGCCTTCCGAGTAGGGTGCCCAAGTTCCGCACACTCCCGAGCCGCGGAATCCCTTGCCCTCGAGCCATGGCCAGCCCTTCTTCTTGGCCAGACTCTGCCGGGTTCTGTTTGTCGTGTCACAGCCGACGCAGACCGCTTCGGGTTGCAAATCCTCACCTAGACGGATGACCAACTCCACCTCATGTTCGATGTGCTCCTCGGGCGCGCCGAGTGCCAATGGTGCGTTGCCCTGCTCGTCTGCTTCGACGATTGCGGAGGGTGGCATCAGGAAGAATCGGGGATAGTCTGTGACATCGCCGCCGATCTCGACGGCGTGTGCCGCGTAGTTTCGGAAGACTGACCAGGCGCCGTTCATCGACTTGGCGCAGGGCTGCTCTGCTTCAGTATCTTCGCACGCTCAGATTGGGCTTGACAGGACCTGCACTTCACCGCCGTCTATGACGAGAAGTCGGTTTTCCGGAATCGGTTCCCAGTCCTCTTCGGTAAGCTTCTGGGTCGATACCAGAACCGCGCCACCGTACATCTTGGAACGGCGCAGCATGAACATCGGCTTGCCGGGGTAGTGGTGGAAGGCGTAGAGTGAACGGCCATCGCTGATGAGTAAGTTGAGCCGGACTCCCCGCCCATATCTATCGAAGACGTTCTCGATTGCTAACTTCAGTGCTGGGTAGATGCCACGAATCGTCCCTGAATCCTGGTACTCACCGACCTCATCAATGATTTCATTGAATATCTGCTCGGAGTCGGTCGTGCCCATCGCCTCGGGATGGTCCTCAGCGTCGTTGACCCATCCGTTGTGCGCCATCATCCAGTCGCGCCCGCGATGGTTCCGGATGAATGGGTGGCAGTTGCACTCCCATGACGGTGCGCCGGTCGAATAACGCAGATGGGCGATGAGCACCTCGCTGCGGGCCTCTTCCATCGCCTCGAAGAAGCGAGGGTCACGGTCGCCCTGCGTCGGTGCCCGCTCAACGCGGGCGGCGCCGTTATCGTACCAGCCGATGCCCCAGCCGTCCGCGTTGCGATGGGCATACTCGGCGAAACGAGGCAGGCTCCTAGTCGCTCGGTCAGCGTCGTTGCAACTCATTCCGAAGATATCGCACATTGAGCCCCAAGATGCATTCACCCCTTTTGAACCCTCCAAAT
>DAVI01000073.1:17563-17789 GCA_002505495.1 Euryarchaeota archaeon UBA59 | reverse complement strand
CACCGTATAGGGTTCGACCCGAGTGTGTCCATGCGCCTCGAAATAGGAGAGGAAGGCCTCCCTCATGCGGTCCTTCAAGGCGCGACCCCGTTCCTCAAACCCGGGAATAAGGGGTGTTCCGATGAAGGTGTATTCATCTTCGACAGTGTCTCCCGAAGTCTCTCTAGAAGGGTCACGGGTCCAGAAGTATAGGTCGGTCACCTTGCACTTCTTGCGAACGAATCCC
>DAVI01000073.1:11072-17508 GCA_002505495.1 Euryarchaeota archaeon UBA59 | reverse complement strand
CGGAGGCCGCGAGTGATAATCCACACTTCATGGATGCGGCGTAGGAGAGGGGAAAAGCGCTTGAAGAGGGGGCGACACCGTCAGCCGACCAAACGGGTGTGAGTAGCATGAGTGAAGAGTGGAAGGACCATTTGGAGCAGGTGGATGACGCTCTGTTTCGGATTGCCCGTCATGGCGAGATGAAGGCGGATGCGATGATCGTCGCTGACGCATCTCACTGGGCGGCCAATTCGGACGACCGCTCACCGGGCCAACTGGTCAACACCGCAATGCTTCCTGGGGTGGTCGGCGAGGCTTGGGCGATGGCCGACTTCCACTTCGGTTACGGCTTCCCTATCGGCGGTGTGGTGGCCACCGACATTGATGGCGACGGAGTCATTTCACCAGGTGGAGTTGGTTTCGACATCAACTGCGGAGTCCGTCTGTGCGCTACCGAGTTGACGCTTGACCAGATACCGGACATGGCTGCGCTGGCGAAGCGACTCTCGAATCGGATACCGGCTGGCGCTTCGGGCAAAGGGGGGGTCATTCTCTCAGAGGCGGAGTTACTAACTGTTCTCGAAGAGGGCGCTTCAGCCTCGGCTGACCTCGGTTGGGGCTTCCACGAAGACCTTGCCAACATCGAGTCGAATGGCCGGCTCGAGGGTGAAAACCGAACACTCACAGAGCGGGCGATGAAACGGGGGTCGAAATCACTCGGAACACTAGGCTCGGGCAACCACTTCCTCGAACTCCAGGTGGTTGAGAGGGTGGTCGACGAAGAGGCCGCCGCCGCATTCGGCCTTCGAGAGGGACAGGTCTGCGCCATGATCCACACCGGTTCGAGAGGGCTCGGTCATCAGGTCTGCTCGGACCATGTAGGGGCTCTCGAATCTCGCTACCGCAGCCATGGCGATTCATGGCGAAGCGAAGATTGGGACATCACCCTGCCAGACCGTCAACTTGCGGCAGCTCCATTCTATTCCAAAGAAGGTCAAGAATACTTCGAGGCGATGCAGGCAGCGGGCAACTTCGCATTCGCAAATCGCAGCGCTCTCACCCAGAGATTGAGAGACAATCTATCGGCAATAATCGGAACGAAGGATGCTGAAGTGAGGGTCGTCTACGATGTCTGTCACAACATCGCAAAGGTCGAGCAGCATGTCATTCACGGCTCAAGTTGCAACTGCTGTGTGCACAGAAAGGGGGCCACACGGGCGCTTGGCGGAGATCACCCTGAACTCGCCTCTCGGTTTTCGGGGGTCGGCCAACCTGTTCTGATACCGGGTGACATGGGAACTGCCTCATGGGTACTCGCTGGGCCCAAGAAAGGCTCCAACAGAGCGTTCACCTCCTCCTGCCACGGTGCTGGTCGCCAACTCTCCCGCAGTGCGGCTCGCAAGCGAATCAGCAGCGAGGAACTTCAGCAGACTCTCAAGGCTAAGGGAATCCATGTTCACGCTCGCACTCCAAACGTGCTGGCGGAAGAGGCGCCTGAAGCGTACAAGGATGTGGACGAAGTAATTCGTCTGACCTCAGCGGCAGGGCTCGCTCGACCCGTCGCTCGAATGCGCCCGCTCGTCGTCATCAAAGGGTGAGCTAGAAGAAGCCCCGTCATCGACTAAACGAAATCGCCTGAATTGAGGGACCTAGCGAACCGTTGCGACATTGTTCATGTGGCGCTTTCTGATTCTCGAGGGAGTAGAGTATTGACTGCCCGCTTGGTGACATATGCGACTGCTAACCACCAGACGATTTCAAGGCCGATTAGGAGGAATCCAAACTCCATTCCGGAGCCTGCATCGAGTTGGTCCAGACCGGTAGTAGAAGACGCTTGAGACCACGCTTCACCGACTGTTACCACTCTTGTTCACATTTCCCCCAATCACATGCAGTAGCCCTTTTTGGGCTGATTCGGGATTGTCGGTGCAGCTCCACTCTGCACACCGTCCGCTTCTTCCATGATGATGGTCAGAAGGGTGTTCACTAGATTGCGAAGCTCCTCTACATCATCCTGCAATTGCACCATCTCTCCATTGAGTTCTTCTTGTCGTCTTTCCGCTGTCTCTCCGGCCATGCTCATCCCATCTGAGGAATTGCTTCCTCGGCGAGCCATCCATTCGCGCAAGCATATAATGTTTGAGAATAACAGAAACCCAGCGCGCGTATTTTGGTAGTGTTTCAAATTATGCGCGGGCGAAACCGTTACCGCGCGGCCACACACGCCAAATTATTCAAAACGAGTTTTCGCAAAAACCGAAAATCTTCATCTGCGCGCGAAAACGCGCGAATATGCTCATTTCCAAGCCACGCCTTGGCTTGTTCTGAGTACCTTTGGAGAGGCAGCGAGATCCTAGGGGGGGCGGCCCCTCTCCTCGACTTTGGGGCTAATGCCCACCTACTCGGGGTTGTTTTCCTTCCACTCCACGAGTTGTTCAATGGTCCAACCGTTCGACTTGTAGCCAAGAAGAGTCTCATCAGGCCAATCCGGTAGTTGCTCCCTCGCTTCTATGAGCCACTCCTGCTCGGAACCTGGCGGAGGTGCCTGTTCGGGAAGCGGTGCGTCGGCTGGGACTTCTTGTCCGTGAGGTGAGAAGGGACTTTCCTGACCAGTTGCCGGTGCGGCAACGGAACTCGGAGTTGAGTCGAGCATCTGCGTAGCTATCGCCTCGACCTCCTCCCACTCCTCTTCATCATCCCACTCGTCCTTCTGGCGCATGAATAGGGCGGCGACTGCGACCGCTACACCCAAGGCTAGGATGGCGAGGATGCCGAAGATGATCCCACCCGAACTCGACGAGAATAGCCCGCCCTCACTCTCTTCCCTCTTCACGTCGATTTGTGGATTGATGATGGTGAGCCGGCTCGGGTCATCGTCCCACATGATGTAGAGGTCCGGCTTGCCGCTGTCCCACGCCTCCCAGGCAAAGCCGACCACTCGCTTGTTTGAAGGGGCCAAGTTCTCGATGACATGACTGTCGTAGTGCTGAAGCGTGCCATCATCCAACTCCTCTACAAGGGTCACGTTGACACTCCCCATCGTCGTTCCATTATTTCGAATTGTCACCTGAATGAAGACGTCATCTGCGACATCTGGATTCAGCGAGTCGATTTCAACTTTCGACACCTCTGGCATGAAGACTCGAATGATGATGCGAGGCGAGCGTGGAATATCAGCGGTACCTTCGCCGAACAACTCGTTGCCGGCGAGGTCAGCGCCCTCCAACCAGATGGCTACTTGGTCACCCTCCCGCAACTCGAAACCGTTGGCGGGTGTCATATTAATCAGTGCCGAGTAAATCCAAATTTCACCAATGTTGGATTCATATCCAACAGAAGAGGTTCCACCAGAGTCGGGCAGATTCAGTCCACCTCTGAGGTAAACCCAATGAATGACCAGTGGGGTCTCGGGCATGCCACCGGACTCCAGCACATTCACCCTGACCTCCACCTCTGTCATTCGGTCGGTCTCGATGCTGCTGAGCACACCAGCCGGGAACTCCGGCACCGGTGGCGTACTGTCTATTGCAAGGGTGATACCCGTGTGGGTTAGTGAGCTACCCTGACCGGGCACGTGTAGGATATCTATGGTGAGGGGGAGGGAGTTCGTCGAGGGGTATCCTACGGGGACGGTCATAGTGGTGTTGAAGTAGGCCTCAACCAGGTCCACCGTAACATCCGAGATTATCCCGTTTGCCACCATTGCGGCGTAGAGTTGCACTCCGTCAGGAATCGCTGGCAGGGGCGCTCCTGAGCCGGCGTAGACCACCGTTCCTGTGAGCGCAAAGATGTCCCCCTTTCCTAGGTACAACTTGCTGTCGTTAGATTCAGAAAGAGGCTCGGAGAGGTCGTGCAGCATGTCGATCACAACTGTGAGGTCGTTGTCCATCTTCCATCTGAGGTCGCCGATGTTGTTGACATTCGCAACTGTCTGAGTGTCGTCCACGATGTGGATGGATGGCATCAACCAGTTGCCGGCAAACGCCTCTGGGAATGCCCATTCGAGTTCAAAGGTGACTTCAATCGTGCTGGCGGTTTCACTTAGGGAACTCATCGAGACATCTGACACGATGACAAAGCCACCAAACGGTACGGTGGCAGTACCCTCGCGCGGGTCGATGTGAATCTCTCCAGCCGGTGCTGATGACTGTCCTGCGAGGTAGATGATGACATCATCCAAGGTGTGGATTCCGTTTTCATCCTCGATTCCTATCGTGATGATATGACTCTGACCGACGAGCAGGTGGTCGTTCACCGTATCCAAACCGTATTCATTTTCGAGAAGTGTGGTTGGGGCGTCCGTTCCGATGACCATCGTCGCCTTATCTGAATCGATTCCGGCTGAGCCTGCTCCCTCGAAGGGATGGCTCGCCCAGTCAGTGCCTGTAAGGTAGAGGCTGGCTCGGCCGTTTGCAGGCACCCCCGTGACATCGATTCCAGAGAAGGTAATCTGTTGTTCCTTTGACAAGCCGGCCATCGAGACTGGTCGGGTGACCGTCTGGTACTCGTCCTCTTGAGCAATCCCATCACCATCGTCATCGACTCCCTCTCTCCAGTAGTGTAGGGTCAAGTCCTCTCCCAATGCCTCACCGTCCGAGATGGTGATGCTGACCTGCAAAGGAGTGAACGGGTCCCAAACATGTCCGTTCGCATCGAGCAGACCGTTGCTTGTGAGAACTTGGAAGATTTCTGCCACTGGAGGGGTGATGTCGGAGAAGACCTCCACCGTGTCCATCGGTCCGGTGACATCCTCAGTTCCGAACGAACCACTAGCCGGTCCGACACGTACGATTCGAGGAATGAGGGTGCTCATCGAACTGTCCTCAGGCAAGGTCAGGGTGCCGCTGAATGAGCCGTTGTCATGGCTCCCCATCGGGAAATCTGTGCCGCTGAAGTCAACTCCGACAGAGTAGCCGTCGGTAAGCGGCCTCTTGTCCGAGGAGTCTTGGAATCGCACGGTCCCGCTGATGATGACATCTGAGCCACCCTCGGCGTAGAAGTCCCTGTTGGGGTCGATTGTGATGATGCGGTCAAACTGGTCACGCACCTCAAACGAGTCGATCTGAAGGTCATTCTCTATGGCGTTCTTGCCGGGGCCTCCCGAGAGGGCGAAGGCAGGGGAGAGGCCGACACCACTTGCGTTCACAGCCTGCGAGGTCCAGTCGATGTCGTCGACATCATCGATCAACCAGGGGATTTCAAACTTCCATGTGACCACCCAGTTCGTCCCATCATGAGTTACACTCGAGGAGGGGAGTAGTTCAATGATGGCGGTTCCGTTGCTCGTGAAGGTGCCTCCGGATAGTAGGTCGGTGACCTGCCAGCGGATGGTCTCTCCACCGGTTGCATCGCCGCTGAGCGAAATCTCAGTGATTAGGTCATCATCTGTCAGGTGGTCGTGCTTGGTGACAATCTGATAGATGTCGCCAGCTGGATACATCGTTCCTGCTGGGACGCTGAAAGGCAGGTTCTCAATCATCCTCTCATGGATGATTCCGCCGTCGAGGCCGACCGCCCCCTTGTCGGCGAGGAAGGTTAGCGGGATGTCGATCGAGGTAGGGATTGAGCCGGCTAGTTGGCTGGCGTGATAGTCGTAGAGTTGCTGGCCGAGGCCGCTGACATTCTCCGTCAGTTCGTAGCCTATTGTGACACTTAGGATGTCAACCTCAAGGTTCTGATTTGAAGAGATGTCAAATTCTAGGGTTCGCCATGACCTGCCGGTGCTAGGATCAACATAGTCCGCAGGCGACAAGTCAAGTGTTGAGGCGAAGTTGGTCAGGGATAGGGTGAGAACTCCAGAACCGCCTGAACCCAAGGTGGTGAAGATGATGGAATCGACTCCGATGGTAAGGGTGCTAGCAAGAGTCGTGGCCGGCAGGAATGTGATTGCGCCGCTCTTGATGGTCGAGCCGTCTGGAACGAGTACCGTGATACTGTCAGTGCCGTTTGTGGTGCTTAGAGAGGCGGTTGTGGTTCCTGCAGCATTTGTCGCACCATCAGTAGAGTGAATGAGACTCTGCCAACCGAAGTTACCGAAGTTCGGGTTCTGTGGGAACTGCCAGTCCACTGTCCCATCATCTGTGACATCGATCTCCGGATTTAGTGCTGGCTGTACCATATCGCCATTCGCCTGAGCCCATTGTAGGTGTCCGTTGGGGGCGATGATGAGGCGTACGCCAAATCCGGGTTCGCGGCTAGGGAATATAATCGTGGTACCGAGTGCTCCACTTCCGATGAAGTTGGAGTCGCTGTCAATCAACTGGACGGTTACGCCCTGTCCCGCCCCGGTGATGTTCACCTTGTCGACAGGAGCGGTTGAGAAGATGAAATCAGACGATATCACTGCAGGTGAAGGGCCTGTGTTGGTCCAATTCCCGTTCGTGAGTGTCAGATTGCTGCTGAGTGACCACATGTTTCCAATATTGCTGCCACCGCTGAAGTAGCGTGTCGAGCCGCA
>DAVI01000073.1:8790-10790 GCA_002505495.1 Euryarchaeota archaeon UBA59 | reverse complement strand
TCGAAGTAGTCGACTTCGACACCGATTTCGTCGAGATACCAGCCGTCGTAGCTGATGATGGTGTCAGAGGCGAAGGTGAACCTGAACTGTAGCGTGCTGCCACTGTACTGACTCAGGTCAGCAGTCTCGGTCTCCCATGGAATCACTGCGCCCGAGCATGAAAAACCGCCTGCTGAGACAAACTGTCGACCGTCGAAGACATCGAGCCCGTTCAGAATGTTGGTGCCGAATCCAAGTGCTCCGTCGTACCACGATGTCCCGTTTGGCTGTGTCGGATTGAAGTATGTCCAAGAGCCGTTGTTTACCTTGATGAAAACCGCCCCACCATCCCATCCGCTCTCCGAGCAGCGCCAGTGGTCGAAGGTCAATCTGGCGCTCGTGCCTAGTGGGATTGTGTAGGAAGGCGTGTAGAGGTGGGTCTCCTCGCCGCCAGAATACGCGTTGTCTAGGTCAATCCCGAATCCGTAGTTTCCAGATGCCCATGCTGAAGGCCCGAATCCATTGCCGTTGCTGACATGGCCATACTCCCACACATCGCCAGTGCCGGCGTTGCCAACAGTCCAACCTCCGGGAGGGAAAGAAGGTGAATCCTCGAAGCCGTACGCCTCGTGCAGTCCTCCTTGGCCGATGATGAGGTAGGTCCAGTCATCGACAGCCTGGCTGAGCGCGTAGTGGTAGGCCGAACCGGAATTCGACAATGGGTCGTCAAAGTACAGCGTGGAGTTGTTCGTAGCCCCAGAGCGCACCTGGATGCGATCCAAGGTTAGCCCCTCCTGAGCATCTGGCGTCCCACCATACTGAACCGAGGAGTCGGTGTCGACGCGGTAGCGCAGGTAGACCGTTGATTGGTTATGGAATGCGGCCGGTATGGAGAGGTCGAGGTCGAGTAATCCTCCTGTCTCGTCACCATATGTGGTTCCTCCAATCGTGTAGCCGCTGCCAGGGATTGCTCCAGCCCTCGACCTGCACGCAGTGGTTGTCGAATTGCCAGTGCTCGAGATGTCAACCCAGGTGTTGTTGTTCGCAGATAGCTCAACGCAGAAGTTGTCCCACCCTGAGCCCTCCAAGTCCCATTCAAGCCTTGTTCGGAGAATGGGATTGCCTGAGATGCCGGAGAGATTCAACGGTTGGGACAGTTGGAGGACGCCGATGGCATTGTTGGAGTATAAGCAGGTCCCCGTCTGGACACTGCAGCCGTGGTGCCAGTAGCCCACACCCAAGCCGATGTTCTGCAGGGTCAAGTTGTCGATGAACCAGCCCGGCCTGACCGTGCTGTTGGAATCGGTCCAGATTCTGAACCGGAAGTAGATCGTGGTGGCGTTGTTTACTCCTGTGAGATTGTCCAACTCGAACATCGGATGCTCCCAACCGCTGTAGGCAGTCTTGGCCCAAACGGGGAATCCGTGGGTGCCGTTGGCAGTTTGGTTGGCGCCGGTGGGGACGGCCGCGTTTGGCGAGATTGTGTTGTTGTAGCCCGCCACTGGCTCAAGCCAGGTCCAAGAGCCGTTGTCAAGCTTGTATTCGACCCAGACTCCGTCCATGTCACCGTTGGTGCTGCTCGGTGTGTTGACATGGTACCAGTGGTCGAACTCGAAGGTGAAGTTGGCAATCGGGCTCGGCAGCGTCACCGCGCCCCACTCCAACCAAGCGTCGCTGCCGGCAGGCACGCCTCCATTGGGGTTGGTGCCAACCGCCAAGGCTCCTTGGGTGGGGGTGGCAGGAATCGTACCGTTGGCGACCGTGTTTCCCCCGTTGGCTGCCGGGGTGCCCGAATAGTTCAGGTCGGTGGGGGTCCAGATTGCTCCGGTGCCACCACCTGTGACTCCAGCCGCCAGTTGGTAGGAGGGGGCGTTGTTGAAGTGCTCGACATTTCCGAAGGAGCCGTTCGTGTCGAGTGACAGCATCTCGTCGAAATGGGTCCAAGTGGTGTCGGCAAATGTTCCTGAGGAGAAATTCGCATTGGCGGTGACGCCGTCCCAACCGCTTCCGTTGCCGATGAC
>DAVI01000073.1:7482-8674 GCA_002505495.1 Euryarchaeota archaeon UBA59 | reverse complement strand
GTGGGGCCGGAATAGCCGGCGATGTCCGCCGCGCTGAGTGGCATCAACACCATCAGAAGCAGGATGCCGATTGCAACTCTATGTTGGGACTGCCCTCGTTTCATGGCGCCGCCTCGGTAACGATGGCGATGTGGCGAAGTCCTTCAAACCTCCCGCCCGCGCGCGAACGCTCATATGTGCGAGAAACGCCTGAAATTTTCGTTGTCAGAGCAATCCATGTGGTGACTCTCAGCGATTGTAAACAGAGCCACTGCCGAGACCTGAGCACTGGCGCTTGAAAGCGATGGTGTGTGAACAACTATTCTTATCATAATTGGTATGTCAGTGGCAACTTGCAACCGTTGTAAACAGAGCCACTGGCGAGAATTGAACTCGCGGCCTACGCCTTACCAAGGCGTCGCTATACCTCTAAGCCACAGTGGCGGCGAGCCGGTCGAGCCACGAGGCCGGTTTAACCATGTTCATGGCGCCCAATCGGTGTGGGTCTGAGCACCTGTCAATCGCCACCATGAAAGGGGGGTCGCCGGTCGCCGTGAACATAGCCGAGATCGCATAGCCTGGTATCGCGCGTGACTGGAAATCACGTGGGTTCGTCCCGCGGGAGTTCAAATCTCCCTCTCGGCGCCAATTCCGCGCTCTGCCGGAGCGCTTTGAATCGAGGTCTACGACCTCGCGAGGGGTGTGCGCTTATCCGCTCAGCCTCAATCCGAGTGCCGATGGATGAGGCGGAGCCATCAGACGAGCCCATCGGTGATGCGGTTGATTCAACACCCGAAGGGGAGCAGATGCACACCGGTCTGAGACTCTCGGAACTTCGTTTGACACAGCGCCTCTCCTTGGAGCAGACATGGCTCATCCCTCTGCACGAACTGAAGGTGGAATTACTATTCCATTACAAGAAGGTCAGCGAGACTTGGGACCGGGGCCATATCGTCACATTGCTCGTCGGTTCGTTGGCATTCCTGTTCGGTTCCTGGGACCTCAACAGCGGCGAACTCTCCGGCGGCGGGGACATCTGGCAAGTGGGACTTTCCGGAATGAATGCGGTGGTCTGGCAAGCCTTTGCGATGCTGATGGTCAGCTACGGGCTTTGGGTGATTTTCGTCTACCGGTTGATGGCCGATTTCCCTCTTATGCGAGGTCAGACCTTCTACCTGCTAATCGCTTGGGTGGCGGTTCAATTCGGGATGAT
>DAVI01000073.1:6856-7387 GCA_002505495.1 Euryarchaeota archaeon UBA59 | reverse complement strand
CAAGCATAGCCACCCGGACCCGCGGCAGATGATACAGGCGATGCGTGACCACAGCCTGATCGCTTGGAGTGCGGTGCTAATCAGTTGGGGGCTCCTTGTACTGGTGAACGGTTGGAGCGGTGCTCATGCCATCGCGCTGCGCGACCCATCAGATCTTTGGCCTATACGAATTCTCTACTTTGTCACCGGTGTTGCGAGCATCTTCACGCTGCTCCATGTTCTATGGTTCCCGCAGATGATGTTGGGCGCCGCCGGCGAGGCGATAGAATCCGACCGCGCTCGTGAAGTTAGTCGCGGGTTGCGGGGTGAGGACAGTGTAGTCACACGGCAACGTGGTTCCTGCCCGGCCTGCGGAGAGGTGACTGCCGTCAGCAGGCTTGCAACAGGTGAACTCGAGGTCACCTGCGGCGACGACTCATGTGATGGAATCGGCAGTCCCGGGGCGCGCTGCCCAGCCTGTTCCAAGGTACTGCCAACTCGGGTCTCCTGTGAAAGTTGTGGGACCAGTGCTCCGGTCATCGACCATCTGGC
>DAVI01000073.1:6433-6669 GCA_002505495.1 Euryarchaeota archaeon UBA59 | reverse complement strand
CCAGGATGCGGAGGCCGCAGTCCACATCGATGGGGTTCCGCAGTCACACAGATGGTAATGAGGACGAGAAGAGCGGTGGCTGACTTCATTGGAGCTGAGCGGGATGAGGTCGTGTTCACCCACAACGCCACAGCCGCCATCAATCAGGTCGCGTACGGCCTAGACTGGCAGAAGGGAGATGTCATCCTGACAACCGACCGAGAGCACAACAGCAATCTGGTCCCTTGGTTGCAACT
>DAVI01000073.1:312-6316 GCA_002505495.1 Euryarchaeota archaeon UBA59 | reverse complement strand
TTCGACCTCGAAGCGTTCGAGGCCGCGTGCGCAAAAGCGGGCGCATCACTCCGCTTGGTCGCAGTGGCACAGTTAGGCAATCTGGACGGCGTCTCGGTCCCGGTCCCGGAGATTTGCAAGATTGCTCACGACCACGGTGCGATTGTTCTCGTCGACGGAGCCCAGAGCGTGCCCCATTCACCTACTGACGTCTCCACCCTCGACTGCGACTACCTCGCCTTCAGCCTCCACAAGATGCTCGGTCCTAGTGGAATGGGGGTACTATGGGGAAGGGAGGAGTCATTGGCGAATCTCGAAACCATCTCGGGTGGTGGTCAGACAGTCTCAATGGCGAGCGAAACCACGCTGGACTTCGTGCCCGGCCCGGCGCGGCTTGAGGGCGGACTGGGCCACTATGCGGGAATCGCCGGAACTGGGGCGGCAATCGAGTACCTCAACCGAATAGATTTGGCTGAACTTCAGGAGCATGAAGTCGCCTTGAATCGCATCATCACCGATGGTGTGGCCGGAATCTCCGGGGTGGACTTGATTGGCCCTGCGGATGCCGCGGCTAGAGCGGGAATAACCGCGCTGACCGTAGAAGGGTGCGATGTGCACGACCTCGCCATCGTACTCGACGAGGCGGGTGGAGTCATGGTTCGCAGCGGCTTCCACTGCGTCAACGGTTGGTTCCAAGCGCGTAATCTGATGGCTGGTAGCTTGCGGACTTCCGTCTACCTCTACAACACCGAAGAAGAGTGCAGACACTTCACCGATATCTTCAGCGATGCCGTGAACGCCCTTTCCTGACTCTCGCGAGCGCGAGAGATTGAAGGGGGGATGCAGCGCACAAGGGGCCGTGAGTGATGCAGAGCCGGTCGATTGGGAGTCGACGGAGATGCCCGAATTGGCTGAGCCAAGCCGTTCCCGTCCGATTCACCAACACCCTCATTTCAAGGTCATAGTGACGACGGTATCAGTCGGCTTGATACTGATTATTTCATCTTCCATTGCTTATTGGCTGATTCAAGTTATCAATCAGGAGGTTCTCAGTCGGCCACATCCAGACTACCTCGACTGGCAGGATGAGTTTCGAACCATCTCGGGTCTCGACAATGTCACGGGATTGGATGGTTCGGGTGTGCGAACCTGTGTGGTTGACTCCGGCATCGAACTCGGACATGTCGACTTCGCGGGTAAGCAACTTGCTGGCTGGAAGGATTTCATCAATGACCGTGGAGAACCTTACGATGACCAAGGTCACGGCACCGCGATGTCTGGCCTGATTTGGGCTGATGGGTGGATGAAGGGAGTATCTCCCGGTGTTGAACTTCTCGTGGCCAAGGCGATTGGCTCGACCGGAGAGGGAGTTGACGAGACCATCGCCGCAGCGGTCGATTGGTGCGTTGAACAAGGTGCTGACATCATCTCACTCAGTTTGGGTGGTGAACCCGGATTCAACTTCATCCTCGCCTCCACCGATCAACTCGAGGAGTCGGTTGAGGACGCACTTGACGCCGGCGTGTTTGTAGTGGCAGCCGCCGGCAACGACGGTGCCCATGACGATGGGGATGTCGAGAGTCCCGGCTCATTCGAGGATGTCATCTGCGTGGGTGGCATCGATCGCAACGGCCAAATCTGGAGCGGTTCGAGTGTAGGCGACAACAATGGCCGCTTCCTCCCACTCCCACCTATTGCCCCGAGGTTCGACCCAGATCAGAAGCCGGAGTTGGTGGCTCCTGGCCATGAGGTCCCAATCCTCCTAACAGAGGGCAGCGAGTTCGATACCGCGTGGGGCCACGCTTCCGGCACATCGGCTTCGACAGCATGGGTGTCAGGTGCTCTCGGGTTGTTGTTGGAGCAGCGGGAGGACCTGCGACACGACGGCAGTTCTGGTGGCTCGGGAGCAATCAGCGACGTGAAGGATTGGATTCAATCGAGTTCTGTAGGCCAGTCGGGGCACGACGACCACTATGGATACGGTCACTTGGACACAGCCGCCTTGTTGAGTGCAGCAGCGTAGTCAGCCTTTGCGTTGGATTCCTACTAGAGTGCCGCCGAACATTGGTACGAAACCGACATTGTGAGTGTCGTTCAGCATCTTCACGAGGGTGATCCACTCGTTGAACGCCGCCACCTTCGCCTCCTCCGAACTCGCCTCATCACCCTCCAGACTTGCCAAGTCACCTGTCGGGACATCCGGCTCGTTGGTCAGCAGAAGACCGTTATTGGATAGTAGAGGGATTGCAGCCATGACACACTCGACCTGTCGTTTCCAGCCGACATCGACGATGCAGAGGTCGATTGGGTGTGGGATAGGCGGCGCTTCTAGGGCGGCGATGTCGGGGGTGGTAGCGAATGCAGCATTCCAGGCGTTCACATTGGCTACGATGTCAAGCCATTCAGCGACCACGACATCTGCCCATTTGCTCGCTTCGTAGCGTCGCATGAGGCGAGTGAGGATGATTCCGAACTTGCCCCCCGCCTCGACCATGGCGTATCGGTCAGGGCGGAACTCCTCATCCTGCCACAAATCGAATAGCCATGCGGAGAGATGGCCGATGCCAGCGCCAACTTCGACTACGTTTGCAGGTTTGTGCCGAGCCGCCACATCGCGGATTCGACGGCGCACGGTTAGCGGCAGCGATTCGAGGTCCATGTGCTTGAGTTGCTCACCGATGTTAGCGGCTATTTGCGGCTCCTTGCGCACGAGTTCATCATGCTTGGAGAGCAACCCATCCAGAGGGTGCTCCGGCTCCTCTGATTCGCTCTCCATGCTACTCGCTGCCGGAGGTTCCGGTTCAAGCCTTGCCACTACACTGTTTTCCCCAAAGGGTCGCCTTGAAGAGGGATGGGCGCTCGCCCGGCATCATGGTCGACTCCGAGGATGCTGTCGAGGAGGTGGAGCACATCACTCTCTGCCCCGGTTGCGGCAATGAGGAGGGACATGAGATCCTGCGGACAACCGAGCGCGGAAGCGGTGTCGACCATCTTGTTCGTTGCGAAGGTTGCTCAAAAGTTCACACTGTCATGGTTCGACCTCCAAAGGGGGTCTCAGTCAATTTCACGCTCTCTGAAGGGGCCGACAGTCGCCGAGCCAGCATCGAAGTAGATGGTGACGAGCGATTCACCACCGGCGATGTGTTTGAGCATGACCATGCGGAGTGGGAGATAACCCGACTTGAGATGGACGATGCCACATCATTGAAAACGGCCGCAGCTAGCGATATCAATGTGGTCTGGGCGGTTCGCAAAGACCGAGTGAGGGTCAAGATGACCTTCACCGACGCCGACTATTCGTTCTCTGACTCCATCATCTGTGAACCTGACCAGGAGTTCCACTGTGGAAACATGTTCGTCCACGAAGGAAAGGAATGGCGAATACGGGCCCTACACACCGGACAAGGTAGGAGGCTTACGGGAAAGTTGGCGGCGAGCCGGATTCGGCGAATCTTCCTTCACAAACCTCAGAGCGAGTGGGAGTTGGAGGAGCGCGAGCGCAGGGAGCGGGGTCGCTGGCGAGGTCAGGAGTTCGAGGGCCGAGAAGAGCACCAACAGCGGGTTCGAGATTCCAACTTCAGTCGCTATCGAGAGGAGTAGGTCCGTTCAACGGCACCTGCTCTCAATCTCAACGCCGATTCGTCCACGGCATCAGGAACGCCTTGGTGATGTGAACGGCAACATCGGGATTCTCTCGCAGCCGTCGCATGCTGTATTCGTACCACCGCTCTCCATATGGGATGTAGACGCGAACCGGATGGCCTGATTTGCGCAACTTCCTTCGAATCTCACCTCTGATTCCGAGCAACATCTGAAACTCATATCCAGCACCCTTACCTGGCCGAGCTGGCCCAGCACCCTCTCTAGGGTCCGGACCTTCTGGCGTCATGCCGCGCGACCTGAGTTGTTCGAGCGCGTCGTGAATGAGCGGCTTGTCGTGGGTTGCAATTCCTACATAGGCGCCAGAGTCGAGCATCAGCGAGAGAGACTCAGCGAATGCGGTGTTGATTGGATGGTACTTCGTGTGGGCTATATCTTCAGGTTCGAGGTAGATGCCCTTGCAGAGTCGGAAGTCCGCTTGCGGTCCGAGGGCATTGCAGACTGCTCGTACATCGTCTGGCGTCCGGAAGAGCCGAGACTGCAGTACCGTTCCTACGTTGGTTATGCCCTTTCCATGCATTCGCAGAACGATGTCGATGGTGGCCTGCGTCACCCGATGGTCCTCCATGTCCAACCTGACGAAAATGTCGTGCTCCGCCGCCTTAGCGAAGAGAGCCTCCATGTTGGCGTAGGCCTTCTGCTCGTCGATGAGAAGTCCGAAGGCGGTCGGTTTGACCGAGAGGTTTGCTTCGAGGTCGTTTTCGACTATGGCGTCGATCAGTCGGTCATACTCATTGACGAAGTGCTTCGCTTCCTCCATGTTCGAGATTTCCTCACCCAAAACATCGATGGTGAACGAGCAGCCCTCCTTGGCACCGAGATTCTTCATGATGGTGACTGCTGATTCCAAGTCCTCACCAGCGACATAACGCTTGGCCACAAGCCCGACGATGAAGCGCGGCATCACCGGTAAAACGCGAACAACGACGCGACCGAAGAGACCCATGGCTTTCGCCCCGCATGGCAGAACAGCGCGTCAATCCTTTGACGATTACCGATGGCTATTCAGTCGAAATCTCTGGTCCGACCGATGGAAATCTCGAGTTCGGCGCAGAGCCGCTTGATGGATTGCCGCTGCCACCCCTTGAACGATTTTCGGTCGAGATGAGCTATGATTTGGCCTCCTGGAAATGCCTCTCGGGTGCTCTCTAGACAGACTCGAATCGAATGGGCCCATTGGCCCGCAGGGAGGGGCCCTGAGGTGGGTTCCCAATCGGGGTCGTCTGGCCGTTCCATCTCCAGTGCGTAACCAGCGATTTGGTGGCCCGCCCAACAGTTGGTCTTGCGAATAACATCTGTGTGGCGGGGAGCATAGTGGCCGCCGCCGATACCGAGCATCACTTTCGCAGTGACCCGTTCAGCGTCCGATAACGCAGCCCAGTCGCCAAGACCGCCACCGCCGTCGAGCCCGAGCCCTTCGGTGATGACGTCAGCCCACGCCTCAGCCGCATCACGCCGGTCCCAATGCGACTCGGATGAGCCGATTTCAACGAACAGGGTCGGAACCGATAGGCTCGGTCCGTGATGCGTGGTCTCGATGGTCAACTCGAACTCAGAAGTCAGCGAGTGGTCCTCTGCAGCTTGGCACATCCGACGAAACCACGACGCAAACCGTGGATTGGGCAGGACCACCTCACCCTTGACGCCGCCAAACTCGGCCGCCTCACCAACTGGTGACTCGCCGGGCACTCCGATGACGTGCAAGGTCAGACTCGGGCGTCCACTCGCCGCAAAGTGCCGAGAGAGGAAGATGACCTCCGACACCTCGACTTTCGCGCCCGCCTCATACCGTTCATCCAAACCGTCCTGCCAGAGAACCCGGTCATTGAGCCACCAGATGTGAACTGGAGCAGTGTCGTGGGCCCACGCCCTGTCACCTTCGACAGAGGTAGTTTCAGT
This sequence comes from Euryarchaeota archaeon UBA59, assembly GCA_002505495.1. GTDB lineage: Archaea > Thermoplasmatota > Poseidoniia > Poseidoniales > Thalassarchaeaceae > MGIIb-Q1. Next base: position 778 of record DAVI01000073.1, on the reverse strand, counting down.
CCAACCGCCTCGGCTTAACAGCGCCTCCCCCTGAATTGTCGAGGCTATGTCTGGTTCAGAAATGATCAACAATGATACTGCCATCTTCATTCCTCCTCTATCGAGCCTGCAAGCGCGAGAATCGGAAGAAGGGCCAGAGCCTGCCCCTCTGCTGCAAAGGTCATGGTCCACTCAAAGAAGGCGGCGATGGCGAAGTTACCAGTTGGAATCATGATGCTCATGAGTATGAACGAGAGAATCCCTGAGCCTGCCAAAACCCAGCGAATATTGTTCACGCTCCAGTTCCGATAGGTTAGGGATTGGTCCAATTGGCCTCGAGAGACCGCGATGAAAATGCCCCAGATGTAACTACCATGGAAGATGTTCATCGCATAGAAAAGATGCGTCATGAGACTGACGTCGAAGGGGTGACGGGTAATCATCACCATGGATATTCCAATTACCCACGCACTGGCTAGCTGTCCGA
>DAVI01000073.1:0-171 GCA_002505495.1 Euryarchaeota archaeon UBA59 | reverse complement strand
GAGTCCGCCAAGGGTTAGACCGATGTCGAATACTGCCTTCTCAGGATAGAAGACCCCTCCACAGGAGATGAATGGAGGCATTCCGTCGGGGAATATAGCCAATGAGCCCAGAGTATCATCACCGGGGATGGTGATTTGACTGGACAGATCCATCGGTTCATCGCGTGGGCC
>DAVI01000007.1:13548-14228 GCA_002505495.1 Euryarchaeota archaeon UBA59 | reverse complement strand
GTGGCGGTGAAGGCCACAGCCTTGTTGCGCTCGATGCCGTGGTCGACGAAGTTGCGCACACACAACTCGACCGTGCTTATCATCGAAGTCAGCGCCGCAAATGAGAGGCCGAGGAAGAACGCGGTCATCATCAGCCAACGACCACCAGCCCCACCGGGTGCCTGTGCGAAGACCTCGGGGAGGGCGAGGAAGGTGATGGCGGAACTACCACCCGTGACCACCGCGAGAGGGTCGTCACTCACCGCGAAGATTGCCGAGATGACCGCCAGCCCGGCGATGATTGAGATGCTGTTGTTGGCCAGCCCCATCGTTGCGGCGTTCAAAACCGTGTCCTCGTCCTTCTGCATGTAGACGGCGTATGTGATTGCCATTCCCATGCCTGCCGAACAGGACCAAGCCGACTGGGAGAGGCCGTTTATCCAAGTCTCCGGCTTGGCGAGAATCTCCATGTCGACGCTGAACATGAAGATGGCTCCGTCGAGGGAACGGTCGCTCCAATCCATTGTCAGTGCTAGAATCAGAGTGATACCCAGCATGATGAAGAGTGAAATCATCATCCAGACATTCACCTTCTCAATGGCCTTCGCCCCCTTCCAAATTGCCAGTACCGTGATTCCAATCACGATGAACTGGAACATTATCACCTGATACGGGTCCTGCAGAAATGCGTTCCAGACGTC
>DAVI01000007.1:8740-13402 GCA_002505495.1 Euryarchaeota archaeon UBA59 | reverse complement strand
CCCACGGTCCCGGTCCTCGCACGCTTGCCGATGGCAAACTCTGCAATCACCAGTGGAATCGACCAGATGAAGAGGAAGAATAGCCATGGAATGAGGAAGGTTCCTCCACCGTTGGCGCCGACCATTCGAGGAAAGCGCCAGATGTTGCCAGTTCCAATCGCCGCGCCAATCGCTGCGAAGATGAGGCCGATGCGACCGCTGAACTGGTCACTTCCCTTCTCACTCCCCTTCTCCATGGAAAAGTGCCTCCGTCAGTTCTGTGCCTCTTGCTTGCCGAGGGCTGGCTCTTCCTTTCCGCTGTCGGCCATGATTTTCAGACAGATTCCAAGCCCGCCCCACACTGAACCGACTACAATGAAAAACAGTAGCATCGCCAAGATGGCGCTCCCGAAGGGAGCGCGGTAGGGAATCGAGGTGGTGTAGTAGGCGCCTTGAGCAGGATATTCGAAGGGATACGTGCCGGACATCGTGCCGAGCGTCGCCTTGTAGTGCAGCTGTCCGCTGGTGTCGTCCGGCACGGGCAGGTAGGCGACGATGAGTGAGCCGTTGCCTCCGTCGCTCAGGTTGCAGTCCGCCTCAGTCTGCAGGAATGCCGTGTTCTGCCACGGCTCCGCCTTCCACTCCTTTGGACCAAAGTCACTCTGCAGCCGGCTCGGCTTGACCATCCGCCAACGGACATAGGAGGATTTGACATTCTCGGACCATGGGAAGACCGGGTGCACGCACATCTCGACCGGAATCGGGCCGCCATCGGGAATGGATAGGTTCTCCGGGGAGGTGACCCATTGGGCGCGCCCGGCGTTTTCGATGCCGATTCGGGCTCTCTCGACCGGATTGTCGGCGAACTCAACGGTGTAGAACGGGATTCCGAGATTGAGCACTGCGAGGTGCTTGATGTTCTCTGGAGGCGGGTGGAATCCGTCTTGGTTGCCGCCGATCTCAATCGTGTAGCAGAACGAGCGATGGACTCCGTAGTGCCAGTCGCAAAAGTCTCCCGTCGTCGGATAGAGGTCACTCGACTGCATGTTCTCGTAGTTCGTCCTCTCCGCCATCCTCGCACCGTGATAGATGAGCTCCGCCTCGTCCGTGGCGGCGCAGTTGGTGCAGTGTCCCCACGGATAGAGCACGAGGTTGGAGTACGAGTGCCAGGTGATTGTCGCCTTGAAGTCCGAGGCGCCGTTGCCGTCGTCGTCGTTCATCTCGGTCAGGTCTTGGATGAAGAGAGTCTCTGGCTCCGAGTTTCCACCCATCCAGTCCTCGTCGACTTTGCCATCACCGTCGTCGTCCTTGCCGTCGACGTGGTCCTCGTTTATCCTGCCGTCACCATCGTTGTCGGTGGTCTCCACCGGTCCGTTGTAGACGTCGTTGTTGGGGCCGCTGGCGTAGCACATGCCAGGGATCAGCGGGCCCGTCGCGCCCAGCGGCGCACCCCACTCGAACTGGTAGTTGCGATTCAGGTCGACTCCGTCGCACCCCTCATCGACCGATTCGTCGGTGTCGGGAATCGGAGTGAATCCTGTTACCGTGTTGTCTCGCAGGTTCTTCCTCCAGCCGCTTGTTCGGCAGTTCTCCCAAGCGGTCTCGCCGCAGTACTCCTCGCGGTCGTAGCGGTTGCCGTCGACATTGAGCATCGGAATGATGTAGATTTCGCGGCTGTCGACGAGGTCGGTTATCCACTGCTCTGAGAAGTCCTCGTCAACTCCGAGGTCGCCGGGGCCGCAAGGGATGCCATCACCGTTGTAGTCCTGATTGGAGGCGTTGAGGCGAAGACAGTCACCGTCGTCGTCAAGGATGCCGTCACCGTCAGCATCGCCCCACGGGTCCTCATCGATGAGCCCGTCTCCATCATTGTCCTCACCGGGCATGCCATAGTAGTAGGCGACAGTCTCGATGAAGAGCATCGCGACCGTGTAGGACATCCATTCGCGGGCGTGGTGGTTGCCGACCAACATCACGTCGGGGCGGTCGGCGTAGTTCCCGCAGTCACCGACGAAGTCGTTGCACTCGCCGCCTTGGACGCCATCCTGTCCACCGGTGAACTTCACCCACGGACTCGCATGACGATAGAAGGTCCCCTCGTATGAGACGGAGTCCATCTCGATGCCTCGTGCGTTGGTTCCGCCGGGCATTCCCTCGTGGAACTCCATGATGTCGGAGTTGGCCAGTGCCAGCTGTTCCATGCGCGCCTTCATCGTGAAGTAGTCATGGTATTCGTTGAACTGAACCCGGTCGTTGCCGCCCCAGGGAAAGATTTGGTTGATGTACTCCTCAGACCACAGGTCCTCGGGCTCCTCCCCCTCCGGCTCCTCCTGCGAAGACTCCTCCGACTGCTCCTCCTGTGCCGTTCCCAGAGTCCCGATGAGCAGCATCGAGTTGACCATCAAGAGGGCTAGAATCACCGCCTTTGCTCTGCGCACCACGGACACCGAAGGTGTCCAACCTTCACCCCCACTTGAAGCATACGCCATTACGCTAGGCTACTTCTGAGCAGTTCGCCGCCGCCCGTTGGCTTTTCAAGCAACGGCTGCTCGGCCGGTTCGATGGACGCGTTCATTCAGTTGGTTCCCGGATGGGATAACCCGGTTTTTGGAGTACAAACGGGGGTTTGGGCTGCGTTTCTGGGCATCTTCATCGTCGGCATGGTTGCGCGCCAGTTGGCGATGTACCTGCTTCCTAAGTTGTTGCGGCGCTGGACAGCGCAGATGGATAACGTCGACGAGTTCGAGAGCAGTGCACGCTCCCCCTTCGGGGCGTCAGCAGCCGGACTCGTCTGGTGGAAGTTGGTCGAACAACTCGGAGCGGAGACCGCGCGAGAGGGCGCTGTGGTGGTTCTTCCGGCGACCTACGAATACTGGCTGACCTCATTTGGTGAGGCAACCTTCCTGATAGGCGCAATTCTCGGTCTGATGCGGCTGGTCGAACTTGTCGAGATGGCCGTGCTCTGGTGGGACAAGGATGGCACGCTCGATGGAACTGAGAAGACCCTCATCACCGCCATGCAATCGATTCTGCGCTTCATCATCCTCATCTTCGGTGTTCTCGCAGTCGCACAGGCATTCGACTTCAACCTCGCGACCATCGTTGCGGGACTAGGTGTCGGTGGGCTCGCACTCGCCTTTGCAGCGAAGGACACGATTGGCAACATATTCGGTGCAGTCACCCTTCTGCTTGACCGTCCGTTCAAAATGGGCGACTGGATCAAAGTGGGTTCTGCTGAAGGCGAGGTCTTCGAAATCGGTATTCGAACAACCCAGATTCGCACCAGCGCCGACACGGTGGTGACCCTACCTAACGCGCGACTGGTGAACAGGGAGATTGAAAACTTCGGTAAGCGCCGCTGGCGTAGATACCTGCCGACCTTCTACCTCGACCTCGACAGCGATTCGGCTGCCATCGAGAAGTTCTGCCGCAGCATCGAGGAGATGATCAACAAGAACCCAAAGACCCAGAAGTCGGGCGATTCGTATGCCATTCTCTCAGCCATCTCGAAGGATTCCATTGAAGTTGCAGTCAACCTCTACTGGGATGTCAGCGGTGGCTTGGAAGAGAAGCGGGAGCGGGAGAAGTTCCTGCTTGAAGTCAGCAAGAGCGCGGGCGACCTCGGTCTGAACTTCTACGAGCCGAGAGTCAGGCGCGCCGTGGAGTGAACCCAGATGGCCCTCATGGTCCTGCTTCGGCATGGACAGTCTGTGTGGAACGCGACGAACAGGTTCACCGGCTGGACCGATGTCGACCTCTCCGAGATTGGCGAGCAGGAGGCCGGACGGGCGGGCAATGAATTGGCTGATATCGCCTTCGATGTCGTCTACACGAGCGACCTGATTCGTGCCCAAAGAACCGCCGAGATTGCGATGGCCCTCAACACCACGTCAAACAACCCACCGACCGTCAAGGACTGGCGACTCAACGAGCGCAACTATGGCGACCTCCAGGGACTCGACAAGGACGAGACCAGAGCGAAGTTCGGGGCCGAACAGGTGCACATCTGGAGGAGGTCGTACGATGTCCCACCCCCGGGAGGCGAAAGCCTGGAAACCTGCGCGGAACGGACGATTCCCTGTCTTGAGGAGTTGATTATCCCCGATTTGGAGTCTGGAAAGACGATTCTTGTGGCAGCACACGGCAACTCACTGCGCTCAATCGTTATGCACATCGAAGGGCTCACCCGAGAAGAGGTCCTCTCGCTCGAGATTCCAACCGGCATCCCACGCTCATACGACTACCAAGACGGGAAATTCACACGCCTTGACTAGTAGGGCGGCGGTGCTCGCTGTCGGTAGAGCCAGCGTAGCAGAAGAGAGGCTCCGGCGAGGGCTAATGTCAACGCAATCCTGTCCGATAGGGCTGCTACCCACTGAGTTGCGAACGGCGCAAAGAGGGCCCCCAACGCACAGGCTAGAGAACCTGCGGAGAGAGTCCTCGAGGCGTACATCGAAGTCTGGATTCGGCTGACATGGTCGAGCCACCACCCTGTTCTCGGAGGAACCTCCTTCCCCCACGCCAATGCAGATGCGGCCTCCTCTAGCACCTGCTCATACTCCCAGATGGGAACCCCGCCCTTGTGACTGTCAAGAGCCTTGGAGGAACGAGCGCGGGCGGGTGCCTCCTGCCGCCATCCCTCAAAGAACGCCTTGCGTAGCCGCTGCTCATCAATGTGCGAGA
>DAVI01000007.1:7285-8635 GCA_002505495.1 Euryarchaeota archaeon UBA59 | reverse complement strand
GTTCTGGGAAGGATGGCGTTTGGAACGCCGTCGAAGCAGCCGGCAAGATGGTAATCACCCTGCTCGTCGATTCTGACACTCTCTAGTCCGAAGTTTCGGTGGCTGATTGTCGCTCGCGTGTCTGATGAGTGGGGTGCGCGCCATAGCGTGTTGCTGACCACCCGCTGTTCGAGTTCCTTCAGTCGTCCGTTCCACCGCCTCTGGTCGTTTGGAAGGGAACGCCGATCCAAGGCGATTTGGTGGAATCTGCCCAGAAGACCACCGCTCTCACTGCAAATCGCCATCGCTCCCGAAAAGTCACCCGCAGTGAGTTCGGTTGCAGCCAACTCGGCAGCGGTCTTGCCCGACTCGCTGCGAAAGAAGAGCACGAGGTCCCGCCCCTTCCATTGAATTCCGCCGGTTGCCGAATCGAGTAGTTCACTGCTCAACTCAGCAAGTGTGCAACCGTGGCCACACTCATCGAGCGGCAATATCTTGGCTACTAGCCGCCGCCCCGAGCCCTCACGAATTTCGTAGGTTGGCCCACCCCAGCCTTCGCTCTTCTCAACGGTTGCAGAGGTCAGATCGGGTGCCTCACCCCACCGCTTTCCGCCGCCGCCGACAGGTAGCATCCGCTGCCACCAAGAGATTTCACCCAAGTCGCCACTCGGCCAAACCATCAGGTGGCTGTCGTGGATGGTGTGGAGTCGCCACGCCTCAAAGCCGAGCGGCGCCTGCTCAGCGGCCGGGTCAATCGCCTGAGCAATCCCCGAGGGAAACCAATCCGCATCGGAGAATTGCTCTACGGACAATCTCGGACCCATGTCGCTCCCTCGTCCGTCCCAAGGGTTCGCGTCCTTTGCTTCTGCGGAGCCGGCCCATGCCCGAAGCATTCACAGAGGGTCGAGGTGCGAGAGGGTGCTGGGAGAGAGATGTCTGACCTGCCGCTCGCCGTCGATTTGGATGGCACCATCATCCTCACCGACATGTCTGCGCTGACCATCAAGAGGGTCTTGCTCAGGCGCCCATGGCTGATTCCGTGGGTCATACTGAAGGAAATCACCGGGAAAAGGCCGCAATGGAAGTTCAAACTCGGGCAAAAACTCAATTTCGAGCCCTCCGAACTGACCTATCACGAGGAGTTCATGACCTGGCTAAGAGAGCAACACGCAAACGGTCGCACCCTCATTCTCTGCACCGCCTCCACACGCGCGGTCGCGGACAGGATATCCGACCACCTTGGGCTCTTCCAAGACGTCATGGCCACCGACCTGGGACCTAACTTGGCAGGGAGAAACAAGGCTGCCGCACTGGTTGAGCGATTTGGAGAGAAAGGTTTCGGATATGCTGGAAACTCGAAGTCTGACTTGG
>DAVI01000007.1:6666-7082 GCA_002505495.1 Euryarchaeota archaeon UBA59 | reverse complement strand
TCGCACTCGGAAATCAATTCGCTGAGAACATCCATCGGAAGATGCTCCAACTTCGTGAAGCGGATGCACGACTTGCCCATGTTGGGCTTGCGACCCATCTTCTCGTAGGCGGCGAGCAACCTCTCCGACTTCGACGGATCCTGGTAGACCGGCATCATGTAGAGTGAGATGTGTCTCTTCTGGCTGGACAATCCAGCAAACATCAGCGGCTCACCGTTGTAGGTGTCCGGCTCTACCTCCAATGGAACCTCCCAGACAACCATGCCCCAGTTCATTCGCTCCTGATATCCTTCAGGAATGCTTCGATTCACCATATCGCGAACCGCCGACAACATCTCCCGACGGTCATCGGGAAGTCCTGCCAGATACTCCTCGACCGACTCCGCATCACTGGTGACCATGAGGTCGGCTGGGTC
>DAVI01000007.1:3835-6540 GCA_002505495.1 Euryarchaeota archaeon UBA59 | reverse complement strand
CCTGTGTGCAGCGGATGAGGGGATTGATTGGGACGCATCGGCCAAGCACTCGACGGCACCGCGAGATGGCTCCTGAAGTGGCGCATCATACGCGGCCCGGCCCGATACCTCGCAAATTCTCGCTACGCCTACAGCATCATCTCCAGAACGGACCGAGTTAGGACTAACAGGCTACGAGACCGAATCAAGCGCAGCGAGATGCCACAGCATGTCTCCATCATCATGGACGGCAATCGCCGCTTCGCCTGGTCCCAGGAGTTGGGACGGGAGGTAGGCCACCAGCACGGCAAGGAGAAGTTGAAGGAGGTGATGGATTGGATCCTCGACCTGAAGATTCCCTATCTTACGGTCTATGCGCTCTCAACAGAGAATATGACCGGCCGAGAAGATGACGAGTTGGACACCCTCTACGACCTCTACGTCACCGGGTTTCAGGAGATTTGTTCGGACCCTAAAATCCACTCCAGCGGAGTTAAGGTGCAAGCAGTCGGACGGTTGGAGCTGCTTCCTGAAAGAGTGCAGAACGCCATCAAAGTCGCCGAGGAGAAAACCGGTGAATACACCAACTTCCTGTTCACGGTCTGCCTCGCATATGGCGGACGAGAGGAGATCGTTGACGCCGTGAGGGAACTCGCCGACGACCATGCGCAAGGAAAGATATCTCTCGACGCCATCGACACTGACGCCATCTCAAACCGCCTCTACACCGCCGACCTGCCCGACCCCGACCTCGTGATTCGGACTTCGGGAGAAGAGCGCATCTCCAACTTCCTGTTGTGGCAAATCGCCTACTCCGAACTGCACTTCACAGATGTGCACTGGCCGTCGTTCTCCCGAAACGACCTGTATGAGGCGATTGACTCCTACCAGAAACGCAAGCGGCGCTACGGATTGTGAGTCGTTGGGGGCGGTATTGTGAGCGTGGCCGAACGAGATGACGGCGGCTATCGGAATCCGGCGCTGACGGTCGATGCGGTCGCCGTGCGAACTGGCGAGGACGGCCTCGAGGTGCTGCTGATTCGACGAGGCGAAGAGCCTTGGAAGGGGTGCTGGGCGTTTCCGGGTGGATTCGTCGACTATGGCGAGGACCCCGAAACTGCAGTGGTTAGGGAGTTGGCCGAGGAGTGTGGAGTCGAAGGAAAAGTCACGGGAATCATCTCGGTACGAGGTGAGCCCGCGCGTGACCCGCGCGGTCATGTCGTCACCATCTTCTATGCCGTCGAGGTGGCACCCGAATCTGTTCCAGTTGCCGGTGATGATGCTGCCCACGCCGAATGGGTGGCGCTAGATGAAGTCGACCTTGGAGAGATGGGAGCAGACCACGCTCAGGTGATTCGACTGCTGCAGTCGAATTGAGTCTGCAGGGGAATCATTCAAAGTGTACAAGCGCGGTAGTTTGGACATGTCCGAGAAGAAGCAGACTCGTGATGTTGTGATTCGAGGAACCGGCGGCATCGAGGTCAGTCGGGACGAGAAAAAGGATGTCTCGGAAGGGGGTATGTCACAGGGGATGAAGGCTTTGATCGCCTTCGATGTGATAATCATGTTTTTCATGTTGATTTACTTCATCGGCTCAGGGCCTTGACCCACTGTATCCCCAACGCGTGACTCCCGCTCAATCCCAGAGTGACTCAAGTTGCTCCTTCACATCACTCCAGGCGACGGGCATCGCTCCACCCTGCATTCTAGAAACAACAGCCTCTCTCCACGCCGCAACCTCGTTGTTGAGTGCTGGCCCCTTCACAGTGGACTCCACCCGGAAGAGAAGCCCCCCGCCTAGAAACGGGTCGAGAAAACCCCTCTGCGCCTTGGAGACAAGTAGGGTTGGAACGCCTTGACAGACCGCTTCGTGGGCGACTGTGACCGATTCGGAAAGAACACCGTCGAACTTTGTGAGTTGGCCGGGAAATCCCCATGGGTCGCCATTGGGCTGGTTTTCAGCCATCGTCGTGACTTTCATCCCCAAATCAGGAATTAGACTCGCTGCGGAGACCAACTCCGCCTTGTCGTGTGCTCCACCGCCCTCTAACGACCTGTGGAAAATCTGTGGAATTCCTCCGCCCGTGCCCGCTCCACCCCTACTGGCGCTGCCCACAAGAGTCGAATGAGGTGGCTGAAGATAGGCGTGTGGCAAGTGTCCTTCCAAATGGTGAACCCGGGTGCCGCGCTTCTTGCAGGCAGATAGAAATCCGCCGTCCAAATCCTCTCTCCAATCAGCCGGTACCACGACATCGGTCGCCGCTGACAGGGCCAACCGGTGAGCCAAATGGTGGATCTCTGTGTCGGTGATGTACCAGCGCTCCCTCACCCGCGCCCGCTTCGCAGCCCTCAACTCCAATGGTGCGCCCTTCGAAATGACCCGCTGAACTGGATGTCCCAAAACTCTACGTCGAACCAGCACTTTGCGTACTGCTCGTATGCGCCTTAGGGCGCGCCACTCCTTCTGCAATGGCAGAAGACCTGCTCCTGCCGGCCGCTCCACCCAAATCGTTTCTCGGGTGGGAAGTGGTGAGGTTTCATCGGTGAGCATCGCCTCAACCTCTGGGCGGCGAGTTGCCACCAAGACATCCATTTTTGACCCTCCATTTAGGAAGCCCCGGAATAGTTGGAGATGGGCTGGGTGGTCGAGAACCCAACAGGTCACCGGCCTAGCCATAACCGCCCGAAATTGCCAAGCCGCTTGAAGAGAATGGCTATTGGCGCAC
>DAVI01000007.1:1271-3707 GCA_002505495.1 Euryarchaeota archaeon UBA59 | reverse complement strand
TGGTTGGCTGGACAGATTGCGCCGGAAGCAGGTGATGACATCTCCTCACAGACTGCCGCGTGCCTTGAGAAAATCGACGCACTGCTCGCTGCTGCCGGCGTTTCCAAGAATGAGGCCTGCTTCGTTCAAGTGCTGCTCGATGACATCGCTGACTTCGCTGCGATGAACGAGGTCTACGCCGCCTGGGTGGGTGAGATGGAAATCCCCCCTGCGAGAGCCGCTTTTGAGGTCGCTGCACTGCCTCGGGACTCAAAAGTTGAGATTGTCGTGCAGGCAATTGAACAAAACTGCTGTTGATATGCAGCCGTAGGCGCTTTTAGCGAGGTGCGAGTCGGCGAGCCGATGGAGAGCGAGGCGTGGCCCGAGGGACTCGACCGCGAGAAGGCAGCAGCGGCCTTCAAGGCGTATGATATTCGAGGCATTGCCGGCGACCCGCTGACAGCCGCATTCGCCCGCCGACTCGGACGTGCCATCGCCACCTTCCTCGACTGTGAATCACTCGCCGTGGCCCGCGACATCCGAGAGTCCGGCCCAGAACTCCACGCCGCTTTCGTCGAAGGCTTGATCGAATCGGGAGTCGATGTGCACGACCTCGGAATAATGCCGACTGGGGCACTCTACCACGCCACCTATGCCCTAGATGTCGACGGGGGCGTGGTCATCACAGCAAGCCACAATCCACCTGAATACAACGGCTTCAAGATGTGTCGCGGAACGGCCGCGATGGCTGGCGAAGAATTACAGAAACTACGTGAAGTCTTCGAGGCTGGGGAGTTCCGGTCTGGGAAGGGTGAACTAGTGAAGGTGAAGGATTTCCAAGAGCAATATTTCGATGCGATAATCGAATCTTCCGGCAGACCTCGGCGCGCCGTCAAATTGGTCGTCGATTCAGGAAACGCTGTACCTGGTCCCTTCGTCAAGGCGATTCTGAAGGCGCTCGGAGCAGATGCGACTTGTATCCTCTGCGACTGGGACAACACCTTCCCCGTCCACCCACCCGACCCCACCAGACCTGCGAACATGGTGCTCCTAGGAGATATGGTGGTCGAACATGGGGCAGAGTTCGGCATCGGAGTCGATGGTGATGGCGACCGCATGGGCATGGTGGACGAGTTGGGGAACTTCATCCATCCAGATCGACTTTTGGCGCTGTTTGCAGCAGACATTCTCTCCCAAGTCGACGAGGAGGCGAGCGACGAGGCGCGAACCGTACTGTTCGATGTCAAGTGCAGCATCTCACTGGCCGAGACAATCTCGAAACACGGAGGCATCCCGAAGATGATGCGGACCGGCCATTCGTTCCAGAAACTCGCATTGCGAGAGGCCCCGGAAACACCTCTTGCGGGCGAGATGAGCGGACACTTCTTCTTCAACGACCGCTGGCCTGGATTCGATGACTCGCTCTACTGCATCGCTCGCATGCTCGAGTTGGTTGCGCGCGAACCCTCACCGAGGAGAGGAGGCAGAACATTCTCAGAACGGTTGGCAGAAATCCCGACCTATCCAAGCACGGGTGAGGCGAAGGTTCCTCTAGTCGGCGAGAGGGTTGAAGTGATGCGATTCGTGCAGGAATCCTTTGCCGACTTCGAGATGGTTACCGTGGACGGAATCCGCATCAACTTCCAAAATGATGAGTGGGAGGGGTGGTATCTTTGTCGCCCTTCCAACACGGAGCCGATCCTCGTCATGCGAGCAGAGGCGACAACCGAAGAGGGCCTTGCAGCCATTCGAGCCGAAGTCCAATCTCGAATCGGATTGCGCATCGATTTAACAAAATTCGACGAAGCGTAGGCCAGCCGGCGACTACTCTTCCTCGCCCCAACCGTCGTCATCAACGCCCCAGCCGTCGTCGGTGGTCGATTCTTCCGCAGCTTCGTCGTTTGCGTGAACCACCTCGTCTTCCTTGGCGACTGACTGTCCCTCAGATTCGTCGTCTTCGCTGACCTCGAAATCCTCGCCTTCCTCATCTTCCTCGACTTCGTCCTCCTCGATGGAACCGCCTAGCAGCGACATCGCAAGTGCGGTGTCAATCGCCCTCTGCTCCTCGGTGGTCGGTAACGGCTCGGAGGGAGGCATGGGAGCGGCAGGGAACTTTCCGGAGGGAGAGGAGATGGTGTTTTCGGGAGTAGGAGGTGGTGGTGTGGCATAGACCACATTGGCGGTAGTCGCACTTTGGACACCGGTGTCAGCGGAAGCCGAGGTCACAAGTTCTGCACCCTCAGGAGCGGGTGGAGGGGCAGTACCATGCTCTTGCCACGAGCGAGCGATGTCTGCGGCGCGACTCGTCCTGCCTTGGTCAGCCTCCGTCTCATACTCGTCATCCTCGTATTCGTCATCATCCTCCGAGGAACTCCGCATCTTCATCACGAAAATTGCGAACACCATAGCGAACATTAGCGCAATCAACGCGCCGAGTCCGAGACCGGCGGCGAGACC
>DAVI01000007.1:0-1133 GCA_002505495.1 Euryarchaeota archaeon UBA59 | reverse complement strand
CCATCACCGTCGGTATCGGGACAACCGAGTCTGTCATGTTCGGAATCGCCCCGAATCGTAGTGCAGTCGTCACCGTTTATTCCGGCCCGCTCATCACCAAATCCATCCCTGTCACTATCCCGCCATTGAGTAGGCTCGTTAGGGAATAAATCGTTGGCGTCTGACCAGCCGTCATCATCCAAGTCCGGGCAACCGTTTCGGTCACCCCATGAGCGGCCGGGCTCATCTGGGCAATCGTCGAAAGGAGGAACCGCAAGCCCAACCCCTTCATCCTCGAAGCCGTCGCCATCGCGGTCTAGCGGGTGTTTGTCAGCATTTTGCGCGCCGGGGATGAACTCTCCAGGCCAGTGGTCGGAGCGGGAGTCATTCCAGTGTGGGTTAGCCCAGTTGTCCCCTTGGCCATCCCCGTCGGTGTCCTGCCATTGAGACCAGTCGTCCGGGAAGGCATCCCCATCATCAGAGGTGCCGTCGCCATCGAGGTCGGGACAACCCAGTCTGTCTCGCCATGAGGTGCCATATTCGTCAGGGCAGGCGTCACCATTGTTACCACTTGAGTTGTCGCCGTAGTCATCTCCGTCCATATCCACCTGCTGAGTCCAGTCATCTGGGAACTGGTCGGCTGAATTGCCATCCGGGTCATCTCCCCAACCATCCCCATCGCGGTCTCTGTATTGTGTTTCATCGAAAGGCAGATCATCGTGCTGTGTGGCACCACTCGAACTGTTGTCACCCCAGCCGTCACCATCGGTGTCCTGCCACTGCGTCGGGTTGTTCGGGAAGTCATCGGTGACATCTGAATAACCGTCACCATCCGTGTCCGGGCAGCCGGGGTTGTCAATCGTCCAAACACCGGGCAAGGTCGGACAGTAGTCCATGTCGACCGCTCCGTAGACATACTGGCCGAGTCCAAGACTCGCATACACCGAGGTCAACTCCTCGTCATTCCAGTTGTCGCCGAAGGCATCGCCGTCCGAATTGTTCCACTGGGTCGGCTCGGTCGGGAATGCGTCTCGCTGGTCCGACCAGCCGTCGGAGTCTGAGTCCGTGCATCCCAACCTGTCAATCGTCGAGGTGCCGTTCACGGTGGGGCAGTCATCGGCGAGGTTGCCGCTCGGGTTGTCGCCATAGGTGTC